>NZ_JBPJZT010000007.1:0-436446 GCF_051216375.1 Variovorax glacialis | reverse complement strand
TCCTTGGGTGGGCCCTGCACCGCGCGCCATTGGCGGATGTGGCGCTGCAGCGTGCGCACCATGCCATCGGGGAAGCGCTGTGGGTGATCGTCCTGGAGCTTGCGTAGCAGCGTGACGGCCATCAGCTTCGGCGCGTTCTTGAGCAGCGGAACGACCTCCGTCTCCCAAACATCAGCGAATGGATCAGGCCTGGAGCGCCAGTAGCGCCGCGGGTTCTGCGAGGGCAGCGTCGCCGCGCTCTCGATGCGTCGCGCGCTGCGCTCGCTGATGCCGGCCTTGGCTGCAGCCAACTCCTGGGACTTCTTCTTGCGGGTGTTCATGTAGAGGCGTACCTGCTGATCGGTGATTCGGGAACCTGACACGGGGCCGACCTCTTCTTGAGACCTGAACCCGCGATCGTGAACCCCCACCAAACCGGCGCCGCCGGTGGCTCGTCGTCTACGGCGGCTACGCCGCCTTCGACTCCTCACCACCGGCCATCACGCTTGTCGTTCGACCGGCCAAGATGATTGTCGCGCCCCACGCACTACTTCCATGTCCGCTGACCCACATCCCGCTCTGCGCAACCCAGGTGTTCAGACGCCAGTCGAGGGAAGCACTTTGTCTGGGCATGCAGCGCGACACCAGGTAGTGCTCCTTCTCGACATCGACGACGTGCTGTGCCTGAACAAGCCGTACGGTGGCTACGACGTGGCGCTTGCGCTTTCGCGCAAAGACGAGGACGCGGATAGTGGAGCGCGCGACCTCTGGGAGCAGCTCTTTGACGCCAATGCATGCGCGTACCTGCGCCGGCTCCACGACGAGTTCGCTCCGTTCTACGTGCTCTCGACGTCATGGTGGTGGATTCTCGATGACGACAAGCTACGAGAAGTTCTGGTCCGTGCTGGTCCCGGCTTCGTTGTCGACAACTTGCATGCGGACCTGGCAACACCAAAAGGCGCACTACCCGGCATAAGGTGGGATGAAATCAATGCGTGGTTGGCAGCGCACCCGGAATTTGCTGACAAATGGGTGGTGCTCGATGACCACCTTTCGGGCACTGGACTAGCTGCCGGCCAGCCGGAAGAGCACATGCCATTCATAGTGCTGTGCGCGGAAGGTGTCGGGCTGTCCGAGCGCGAATACCTGCAGCTCCGTACGGCGTTTCAGCTGCGCTCGGCGCAGCATGGAGGCTCAAATCATGACGATACCGAGTGAGCGCACAAGAGCGGTTGTCGAAACGCGAAGATTCCTGAAGAAATTGGCCGCAGGGCGGATGCAGGAATCGCCCGAGCAGCTTCAACACTACGCCACAGCACTACTGCGGCACTACCCGAGCCACTCGGATTTGTACCTGACAGCAATCGCACTGCCGGGATGGTGGGCACCGCCCGAAGAGCCTCGACAATGACCGGCCTCGCCAGCACTAGCGGCCCACGTGGACGCGACGAATTGGTGCTCTATCTCGACTACGACGGGGTTGTTCACCACGAAGATGTTTGGTGGCACCCAAGACGCGGACCATACATCAAGGCCCCCGGGTGCTACCCGCTCTTTCAGCACACTCAGATGCTTGTCGATGTTCTCGAGCCGTATCCGAACCTGAAGATTGTCCTGTCGACATCGTGGGTACGGCACTACACGTATTCCAAAGCCGCCAAGCGGCTCTCCCCATCACTCCAACAACGGGTCATTGGAGCAACGTATCACAGCGAGATGCACGAGGCCAGCTTCGCGGCGACCCCGCGAGGCTTGCAAATCTGGGCTGACGTCCTTCGGCGAAGGCCGAGGGACTGGCTTGCCCTCGATGATGACGATTTGCATTGGCCGGCGTGGTGTCGAGAAAAATTGGTCCGCACCCACGACGAGCTCGGCATCAGCGAGCCCGCCGTTCTTGCGGAATTGATGACAAAGCTTCGCACGATGCACGCTGCCGGCGGCCGCGCTCCATGCGCTCAAAACTTTCCAAACTCTTCGGGAGGTACTGAATGACGACGCCATCTGAGCGGACTCGGGCTGTCTTAGAGACGAGAAGATTCCTGAGCCAACTTGCGGAAGGAAGCCTCACAAACTCCTCTCAAGAATATTTGAAGCGCGCCGCCGAGGCACTCCTTCGGCACTATCCTGATGCGAGCCATCTGGCCCATAGCGCGCAGGCAACTCCATTGTTCTGGGCAGACCCAGACGCTCCTCGTCCCTGACGCGCGCCCAAACGCGCTGACAATGAGACCCGAACTGCTCCCAATTTCGCGGCTCCTGGCACGTGTGCTGCGTCACAAGCCCGACCTGTGGAAAATCAGGCTGGATGCAAGCGGCTGGTGCGATGTCGACGTCTTGCTAGCAGGGGCTGTGCGCAATGGATGCGCCATCACGCGCGAACAGCTTCAGGAAATTGTCGCCACTAACGACAAGAGGCGGTTCACCATGGCCGCCGACGGCCGGCGCATTCGGGCGGCACAGGGACACTCCGTGGAGGTTGACCTCAAGCTCAGCACGAGAGTGCCACCGCCGGTTCTGTATCACGGCACTGTCCGCAAAAACCTTGCCGCGATTCGACGAGAAGGGTTGCGGCCGATGTCACGGCACGCTGTTCATCTGTCTGCAACGAAAGAAGCGGCAGTCGCTGTTGGCAGCAGACGAGGCGTGGCCGTCGTCTTGATTGTCGACAGCTATGCGATGAATCGTGCCGGGCTCGAGTTTCAGCAAACTGAGAACGGTGTTTGGCTAACAGCCGCGGTGCCGACCAAGTACCTGAATGTCAGCCGCTTCCCGAGCGAGTCGGCCAGCTTGCCGGCAGGCAAGTCAAGTAGTCTGAAGCCATTCACGCAATCGGAGCACGAACAGATTGCCAAGACCGCCCCCAAGAAGAGAGGCAAAGTCATCGACTCCCTGGTGTCCGACGGAGGAACCCCTCCCCCAAACGGAGTCCAACGCCACGCAACCAAGGATGAGTGAGATGCCCGCGCCTCCAGTCTCAAAAGAAGCGCTTGTCAACATCGACCCGGCGGTCATGGGCGAGCGCCCAGTGTTTGTCGGCACGCGCGTCCCGATTGACATCGTCCTCGCCTGTATCGATGCAGGCGATGCGGCGGCGCGACTGCAGGCGACATATCCGTTCTTGACGCTTGAGCACATCGCTGCCGCCAGGGAATGGATTGAATGCAATGGACTAACGCCACGGTCGCGGCCTGCCTTGCGCGAGACTGCATCTGAAAATTATTCCGCGCCTAGCGACTTGCGGTCGTTGCCTCTCCTCTTCGACAACGCCTTCGCACAGGCCGCCAAGCTGCGTCGGTCACGCGAATCGGTTCGGCAAAAAGAGCCCGGAGTTCGGTGTGAAATCTATGTCCAAGCAAAGTCGGGCGAGACCATCCTCGGCAGCATGTCGCCGCCGCTAGGAATCCCGTCGAGCACTTTCGATGTTTTCAGCCATTGGGAAGGAACGGAGAAGCAGACGATGCCGACCCTGCTACAGACACCCAAGCTCAAGTCGCCGTGGGACCAACGCCTCAAGTGCATAGCCGCTATGGCGGGGGAATCTGTCATGGAGACCTTTCCCTCGCTGGCGGGCGGTCAATGGACCAATGCCCGGTTGACCATGCCAGACCTCGATGAGTCTGTCGAGAAGGAAACCGTCACCGTCGCCATCGACACGGCCGCATGGGTCGCCACCCTCAACTCGACAAGCCCCGCGCGCGAAGTCGCGGAACTCGCGGTGCCATGTGACCTGCGCCAACAGAGCGTCTGCGTCCTGCTCGTCGAGATGTCGTCAAGATTGCTGCTCGGCAGGTCGGGTTGGGCGGCGTGAGGGTCTTCTTCGACACCGAGTTCACGGGCCTGACCGACGACGCCGACCTGATATCAATCGGTCTTATCGATGAATCAGGTCTGCGTACGTTCTACGCCGAGGTGACGGGCATCGAGCCTGCAGAGTGCAGCCCATTCTGTCAGGCAAACGTCCTTCCATTGCTCGATGGCGGCAGCGTCGCCCTCCCGCTCCACCAGCTCCACCAACTCCGGGCCGACCTGGGCGCACGGCTATCTGAGCTCGGCCCCTCAAGCCTTGTCTGCGACTCTCCTCGCGACGCTATGCAGCTTTCCCGCTTGTTCCCAGATGGGTTGCCTGGCGACTGTTCGGTAAGCGTTCTTGGCCTCTGGGGGAGCATGCGCCGGCGCCTGCTCAATGTTGGACGGCGATTGCATCGACGGAACGGACTGCGCGTGCACCACGCGCTCGATGACGCCAAGGTAAACCGAATGGTCCTCCTCTGCTCACAGTGGCGGCCGCATGACGCAAGTCGACGAATTTTACGTCAGGCACCTGGAGGAGGCGCCGCCGGAGACAGTCCTGGCGATTGCAACAACGCTTCGTACACCGCGAGGTCCTCGTCCGAGAAACAGCAGAAAACTACCTCCTCGAATTCATCATCGGCTGCTACATACGCCCGGACCTGGGAGACAGCAATGCGCGCGGCCTGTTTGAACGGATAACGATAGATGCCGGTGCTGATGCAGGGAAACGCGATGGACCTGGCGCCGACCAATGTCGCGAGCTCCAGCGCACGGCGATAGCACGAGGCCAGCAGTTCGGGCTCATTCTGCCGCCCACCCTGCCACACAGGCCCAACCGCGTGCACGACATGCTTCGCTGGCAGCAGAAACCCCTTCGTCAGCTTCGCTTTGCCGGCAGGGCAGCCACCCAATGCTCGGCACGCCTCGAGCAACTCGGGCCCGGCAGCACGGTGAATGGCACCGTCGACGCCGCCCCCGCCCAGCAGTTTCGAGTTTGCGGCGTTGACGATGACGTCGACTTGCAACGTCGTGATGTCAGCCTTGATTGCACGCAGCTTCGCAGCCATTGCTCTTCCCCTCCTGGGATTCTTTCGGCGCACTCTGTCGCCATTGGAGGAATATGATGGCCGAGCGCGCCCGGCGCAACCGGGCGTTTGCACCACCTGCGGGTGAGCCAAGAATCGGGCGCTATGCATGTACTGGCGTGCAGTCGTCTGTAGGCATTCAAGCGGCGTCTCATCGGCGCCGTTTGTCTTGCAGTTCCAGAAGGCGGGCCGCTTGATTTCGGCCGATAGCGGCTCCAGATGTTCGCGGTTTAACTCAATTCCTCGGTCTAAACCGTAAACTCCTCGAGGGTCTTGCCAGAGGCGACCAGGTCCTTGAGCCACATGGGCCGAGGTCCCATGCCTGCCCAAGTCTTGCCGCTCGCCGGGTCCGCATACTGCGTTCTCGCGCGACGCTTCAGCACGCCCTTTGGGACTCTGGTAGAGGCCGGCTTTGCCTTGGCTGGGCCCCTTTTCACCAGGAAGTCCTCGAGCGACTTGCCCGCTTCCAGTTCCGCGCGCAACCACGCAGGGCGAGGCCCCATTCCTCCCCAGACTTGTCCCTGCGCATTGGCATACTTGGCTTTGCCAGCACCCGAAGCCTTGCCGGGATTCTTCACGATGGCACGCCGCGACGCGGAACCGAGGCCGAGTTGCTCGGCCGTGATGCCGTACTCGGCGATTGCGACTTTGATGCGGTTAATGACCCCGCTCATCTCTTGCATACGCAGCTTTTCTGCCTCGCGTTGCAGAGTCTGAATTTGCTTTTGAACTAGCAGGTACGTTTGAGCCATGACTTTCTCCTTTAGTGTCACCATATGCCCGACTGTATCCTTTGATACTGACTAACCTTGTCAATGTGCACAAGCAGCAGACAGACTCCGTATCGGCGTCCTTTGGCGAGAAGTGAGGCCCGGCGCATCCGGAAGTCCTGCAGAGCATTGCAGTCCTTGAAGGCGCTTGATGAGCAACGGACGGTAAGCGTCTGCCCGGCGCGGAATGCGGAGTGGGACCAGATATTGCGAGCTGGCGCAAGATTGACTGCTGTAGGAGAAAGCGATGCAGTACGTCTTCAATGTGTTCGGTCGAATCGTCGCTATCGAACGGGTTGACGACCGATGGTCCTGCTCTTTGATGGGTACGGATGGCAAGCGCCGGCCGATGGAGCTTGCCGTTCCCGACGAGGTCACTCGTGAGGAACTTGCGCAGTACCTCTATGACGTCTATCACGAGAGCGCGACGCCGACCAACGGTGACGTCCTGGAGATAGGCCAAGGATGATTGGAAATCGGGAGACGTCGCTACATGGCCAACTTCGGCATTCGCCGCGACCGTCCAGTTTGCGAACAACCTGAGGTCAGGGAATTCGCCGGCCGACTACAGTCGGCCAAATTCGGTCCTCCAGACTCGCCTCAGAAATGCACGGACACACAGAGCCTTGCCGTGCTCCTAGCGGATTTATACGCAGTCAGGCGTGTTCTTGTTCCAGCAGACCGCTGGCTGTGCTGGCCTTCAAGTGGTCGATGAACCACCTGGCAGCGGGCCCAGGGGACGTTGAAGCTTGGTGGACTGCGGATATCGTCAACATGAAGCCGCTCGGCGGCATGCCCTCGACGTCGAGAACAACCAACCTGCCGGCAGCGATGTCGTTTTCGACCATGTGAAGGGGCATGCTTCCCCACCCTACACCGTCCTTGAGGAATGCGTGTTTGGTCGAGAGGTCCGCGAGACGCCAGGTCGAGGGCGACATGACCCCATAGTCTTGGCCTTCCATCAAGTTCGACCGGTCCGTCAGGACGAGTTGCACGTGCCTGGCCAAAGTCCGCTTGGGAATTCGATGTCCCACATCCGCCAAAGGATGGCTCGCCGCGGCCACTGTGACCAGCACCAGTTCACCGATGCGCTCGTTCACAAGCGATGGAAATGCGACCGGCAGCGCCGCCAGAATCCCAAGACTGCAACGCTCATCCAGCACCGGCTGATACCCCGCGCCCAGTCCCTCTACGAAGAGGCGTAGTGGCGTCAACGGAAACTGGCTTGCGAATGCTTTGGCGGCTGCGGCGACGACAGCGGTCGGGAAGAACACATCGACCACTACCGAAAGTTCCGCCTCGAGCCCTGACGCCATGAGTTTGGCACGGGCCTTGAGCGTGTCCACCCCGGAGACGATATTGCGGGCGTCCGCCAGCAGCAGCACGCCCTCCGCGGTGAGCTTCGGAAATCGGCCCGAACGGTCAAAGAGCACGACCCCTATCTGCTCTTCGAGCCCGCCGACCCACCCGCTCACAGCGGATTGAACGCGCTTGAGCTTCCTGGCCGCCGCGGAAAAACTGCCTTCGTCCGCGGCCGCGATGAAGGTCCTAAGCTGGTCCAGGGAAACACCGTCAAGCATCGAAGATTCCTTCCATCCCAAAAACAGATGGTTTACATCTCAATATACCGTCTATTCAGGATGGGAGATGCCCGGCACAGTCAGGTCCATCGAGTCATCTCAACCCAAGACAACCGACGACATCCAGTCGGCTTTCGTCGCAGTGACGGTGAGTTCGAAAGTAGCCACGCAGTTCAACCCTTCACCGCCTAGAGGCACCCCATGCAACTCCTTCATCTCGATTCCAGCGTATTCGGCACGGCATCCGTCAGTCGCCAGCTCTCCGCCGAACTCGTTGCGCGACAACGAGCATTGCACCCAGGCATCCGCGTAGTCTCTCGCGACCTGTCCGCCGACCCGGCTTTGCACCTGTCGGGCGCTCACATGGCTGCCTTCCAGGGCGCAGCCACAGACGACACAACCATCACCGCCGATTTACTCAAAGGCAACGCCTACATGGACGAGCTCTTCGCATCGGACGTCCTGGTCATCGGTGCGCCGATGTATAACCTGTCGATTCCCACGCCGCTGAAGGCTTGGATTGACCGCATCGCCGTGGCAGGCAAGACCTTCCGCTACACAGCCGCCGGCCCGGAAGGCCTGGTGAAGAACAAGAAGGCCTTCATTGCATCGTCGCGCGGCGGTGTGTATTCGGCTGGGAGCCCGGGCGCCGCGTTCGAGCACCAGGAGAGCTACCTCCTCGGCCTGTTGGCGTTCCTGGGGATGACCGACGTGACGGTGGTGCGCGCGGAGGGCCTCGCGTCTAGCGCCGAGGCCAAAGAGGCCGCCGTGGCACGAGCACTCGAAAACATCGCCGAAATCACGGTCTAAGTCACCCAGTCCCCCTCCAAAAAACTCATCTCATTCGAGCATTTCTCATGACCTACTCCATCATCGGCTCCGGCAATGTCGGCGCCTCCGTGGCCAAGCAGTTCGTCCGCAGTGGCATCGCCGTGAACATCGCCAACACGCGTGGTCCCGAATCCATCGCGGCGATGGCCGAGGAGCTCGGCAGCAAGGTCGTTCCCGTGACCCTGCAAGACGCACTCAAAGCCGACGTGGTCATCTTAGCGGTCCCGTTCCGTGCGCACACCGCCGTCGCCGGTGGTCTGACGAACTGGTCCGGCAAGGTCGTCGTCGACGCGATGAACACCTACGGCGTCTCGGCGGAGGAACTGAATGGGCGGGCCTCCACCGAAGTGGTGGCGTCTGCCTTCTCCGGTGCGAAGTTGGTCAAGACCTTCAACCAGTTGCCGGCGAAGCTGCTTGCGAAGGACCCCGCCGAAAGCGGCGGGCGGCGCGTCATGTTTGTGTCGAGCAATGACCAAGGTGCCGAGGCCTCGATTGCCAAGCTGGTCGGCGAGCTGGGCTTTGCCCCTGTCTCGCTCGGGAACATCAACGAAGGCGGCGCTCTGATTGACATGGGGGGGCCGCTCATTCTTCAGAACCTAATCAAGCAAAGCTGACGCGGGACTTTTTCCCGCCCCGGCGGGCTTACCTTAGCCATCTGAACATTCCATGACCTACGCCATCATCGGTACCGGCGACGTCGCAGCGAGCCTCGCACGCAGGTTCGCGCGCATCGGCATTGCCGCGTGTATCGCGAATACCCCAGGCCCCGAGTCCGTTGCCGAATCTCATCCAGTACGGACATCACGGCGATGCGATGCCGATGTTCACTTGGACTTTGTATCGACCTCGCGCAGGACATCGACGAAGGCGCGCAGACCCGCCGGCACGTGCCGATGGCCAGGGTAGTACAAGGCCAGGCGGCCAAGGGGCGGCGTCCAGTCTCGCAGCACAGGCAGGAGTCGCCCGGACCGGACTTCCTTGCGGACTGACCACTCATTGATGTAGACCAGGCCGAGGCCTGCGAGGGCGGCCTCAAGACGCAAGAGGTTGTTGTCGAGCGTTAGAGGTCCATCGACGTCAAGAGAAATCTGGTCGCTATGCTTGCTGAATTCCCAACGCCAGAGCGAACCGCTTGGGAGACGATTGCGGATGCACTGATGGGATTGGAGGTCGTGAGGCGTACGCGGAATCTCTCGGCCCTTGAAGTAACTTGGCGAGCCCACTACTGCAAATCCTTGCTCCGGGCCAAAGGGAGCCGCCACCATGTCCTGAGGCACGGAGTTGCTCAGCCGCACGCCGGCGTCGAATCCCTCTGCCACGATATCGATGAGCCGCCCCTGCGTGACCATGTCAACACGCATGTCCGGATAGCGCTTGAGGTATTCGCGCACGTAGGTACCCAGAACCTGGTGCGCAGCAGTTTCTGACGTATTGATGCGCAGCGTTCCGGCCGGGGTTGGGCTGAGCGCGGTCGTCGAATCAATTGCGCCTTCGATTTCCTTCAATGCCGGAGCGACGCGGGCAAGAAAACCCCGCCCTGCTTCAGACAGGGAGACGCTGCGCGTAGTCCGATGGAACAGTCGGACGCCCATCCGCTCCTCAAGGGCCGAGACCGCGTGACTGATGGCCGAAGGCGAAAGTCCGAGTTCGGCTGCAGCAGCTCTGAAGTTGTTGTGCGAAGCAACGGCGACTACGGCCTGCAGGGCGGATAGTTCAGTGCGCTTCATGAAAGCTATGCGGGGCGGTGGTATCTATTGATGAATACGTTGCATCGTGGTATGCACCATTGTGCTCCTTATCAAATCAATGCTCGCCCCCTACTATTCCGCTCCATATCCATAAGGCGATTGCTCATGTCACGTATCACATCCCCCTTCGGGTTCCATTCGACCGCCAGCGAAGTGCTTCGCGGCGTGGACCTTTCCAGAAAGCGCGCCATCGTTACAGGTGGTGCGTCAGGCATTGGTTTGGAAACTACGCGGGCTTTGGTGAATGCCGGCGCGGAGGTGACGCTTGCCGTCCGGCGCCCAGAGGCCGTCGAGGAAATTGCGCGTGAACTCCGTGCCTCCCACAGGGGTGATGTTCGCGTCGCGGCATTGGATTTGGTCGACCTCGACTCTGTGCGCCGTTTCGCCGAGCAGTGGAGCGGAGCGCTTCACATCCTCGTGAACAACGCCGGTGTCATGGCGATTCCGGAACTGCAGACCACAGCGCAAGGTTGGGAGACGCAGTTTGCCACCAACTTCCTGGGGCACTTTGCCTTGACCCACGGCTTGCACGACGCGCTCAAGCAAGCTGGGGGTGCGCGAATCGTCTCACTCAGTTCAAGCGCGCAACTGCTCGGGCCGGTGGTCTTCGACGACCTGCACTTCAGATTCCGTCCGTACGAGCCGTTTGCTGCCTACGCCCAGGCCAAGACCGCTTGCGTGTTGATGGCCGTGGAAGCAACCCACCGTTGGCGGCACGAGGGCATTCTCGCCAACGCCGTTCATCCTGGCGCCATTGCTACCAACCTCCAGAAGCACACGGGCGGCCTCAAGACTCCCCCCGAACGCAGGAAGACCCCCGAGCAGGGCGCCGCGACGTCTGTGCTTCTGGCCGCATCGCCGCTACTGGAGGGCGTAGGCGGCCGCTACTTCGAGGACTGCAACGAGGCAATGGTCGTGGAGCGCCGCCCAGTTGACTTCACTGGGGTCGCGCCTTATGCCGTCGATGCGGGTAACGCGGGTCGTTTGTGGGAGATTGCGAGTCAGCTTGTAGGAGTGCAAGCATGAGTTCGCCTTCTCGGTCCGATGCTCGTTTGCGAACAAGGCGAATGCGATACGAGCCTCAGGCCGAGTCAGGGCGGCAACAGAGCCCGCCGGGCGGCTGCGACAAGTTGCTTGGTCAAGCCATCGAGTAGCGCGGAGGCCGCACGGGCATGCTGCCAGTGCAGAGGGACGTCCAGTGGCGCTTTCCGTACCAGTTCGACAAGCGACCCGTCTTTCAAGTGCGGAGCAACCAACGCCTGCGGGTGGAGGCCCCACCCCATGCCGGCCAAGGTCGCCGTCACGAACGCCTGGGTCGACGGGAGGATGTGGCGCGGTAGCTCGACGTGCCGATGGCAAAGGCGTTGTGCCCACTGGGCTTGCAACTCATCCTTTGCGTTGAACACGAGGCTGGGTGCGCGGGCCAGACTACCCGCTCCGACGCCGTCGGCAAAATGACGGGCCATGAATTCCGGACTGGCAGCGGGCAAATAGCGCATCGAGCCCAATGGCCGGCTGTTGCATCCGGCGGGGGCACGGCTGCTGCCGGTCACGGCGGCCAGCACCGCGCCACTGCGCAGCCATTCTGCCGTGTGGTCTTGGTCATCCACGGCTATCTCCATGAGCACCGGCGCTGCTGCCGCGAACTCAGCAACGGCTGGAGCAAACCATGTCGCCAGACTATCGGCATTGACCGCGACGGGTAGGGGCACCCGTGCAATCCCCTCCGGCGCCAGCGCTGGAACGGCTCCTTCGAGGTCTTGCTCCAGCAGGCGAACCCGGTCCACATGCTGGCAGAGGCGGCGGCCAACTTCCGTAGCGCGGCAGGGCTGCCCACGCACTACCAGCGCGCAACCGATACGGTCCTCCAGCAGCCTAATGCGCTGTGAGATGGCCGAAGGCGTCACGTTCAGGGCGCGGGCTGCGCGCTCGAAGCTTCCTTCTCGCACGACTGCGGAAAGAGCGGAGAGCGCTGAATAGTCCAACATCAAGTAAGGTTTGCTAAAGCTGCCTTAGGAAAGATAGTTTGCCTTCATCCGTTCATGCGGGCAAGCTCCACCCATGCAGCACTCAGACTCCGCCTCGCTGGCCTTGCCGGTTTTCATCCAGGGTTTGGCCCTCAGTCTGGGGCTCATCATTGCCATTGGCGCTCAGAATGCCTTCGTCCTGCGCCAAGGGCTGCGCCGCGAGCATGTGGGAACCATTGTGTTGTTCTGCGCGGTAGCTGACGGGGTGCTTATCGCCGCGGGCGTCTTGGGCATGGCGCAGGCCTTGGGTGAGCGTCCCGGGCTGGCACGAGCGCTTGCACTGGCCGGCTCCGTTTTCTTGGCAGTCTATGGAGTGCAGGCGCTCCGCCGCGCACGCCATCCGCATCAACTGCGGGCGGCGGAAGGGAACACGGCCATTGGCCGGGGTGCGGCTATGGCGCAGGCCGCTGCCTTCACGCTGCTGAACCCCCATGTCTACCTGGACACCGTGCTCTTGGTGGGCAGCATCGGCGCGCAGCAACCCGGAACCCTACGTGGGTGGTTCGTCGCAGGCGCAGGCACGGCCAGCGTGCTCTGGTTTGGGCTTCTGGGCTATGGCGCGCGCTGGCTCGCACCTTGGTTCGCTCGGCCGCGAGCATGGCAGATGCTGGACGGTTTGATTAGCCTGACCATGCTGGTGTTGGCGGCGCTTTTGGCAGGTCGGGTCTTCGCGGGCTTCTGACCTCCGCGTTCAACGATTCTGTGGAATGACATGTACGTTTCCAAGCATCACCAACTGACAAATCAAGAAGCCATCTTCACGCTTATGCAGTCACATCCCCTTGGAGCATGGGTTTGCCAGGCCGGCGGCGCCCTCATCGCCAACCATGTTCCCTTCTTGCTGGACAAAAGCAGAGGCGCGTTCGGCACCCTGATTGGCCACGTCTCTCGAGCCAACGGCATTTGGCGCGAACTGAGCAGCGATGCCTCATCGCTGGTGATGTTCCAAGGACCGCAGGCATACATCACGCCGGGCTGGTACCCCGGCAAGAAGGAGCATGGGATGGTCGTGCCCACATGGAACTATGCGGTCGTTCATGCGCACGGTATTGCGCGCGCTGTTCAGGAACGCAGTTGGCTACTGGATATGTTGAATCGGCTCATTGACGCTCATGAGGTGAGGCAGGAGGCGCCGTGGCGGCTCTCCGAAGCCCCCGCTTCATACGTCGACAAGCTGCTTGGCGCCATCGTGGGAATTGAGATTTCGATTGAGAGACTTGAAGGAAAACTCAAGGCCAGCCAAGACGAGGCCATGCAGGACAGGCGCGGCACAGTAGCGGCTTTGCAAAAAAGCCCGCGCGAGGAAGAACGAGTGATGGCAAATCTTGTGATGACGGCCATAGACGCCGAGCCACCCGGTGGACATTGAGCGTGCGTTCGACGCGCACGCCGCAAACGACGCTCGGCAAGGGCCTCGAATGGCTGCTCCCGAGCTTGGGCGCACAGCCGCTCCGGGGCCCAAAGCAGGCGTCTCGTATTTTCGAAAGCAGCCGCCCGCGCGCCCTCGACGAGTTCTTTCGACCCCTCGGGTCGTTACTTGGAAAGCGCAAGCAGCGCCGTAATCCCCGTCAATGGCTTCGCAGACCAAGGCACCACGTACGTCCGGTGAGCAAGGTCTCGCACTCTGTCCAACTGCTTCGCTTCGCCGGCCATCCGGGATGCCAAAAGCGGGTCCCGACTCCCACTTGCCATCAAACTGCGGTTGACGACCCAGGCAAACGGTTCGATTTGGGCGCGGCGAAGGTCGTCCTGCAGCGCCGCCGCCTCCGACACGGGCGTAACTTCGGGGAGGGCGACGATGATGATGCGCGTGTAGTCCGGGTCTTGAAGACGCATCAGCGGGGTCACTATGCGGCCTGTTCCTTTGCCCTCAAACTCGCGCGCCATCTGCCGGTGGTATGCCCCAGTGGCGTCCATGAGCAGCAGGGTGTGCCCGGTGGGGGCCGTGTCGAGCACGACAAAAGCACCACGAGCCTCGCCCACGGTCCGCGAAAAGGCGTGAAAGACGGCAACCTCTTCAGTACACGGTGAACGCAAGTCTTCGAGCAGAAGTGCGCGGCCCTGCTCGTCCAGGTCCTTGCCACGGCTGGCCAAGATTTTGTCGATGTATCGCTGGGTCTCGGCGACCGGGTCGATGCGGCTCACCTCGAGGCCAGGCATCTGGCCCTCCAGAGTCGAGGCAAGATGCGCGGCAGGGTCCGTGGTCGAAAGATGCACCGACTTTCCGCGCCGGACCAGCGCAACCGCCAATGCCGCAGCAATGGTTGTCTTGCCCACGCCCCCCTTGCCCATGACCATCACGAGTCCATGGTCCTGCTGTGCGAGTTCGTCGGCCAGCGCGTGAAGCCTTTGAACTTCTCTGGGAACCACCGGCACCATTGCATCCGCTGCCGCGATGGTCGTCTGGGGTGTGAGCATGGCTCGCAACGCTGGCAATCCCACCATGTCGAACGAGCGCAGGGGCACTTGGTCCTGCGGTAGCGCTCGCAGGGCATCGGGCATCTCCGCAAGGGCCTCCTCACCGATGCTCTGCAACGCGTCGGCCACCGCATCGTCGGGCATGGTTGCCCTAAACACCGCATTCACAAGAAGACGCTGGTTGGCCAAACCCAACTGCAGCAGTTCCCGATGCGTGCGCGCCGCCTCGCGAAGAGCGCCACTGTCGGCGCGCGTCACGAGTACGACGGACGTCTGGTCCAAATCGGAGAGCGCCTTGAGACCGGTCCGGAAACGCTCCTCCTGCATCTTCAGGCCGGAGTGTGGCCCAAGACACGAGGCCCCGCGGTCGTTCCCCTCAAGGAACCCGGTCCAGGCTTTGGGAAGGCTTAGCAGCCGCAAGGTGTGCCCGGTGGGAGCGGTGTCGAAGACCACGTGGTCGTAGCCCGTGGCATCGCCCGCCAGCAGGCCGATGAACTCGTCGAAGGCCGCAATCTCGGTCGTACAGGCTCCCGACAGTTGCTCACGGACGGCTTCGCGCTCTGCTGTCGAACTGCTTGCTGCCATCTTGTCCAGGACGCGAAGACGGTAGGCTTCAGCGGCCGCATCCGGGTCGATGTTCATGGCCCAAAGCCCCGAAGCGTCCGGCACCTCGCGCGGCTGGTCCGACAGGGACACGCCGAGCATCTCATCGAGATTGGAGGCCGGGTCGGTGCTGACGAGCAACACGCGCTTCCCCCCGTCGGCCAAGGCCAACGCGCAAGCGCAGGCTATGGAAGTCTTGCCGACGCCGCCCTTGCCGGTGAAGAACAGGAAGTGCGGGGCGTCACGCAGCAGCGAGAGGATGGGTTCAGCCTGGACCATGGTTTTTCTTGAGGGGTTATGGACACAGTACGCCATGCGCCCTTGCCATTCTGGGAAATTCTTCGATACTACGACTTTGCCGGTATGATGGACAAATGGAAGAACGAGACGTCATTCAATCACTTGCAGCGCTTGCGCACCCGGTGCGCCTTCAGGTCTTTCGGGCCCTGGTGGTCACGGGACAACAAGGGCTTACACCTGCCGTGATGCAAGAAGCTTTGGGCGTGCCTGCGACAACTCTGTCGTTCCATTTGAAGGAACTTGCCTCCGCCGGCCTGGTGACCCAGGAGCGAGCCAGCCGCAACATCATCTACCGAGCCGCTTATGAGCGGATGAATGGCGTCCTGGGGTATCTCACCGAAAACTGCTGTCAAGGCGAAGAGTGCCTCGTCGACGCGGAGGCGTCTTGCAAATGCTAAACCGACCGAGGAGTCACAGATGAAGCGATTTCACGTCCACGCACACGTCGACGACCTGAAGGCCAGCATTGCCTTCTACTCAAGGCTCTTTGCGGCCGAGCCCACCCGCGTGGAGTCTGACTACGCCAAATGGATGCTCGAGGACCCTCGCATCAACTTCGCCATCTCGACGCGAGGGGACGCCGTGGGGGTTGACCACCTCGGCTTTCAGACCGACGACGCGGACGAACTTGCCGAGCTGAAGGCCCGCGCCAAGAATGCCGACATGGCGCTTCTCGACCAGGGCGAGACCAGCTGCTGCTACGCACGTAGCGAGAAATATTGGGTCACCGACCCGCAAGGCATCGCCTGGGAGCAGTTCCACACGCTCGACAACATTCCCGTGTTTGGCGAAAGCGAAAGCCCAAGGCAATCCAAAGCGCAGTCGTCCTCCTGCTGCGCCCCCACGACACGCGGCAAGCCAGTCGGCGTTGCCGTCAAACCCGCCTCATCCTGCTGCTGAAGGAAGACCATCTTGGCTGACAAAATCTACAACGTGCTGTTCATCTGCACGGGAAACTCCGCCCGCTCAATCCTTGCTGAGGGGCTCATGAACGACCTTGGCAAGGGGCGCTTCCGCGCGTACTCGGCCGGGAGTCATCCCAATGGCACGGTAAATCCACTTGCACTGGAGACACTCAAGTCATTCCACATCCCTACGGATGGGTTCCGAAGTAAGGACTGGGATGAGTTCGCGAAGTCCGACGCCCCACAGATGGATTTTGTCCTGACGGTCTGCGACAAGGCGGCAGGCGAGGTTTGCCCGGTGTGGCCAGGACAGCCGATGACCGCGCACTGGGGCGTTGCAGACCCTGCAGCTTTCGAGGGCACGGACACCGCAAAGCGCCAGCAGTTCCGTGACGCTGCCATCACGCTCAAGCGCCGCATCGAACTCATGCTCTCGCTGCCTCTGGCGCGCCTGGATGCGATGGCGATTCACCGTGAAATCAAGGATATCGGAAAGAGCTGAGCTGTGTCGACCAACGTTCTAATCCTCTGCACTCACAACTCGGCGCGCAGCGTCCTGAGCGAAGGCATGCTCAATCACTGGGCGAAGGCCTTGGACAAGGACGTCCGAGCATTCAGCGCAGGCAGTGCACCGAGTGGCCGCCTCAATCCCTTCGCGTTGGAGGCGCTCCGCAATGCGGGCGTGGATACGGAAAGCTACCGAAGCAAGAGTTGGGATGAGTTCACGGGGCCGAACTCGCCGAAGATGCGCATCGTCATCACCGTGTGCGACAGCGCCGCGGCAGAGACCTGTCCCTATTGGCCGGGGAGTCCCGTCCAGATGCACTGGGGGTATCCGGACCCATCCAACGCTCTGGGCGGTGACGAAGGCAAGCGTGTGGCCTTCGAACTCACGCGCCAAGCGGTCGGCTATCGCATGCTTCAGCTCCTGCAGTTGCCGCTCGAGACGATGAGCGACGCCGACCTGCAAAAGGCCCTCGCAGAAATTTCAAAGAACTAGGCGGCCATGTGAGCGATATCTTCCGGAAGCTGTTTGCCGAAGCCCTCGGCACAGCGCTTCTGCTCGCCGTGGTCATAGGCTCGGGCATCATGGCCGAGCGATTGGCGGGCGGCAATGTAGCCATCGCCTTGCTGGCTAACACCCTGGCCACGGTTGGCGGCCTGTACATCCTCATTGAGGTATTCGGCCCCGTGAGCGGCGCGCATTTCAATCCGGCGGTGTCGCTCGTCATGGCAGCCCGTGGCGCAATGCCTCGCTCTCTGGTGGCACCCTACATCGTCGTCCAACTGGCTGGTGCAATGCTCGGCGCCTGGCTTGCGCACGCGATGTTCGACGCCTCCATTTTTCAGTTCTCGACGAAGGTCCGCAGCGGCACTGGTCAGTGGATTGCCGAGACGGTTGCGACGGCGGGACTGCTGCTGGTGATTCTGCGCGCTCCACCGAGCCGCGTAGCGGCCATGGTGGCCTGCTACATCGGAGCCGCGTACTGGTTCACGGCCTCGACGTCATTTGCTAACCCTGCGGCTGCGTTCGGCCGAATGTTTAGCGACAGTTTTGCCGGTATCGCTCCGTCCAGCGTGCCGGGCTTTGTGCTCGCCGAGCTCGTCGGCGCCGGCATCGGCGTCGCCATTCACAGGGCGCTGAGCTTACCTGCTGTCGAGGTCCCTCTGCCCTCGTCGCAGGAAGCCACGACGCCTGCCATCGCGGCGCGTAGTGCAGACGCTGCGCACCATTCATTGCAATGACGAACATCACCATCTTCCACAATCCCGACTGCGGGACTTCTCGCAACGCCCTGGCATTGATTCGGCATAGCGGCGTGGAGCCCAAGGTCATCGAGTATCTCAAGACTCCCCCTTCGAAGGCGCAGCTGAAGCACCTCATCGACGCGATGGGAGTGCCGGTTCGCGAGGTCCTTCGGCGAAAGGGAACGCCCTATGGTGAGCTGAAGCTCGACGACCCCAAGTGGTCGGATGACGACCTGCTCGATTTCATGATGGAGCATCCCATTCTCATCAATCGACCCATTGTGGTTACGTCGCTGGGTACCAAGCTTTGCCGTCCTTCGGAAGCGGTCC
Organism: Variovorax glacialis; assembly: GCF_051216375.1. Lineage (NCBI taxonomy): Bacteria > Pseudomonadati > Pseudomonadota > Betaproteobacteria > Burkholderiales > Comamonadaceae > Variovorax > Variovorax glacialis. The sequence goes on along the minus strand of NZ_JBPJZT010000007.1, from coordinate 418,329 downwards.
TAGAGATTCTTCCATCGCCGAAGCTCGGTTCGTTCACCAAGGAAGACGGAGAAGTGGTTGTCGACGATGGAGTGCGCCGTGTTTGAGAATCCACCGACGTTCCCTGCGCTCGACGCTAAGCTGTTCGACGTCCCGACTCAGGACCGCCTGGTTGCGCGCGAACCGTCCCTCCATCGACCGCGTTTTCTGATGCTGTATGGCTCCCTGCGCGACCGCTCGTACAGCCGGCTATTGACGCTCGAGGCTTCTCGGCTTCTCGAGGCGATGGGTGGCGAAGTGAAGGTGTTCAATCCAGCAGGTTTGCCCCTCCCCGATAGCGCCCCCGAGAGCGACTCCAAAGTCCAAGAACTGCGCTCGCTCGCACAGTGGGCCGAAGGTATGGTGTGGACTTCCCCTGAGCGGCACGGCGCCATGACCGGCATCATGAAGGCACAGATTGACTGGATTCCGTTGGCCTTAGGGGCGGTTCGGCCTACACAAGGGAAGACGCTTGCAGTCATGGAGGTCTCGGGAGGTTCTCAATCGTTCAACGCCGTCAACCAGATGCGTGTACTCGGCCGATGGATGCGAATGCTGACCATCCCCAATCAATCCTCCGTGGCCAAGGCCTTCCTTGAGTTCGACGAAGCTGGTCGGATGAGGCCTTCAAGCTACTACGACCGCGTCGTCGACGTGATGGAGGAACTGTTCAAGTTCACGCTGCTCACGCGCGACGTCAGCCCCTACTTGGTGGACCGATATAGCGAGCGCAGGGAAAGCGCTGAAGAACTTTCCAAACGGGTCAATCAACGCGCCATATAGCGATGAGGGGTTCCTATGCTGCGCAATGTCCTCATCGCCTTCGACGGCTCGCCCCATTCGGAGAATGCGTTGAGCCTGAGCCTCGATTTGGCACAAGGCCTCAATGCGAAGCTTCACGCGCTTGCAGTCATTGACCTCCGCCACAAGCGACCACAACTCGAGCTGGAAGCGGAGCGCCGCCACACTTGGCAAATGCTTCGCGGTTTGGAGCCCGTTGCCTCGCGGGCCGGCGTATCCGTCGAGGTTCATCTTGCGGAAGGGGTGCCAGCGGAGCAGATTGTTCTGCAGGCACGAGAGCTCCATGCAGATGTCGTCGTGCTCGGCCACCGCGAACGCTCGCCGCTCGCAAGGCTATTGGCTGGCTCCCTTGAAGAACTAGTGATTAGCCATGCACCATGTGCAGTGATGCTTGCTCCTCCTCGCCAAGAGGAGCGCCACGCCCCATAAGCGCTCCGTTCGGACCGAGTCGTTTGACGATGTGCGCTCTCCCCATGGCTGGCGCGCGCCTGGAAGCCATGCCGCGTCTAAGCCGAACTACGTTCAAGTTGGCTACGGGCGCTGCCAGTCAGCGCTCATCTCAGCCATGTGGGTCGGTTCCCATGCTGATAGCACCTTGTTCCTCGTCGGTCTGGCTGTAGGCGGCGGCGACTTCGCGACCGCGCCCATGCTAACGAAGCCGGCCAAAGTTTCCTGTTGCGTCAATCCCAAGGCCGCACGCAATGCATCGTCCTGGCAACGCTCACCGCTCAACATGATGGCGCCATACCCCAAGGTATGAGCCGCAAGCAGCAGATTGCCGAGAGCTGCTCCCGCACTGAGCCACTGTTCATGCGTTGGCACTAAAACATGCCGCTGTGGCCGCACGACAAATGCCAGCACAACAGGGGCGTGTGTCGCGTGCTCCCGGGCGCGCTCAATGTCGTCCGCCGGTGCCACAGGGTCACGCCGGAGCTTCTCCGCTGCGAACAAGTCCGCGAGCCTCTCCCGAAGTGACGGCGGGAATTCAACGAGCCGCCACGGCAGCAAGCCCGCGTGGTCCGGTGCTCGAAGTGCAGCGTCAACCATCAAGCCCAGTTCGTCTGGACTTGGCCCGGGCCCACACAGCCGCTTCGGCGAGACGGAACGGCGACTGAGCATCTCCGACAACAGGCGATTCTCTTCCATGGCCACGCTTTCCGGATGTGGTCAGACGGTGTCGAAGGAGCGCCGCTTGGTCGAAACCGTGCGCTTGTACTCCTCGATGCTCCCCACGCGCCGGATGCTCGCCCACGTTCCCTTGTAGTACGGAATGATGTTGCGGTCCGTCCATTCGGTCGTGACGTCACCCGCGATGCCCCTGATGTAGCCAAACACCATGAAGGCCTGCGCCTTTTTGGCGTCCGCCACCGGATAGACCATCGCGAAGGTCGAGCCGTAGTCGTTCCAGACCTCAACCACATCCGCGGCATTTGCACCCACCGACTTCATATCGTCGGGATTGAGCTCGATGTAGGCCATCGGATAGCGGCCACGGACATGGCTGTCGTACTGGTTGTGGTATGCCGTCTGCCACACCTCGTTGTTGCGCCCGTTGTTTATCCAGAAGCGATGCTTGGCCTTCTGCGCCTCGACGGGCTTGGGCAAGCCGGGCCATGGCGACTGCTTGAACTGCGCCTTGCCATCTTTGGTCCCGAACTTCTCCGTGTAGAGCATCGGCGTGCCAATCAGCTTCCCATCCTTGACCTCCTTGATGGGCAGCTGCACGCCATCGTTGCCGGCTCTGCGCAGCAGGTCGTACGTTGCCAGATACCCCGTGTCTTCGCCTTGGCTGTCGATGGGCGGCGCCCCTGGCCGTCCCGCGCGACGGAAGCCGTCATTGAAGGCGTCTTCCTCCGTCTTCCAATCGAATCCTGCGAAGCGCTCAGCCATCTTGGCGTTGCCTTCGGCTTGGTAGAGAGCGCGCAGCTTGTTGGCCACCATCGCGGCGATGATGCAGTCTGGCTTCGCATCGCCCGGCGGGTCCATGAACTTTTCGGATAGCCGCATGCGACGCTCGCCGTTCATCGAGGTCAGGTTCATCTCACCCGGATGCGTCGACGGCAACATCAGGTGCGCAGCTTCGGCCAGCATCGTCGGATAGAGATTGATGGACGCGACAAACAGTCCCCCGCGCGTGGTGGCCTCGTAAATGACGTCCACCATCTGCGGCGGCGACGCGCCGCGCGCCTTGGCCATCGCTTCCTTGACTATCTGGCTGCGCCGCAGCACCACCTCGCGTAGCTGCTGCGAGTTATTGCTGGTCTGGAAGTTGTTGCAGGCCCACCAAGTCATCATGCGGCCGTTGCCCTTGATGAGCTCCTGGTCGACGTAAATCTTCTCGCCGGTGGGATGTGGCGGACGGGTGTAGCCCTCCTGGTGTCCGCCCATGCGCACGCAACCGGTACCCCGGCGGCCGCCGACGTTGTGCGTCGCGATGACCACGTCCAGAAGCGCTGACTGGATGAGGTAGTTGTCGTTGCCCCAGATGATGCCTTTCTCGTAGGCATGCATGGTGCGCGGACGTGCTCCGCCAGCCTTCGGCTTGTAGGCCCATTCGGCCGCCTGTCGCAGCTTTGCGACCGGCACGCCAGTGATGCGCGAACATTCATCGAGCGACAGCTTGTTGGCTTGGACCGCCTCATCAAAGCCGTTGGTCCGTTGAGCGATGAACTCCTTGTCGTGCCATCCCTGGTCGACGACATAGGTGAAAAGCCCATTGAACAGGGCAACATCAGTTCCGGGCTGAAGGTCCAGATGCAGGACATTCGGCTTCCCAGCCGCCGCCTCCGCGACCGAGACTGAGACGTTGCGACGCGGGTCGACGAAGATGACCTTCGCCGCCGCGAGCGACTCGCCGCCGAACATCTGCTTTTTCTTGTCCACGGTGCCGCCCTGCATGTTTGGCACCCAATGGTTCAGGAAGTAGTTCGTCTGCGTTTCGTAGGGGTTGTTGCCAATGGAGATGATGACGTCCGCCAACTGCGCGTCTTCGTAGCTGTTGTTCAGCTCCATGACGCCCATCTCCCGCGTCGCGTGGCACTCGGAGTTGTAGGCCGGCCGGTTGTGAATGCGAACCGTCGGCGTCTGGATTGCGCTGAACATTAGCTTGCCCGAACCCCAGGTGTTTTCGAAGCCGCCCCCGGCGCCGCCGTGGTCGAAAGCTGAGAACGCGACAGCCTTTGGCCCGTCGGTATCGAGCACTTTCTTGATAAGACCCGCATAGATGGCGAGGGCGTAGTCCCAATCGACGTCGACCCATTGGTCGCGAGCGTAGAAGCGCGGTGCCAACAGTCGGTCCGCCGTGATGCCGTCCGCCGCATACATGTACGTCGCCATCTTGCCGCCGCGGGTCGAGCTCAGCCCGCTGTTCACGACGCATTGCTTGTCCGGAACAATCATGATGCTCGAGCGCTTGCCGGACCTCTCTTCGATGACGTTGGTCATTGCCGGCGTCATGATGATGGCCATCGGTGGCACCTGCTTCGTGAAGTCAACGCCGAGCGCGTTCTCCTTCTCGCCTCGTCCGCCTTCTTGGCCCTCATCCCACTTGTAGACGTGATAGCCGCAGCCGACGATGCAGAAGTGGCAGGTCATGTTGGTGCGCTGCGCGTTCACCGGCGGAAGCGCGACACGGTCCTTGCGATTTGTCATGGCAGGCTCCTCACAGCACGTTGGACTGGCGACCGTAGATGAGCCCCTGGACCCCGGACGCCGTGATGGCGCCGTCGGAGCCGACGCTCAGGGTCACCTGCGGCAGGTTCTCAGTGGCATGGCCGCAAATCATTTGCCCGCCCAGTTCGGGGTCGAACTGGCTGAAGTGGCACGGGCACTTGAAGGCGCGCGCCTTCCCGTCGTAGGCGACCGGGCATCCCATGTGCGTACAAAGGACGCTGTAGGCGACGATATCGCCCTCCGGCCCCACGCCACCCGGAACCCGCCGTCCGAGCTTGACCATCGCGCAAGGTGAAGAGTCGTCCGGATAGCTGAAGCTCGCCACCTCGTTGAGCTTGAGTCCTGAGGTCGTTCCAACGGGCTTTCGGGGATAGGGCAAGGTCGTGCGACCTGGCTCGACTTGGACAGCCTCGGCGGAGGCTTGACCTGAAATGGCGACGCCTGCGGCGGTCGCCCCTGAAACCTTGAAGAAGGTGCGACGGCTGACGGTTGAATCCATGGTCTCCTCGCGTGGTTGGTGTCGATGCCATGAACTCAATTGCGAGAGCCGTGCCAATCGACCCCTATCACCTAAGCCGTTGATTTGATTGGAAATGTCTCACCCGCGCCCCAGGCCACGTTACGGTGTCGTAACAGGGGTTTGTCCGCTCTACCGGACGTGGGTTACGCGGCAGTAACATTCAGTGGTCGGCATTGAGGAGACAGAAGTGAAGCGTCGACAGGTGCTTCGAGCCGGACTGCGCGCTTCGGCGCTGGCGTGCGTGAGCGCGGGCGCTGTTTTCTTGCCGCACACCGCTGCGGGCCAATCGTCGCGCCCTTTCAGATTCGGTACGACGCCTGTCTTCCTTGACGACCAGGTCGGATTCTTGGCGCGATGGGCTGCCCACTTGTCGGGCGCCATGGGCATGCCGGTTGAGTTTGTCCAGAGGCGCAGCTACCGCGACATCATGGTGCTGCTTCGAAGCGATGCGCTCGACGCCGCCTGGATTTGCGGCTTCCCGTGGGTCGTGAACAAGGCGCAGCTGCACGGTGTCTCCATCCCGATGTATCGCGACGGCCCCTGGTACCAGTCCTACCTCATCGTTCCCGCAGCCGACACGAAAACGTCGTCCCTGCTGGATTTGCGCGCGAAAGTCTTCGCATATTCCGACCCGGATTCGAATTCGGGCTGCCTCGTCCCCCGCACCACGCTGATGAAGGCCGGTGTGGACCCCGACCGCCATTTCAGCCGCAGCTTCTTCACCTGGGGACACCGGAACGTCGTGCAGGCCGTTGCTGCCGGGTTGGCCCAAGGCGGAGCGGTAGATGGGTATGTCTGGGACACGCTGCAGTTACTGGCGCCCGGCCTGGTCGAAAAGACCCGCGTTGCGTGGCGCAGCGACTTTTATGGATTTCCACCTGTCGCAGCGCGCGGCACCTTGGATGCCGACACGGAGCAGCGCTTTCGCGCTGCACTTCTGGGCATGGCAGACGTGCCGAACGGCAAACGTCTCCTCAACGAACTGAACCTGACCGCTTTCGGAACGTTTCAACCAGAGGTCTTTGACGGCATCGCGAGCCTGGTCGCCATGACAGGTCCCCGCGCTGGGTAGCGCCCCAAATGAGCCTCGACCTCCATCGGCTGCTGAAGCCAAGCAACTGGAGCTACCGGGCAAAGGTACCGTTGCTCATCACCGCGATTTCCATCGGCACGGCGCTGGCCATCTCACTCGCTATTGCGGTCTCGGCTCGGCACTGGCTCCGTGAGGACCTTCACGACCATGCAACGGCCGTCGCCCAATCGCTTGCCAGAGGGCTCGTGGTTCACATGGCTCGCGACGATGTGTGGGAAGCCTTCGAGGCCGTCCGCGCCGTCGCCACCACGGACAGTGGAGTTCAACGTAGCGATGTGGTGGTTCTCGACCGCAGCAACCGCGTGTTCGTCTCCTCTGACCCCAATCGATTCGCCGTGCGGTCGGACATCTCGGGCTTGTCCGAGCCATTGCGGCGCGCCGCAGCGCTGGGCGTCCAGGCGGGAGACCTCGCAATCACCGAGGTTGAGTCAGCCTCGCAAACCTATGCCGTCGTGAAGATGCCGCTGCTCTCGACGGACAGGGAAGTCATCGGGTCGCTGTTGATGAGCTACTCGCACTCCCTGTTTGCTCAGCGCTACAAGGAGACGGTGACAACCTTGTCGCTGATTGCTCTCGCGTTGGTGGCTTTTCTGTTGCCCTTGGGCTGGTGGCTCGGGCACCGCCTAGCGAGCCCGGTCGCCCGCGTAACCGAGGCGCTCTATCAACTCGGGGAAGAGGCTGCGCTCAAGTCGTCGGCCTATGCCCCGGCAGCTACCACTGCGTCGAACCATGCGCCGCCGGTCGCCAGCGAACTTGCAAGATTGGAGCATTCGCTTGAGCAACTGCAGCAACAGCTTAGGGAGAAAGAGCAGTTGCAGGAGCAGTTCGTCGCCGCCGACAGGCTCGCTGCCATAGGGCGCATGACCTCCGGCGTCGCTCACGAAATCAACAATCCGCTTGCTGGGATGCTCAACGCGCTGAGCAACCTTCGCAAGGACCCGCGCCTGCTGCCGAAGACGGTGTCGCTGCTCGAGCGAGGACTGGAACAGATTCGACAGACCCTTTCGGCATTGCTTATCGAGACAAAGACGACTGCCCGTGCGCTTTCGCCCTCTGACCTGGAGGACCTGCGCGTCCTCGTGGCGCCGCAGGCCCGGCGCAAGCACGCGAAGCTGACGTGGCATTACCCCATCGACCACGAACTCCCGGCTCCCGCGGCGCCGGTTCGGCAGGTGGTGCTCAACTTGTTGCTCAATGCGGTACAGGCCAGCGAGTCGAAGATTGACTTCGACGCGGCCGTGACAAATTCCGAACTCGTGATGCGCGTCACCAATGACGGGGTGGAGTTTCCAGAGGCTCGACGGAATAGACCTTTTGAGCCGGTGGTCGGTGGTGAAGGCAATGGCATGGGGCTCTGGGCAAGTTACCACCTTGTCACGGCGATGGGCGGCCACATCTCCCTGACCGCGCAAGGAGGGAACACCGTCTTCGAAGTCCGCATCCCGCTTTGCGCGCCGCCCGAGGCCAAGGTGCGTCCATCAATATCAAGCGAGCTATCCACATGACCAGCGCTGCCAAGGTGTGTCTGATTGAGGACGATGAACTTCTAGGAGAAAGCCTGTGCGACCGATTCCGCATGGAAGGGCTGGGGTTCGATTGGCATCGCGACGGCCGCTCGGCCTTACTTGCCCTCGAGCGGCGCCAATATGCCCTGGCACTTTGCGACTTGAGGCTCCCCGACGTTTCTGGACGGGAGGTATTCGAGTCGCTGGGCGCGCCGGCGCGCCCGCCCTTCGTCTTCATGACCGGGTTCGGGACCATCGACGAAGCCGTAGGCCTTCTGAAGGCCGGCGCGGCTGACTTTGTGACCAAGCCGTTTGACCTCGACCAGTTGATGGTGCGCCTGCATGACTTCTGCGAGGCACCCCCGCCGCACGTAGATGACGCCGTCTTCGGTATCTCGCCTTCAATGCGCAAGATTGAGTCGCTCATGTCTCGGCTTGCCGACAGCATGGAGCCTGTTCTTGTCGCGGGCGAGTCGGGTGTCGGCAAGGAGGTCTTTGCGCTCTCTCTTCATGAAAGCGCAAAGCTCCGACGCCCCGGCGGATGGGTTGCCGTCAATTGCGCGGCCATCCCCGAGGCACTTATCGAGGCGGAACTTTTCGGATACGTGCGCGGCGCGTTCACCGGGGCCGCTAAGGCCCACAGGGGCTTCATCGAGCAGGCCAACGGAGGTACGCTCTTCCTTGACGAAATCGGCGATATGCCGCTCAGCATGCAAGCGCGCTTGCTGCGCGTTCTGCAGGAGCACAAGGTCACGCGGATAGGTGCCGAAGCTTCCACGTACGTCGACTTTCGGCTCGTTTGCGCCACCCACCGGGATTTGCCAGCGATGGTGCGCTCAGGGCACTTCCGGGAAGACCTGTACTACCGCATCAACGTGCTAACAGTGCAGGTCCCGCCGCTGCGCGAACGCAGGGAGGACATCCTCTGGCTCGCGGACCGAATGCTGCGAGAACTGACCACGGCCTCGAAGCAACGTATTGCGCTCAAGCTATCGCTCGAAGCGCAACAGGCCTTGTTTGCGCACGGATGGCCTGGTAACGCGCGCGAACTCAACCATGTGCTGCGGAGGGCGCTCGCGCTGGGCGCAGGACCGACGCTTGAACCGTACGACCTTTTCCCCCTTGCCAGTGACTACATCTCGCCGCTCGAGCCCAAAAGCGAAAGCCGCTCCTTGAGCGAACATCTCGAACAAAAGGAACGTGCCTTTTTGGTAGCGGTACTGCAAGAGCACCACGGAGTGGTAACTGAAGCGGCGGCGCGCCTAGATATCAGCCGCAAGACTCTCTGGGAGAAGATGCGGCGCTACGGGATTGCACGGCAGCAGTTTGCCGTCGAACCTAACGGTGGCGCGGCTCGATAGCCCATACTGTCGATGCATCTCCCGTCCAAAGCCGTCACACGGACGCAGGCCCGCCCGTTGTTGCAGTGGCCGACGGGGCCCACTTCCATGGGAAAGCCGCCTCGCATTGAACTCACTCAGCTACGCAGGTGCGCCTGGAGCGCTCAATGCGGATGGGAGTGCTGATGATGAGTATCCGGGTAGTGCTCATGGCTGTGGGCCAGGGGCTCATGGCGATGCCAGTGGGTGTGCCTGGACGCGGCGGACGAGCCATCGGTATGCACATGCTGATGATGCTCGTCATGGTCATGCTCGTGGCTATGCGCTAGCGGCTCGTGCACGTGCCGATGTCCGTGGCGCTCCGTCAGGTGAAGCCAGACGCCGATGGCCATTAAGACGCCAGCGAGGACCAGTTGAAACGTCAGGGGCTCGCCAAGCAGGCCAATAGCCAGCACCGCGCCAAAAAACGGAGCAACGGAAAAATAGGCGCCGGTGCGCGCGGTGCCCAAGTGCCGCAGGGCGACGACGAATAGGACCAGGCTCGTGCCGTAGCTTAGGAGGCCCAGCAGACCGGCGCCTGCGACCACCACGACTGGCGGCCAGACTGCGCCGGTGGCGACCGCCAGTGCGAGGTTCGTCGCACCGGCGGCCAGACCCTTGGTCATTGCGATGAATGACGCGTCGGCCACCGACACCTTGCGGGTGAGGTTGTTGTCGACCGCCCAGGCCAAGCATGCGCCCAGCACCGCTAGCGACGGCCACAGGGCACCGACGCCTTCCTCTCCCGGCCAGCTGAGAACGGCCGCCCCTGCCACGATGGCCACCATTCCAAGCCCAATGCGCCGGTCGAAGTTCTCCTTGAACACGAACCAAGCAAGGAGTGCGGTGAAGACGCCCTCCGAATTCAGAAGCAGCGAGGCATCGGCTGCCGCCATTCCGCCCAGTCCGGTCATCAGCAGCAAGGGGCCGAGCATGCCCCCCGCGATGACGGCGCCCGCTAGCCATCCGACCTCGGCTCGTTGGAGTCGGACTCGCGGCGCGCGAGACAGCAGACGCCACAGCCAGAGTCCTATTCCCACAGGGCACCGACGCCTTCCTCTCCCGGCCAGCTGAGAACGGCCGCCCCTGCCACGATGGCCACCATTCCAAGCCCAATGCGCCGGTCGAAGTTCTCCTTGAACACGAACCAAGCAAGGAGTGCGGTGAAGACGCCCTCCGAATTCAGAAGCAGCGAGGCATCGGCTGCCGCCATTCCGCCCAGTCCGGTCATCAGCAGCAAGGGGCCGAGCATGCCCCCCGCGATGACGGCGCCCGCTAGCCATCCGACCTCGGCTCGTTGGAGTCGGACTCGCGGCGCGCGAGACAGCAGACGCCACAGCCAGAGTCCTATTCCCGAACCCAGGTAAAGCATGCCTGCCAGCAACCAGGGGCTCGTATGTGCGAGCAGCAGCTTGGCGACCGGCGTGCCGGCGCCGAAGAGCGCCGCCGCTCCGATTGCCGCAAGAACGCCGCGATGGGTGAGAGCCTTCATGTCGTCTTTGTATCCCTTGTTCAGGCCAAGTTGCGGCCCGCTGCTCGGTCGGTTTGGCCCGGACTGTGAAGCGGACGGCCAGGCACGAACCAGGCGCGACGAGCTTGGAGCCTTAGGCAGCATGGCTCCGGCAGCCTCCCGGCTGGTTAGCCGCCACCGGCTTCATTTCGGCTCTATGCAGCACTCATGGCATGAAGGCCAGGCAGTCGATTCACTTCAACGGAGATGTGGACCAATTCTTCGTGGATGCCAAGCTGGCGTCTGAAGTAGTCGGGCTCGACCAGCTCGCGCGTGGCGAGCGAGATGATGCAAGCGTATTTGCCCTTTCCGACACGCCAAACGTGCAGGTCGCAGATGGTGGCCTTCACGGGGCTTGCGTCGATGACTTCCCTAATTTCGGCCACCACCGGCGCATTCATCTCAGCGTCAAGAAGGACCCGACCGGAATCCCGCAGGAGGCCGACAGCCCACATCGCCACGACCACTGCGCCAACAATTCCCACTGCTGGGTCGAGCCAAGCGGCACCCCACAGCTTCCCGCCCGCCAGGGCGCCAAGCGCCAACACGGAAGTTGCTGCGTCTGCCAGTACATGCACGTACGCCGCACGAAGATTGAGGTCGTGGTGGTGCGCGTGACCTTCATCCGAGTGGTCGTGACCGTGGTGCCCATGCCCGTGTTCGTGGGCGCCTCTGAGCAACCACGCGCACGCCAAGTTCACCAGCAGGCCGACCGCTCCGACTGCAAGGGCTTCGTCATAGTGGATGGAGGCAGGGGAAAGCAGGCGGTGGACGGATTGGAAAGCCATCAAGCCTGCGACGAGCATCAAGAGGATTGCACTCGTGTATCCGCCGAGAACCTCCATCTTCCACGTTCCGAACGCGAAGCGGCCGTCATGAGCAAAGCGTCGGGCTGCGACGTACGCTACGACGGATAGGCCAAGTGCCAGCGCATGCGAGCTCATGTGCCATCCATCGGCCAAGAGCGCCATGGAATTGAAGTACCAGCCGCCGGCTATCTCCACGACCATCATCGCTACCGTGAGGGCAACCGCCCAGCGGGTGTTCCGCTCTGCAAGGGGGTTCCCCTCGTCGAAGACATGCGAATGCCGCCAAGTTCCTTCGGGTGGCGCGTGAGAGTGAGCTATCGTTTGCGACATAGGAAAGATACTGTACCCCAGTATTTTATCGACACCTAGAATGCCCCCATGGGACATACGATTCACGGAAAGAAGCCTCTCCTTGCCAGGGTGCGCCGCATCAAGGGGCAGGCTGAAGCGCTCGAGCGGGCGCTAAGCGAAGAATCAGAGTGCCTTGCAATCCTTCAGCAGATTGCCGCCATCCGGGGCGCCGTAAATGGTCTGATGTCGGAAGTCCTCGAAGGACACATCCGCGAGCACCTCGGAGCGCAAGAAGCCACCGAGGCGCAGCGAACCGAAGACCTTGAGGTCGTCGTCGCCGCCTTGCGGTCCTATCTCAAGTGATTCAAGTGATAGGACGATGATTTCGGATGCGGCGTACGGATTGATTGCGCACACTAGGCCGACACCCCCAATACTTGGAAGGTCGCTAGCAGCGGCGTTTGTGGCCCGGAAATCCACCGCTTCTTCGATGCTCCCAAGACGACGCGGTCTCTGTGACTGGCCGGCCGCCAGCCACAATTCTTCATGAGCCAGCCTGCTTCATCAACAGCGCGGCAGATTCCCTCGGGCGTCTGGGTACTTGGCTTTGTCAGCATGCTGATGGACATCTCCTCCGAGATGATTCACAGCCTGCTTCCCATGTTCATGGTCACGTCGCTTGGCACCAGCGTCCTTGCTGTCGGCCTCGTTGAGGGACTGGCTGAGTCAACCGCGCTCATAGTCAAGGTCTTTTCAGGCTCCTTGAGCGACTACCTCGGCAAGCGAAAGGGGTTGGCCGTTGCGGGCTACGCGCTCGGGGCTGTCAGCAAGCCGCTTTTTGCCATGGCTACAAGTTTTGGCGCAGTCGTCACCGGTCGCCTGCTGGACCGTGTCGGCAAGGGAATTCGAGGTGCGCCGCGAGATGCTCTGGTGGCAGACCTTACCCCCAAGCACGTGCGCGGAGCCGCATTCGGCTTGAGGCAGTCGCTCGATACGGTCGGCGCGTTCGTCGGCCCGCTGATTGCCGTCGGCCTAATGCTGCTGTGGAGCAGCGATTTTCGGGCCGTGTTCTGGGTTGCGACGATTCCCGCATTTCTCGCCGTAGCGCTCCTGTTGTTTGGCCTGCGGGAGCCAAAGCGCGACGAGTCGCAGCCCAGAACCAATCCTATTCGCCAAGAGAGCATCAGTCGGCTTCCGCGGGCTTACTGGTGGGTGGTCGCAGTCGGCGCCACCTCAACGCTGGCAAGATTCAGCGAGGCATTTCTCGTCTTGAGGGCACAGCAAACCGGCATCCCTCCAGCCTTTGTCCCCCTCGTGATGGTTGCGATGAGCATGGTCTACGCAGCATCTGCATACCCGTTTGGGAAACTGGCCGACGCGATGAACCACCGCCGGCTCTTGGGCTTTGGGCTCATCGTGCTTCTCGCGGCGGACCTCGTTCTCGCCTCAGGCATGAACTGGATTGCATTGTTTGGCGGCGTCGCTCTATGGGGCATCCACATGGGCATGACGCAAGGCCTGCTTGCCACCATGGTTGCCGACAATGCACCTGAGGATTTGCGCGGCACCGCGTACGGCGTGTTTAACTTGGTCAGCGGCCTTGCCATGCTCGTCGCAAGCACATTTGCGGGCCTCATCTGGGACGCTTTCGGAGCGGCATCGACTTTCTATGCTGGCGCCGGGTTTTGCTTGATAGCGCTTTTTGTCTTGGGCCGGCAGCCCGGCCAGCGCTCGGGGCACTCCCATAGAGGAGAACGGTAGTTCGCGGACGTCCAGCGCAACGAAGGCACCACCGCTAAACTCTCGACTGCTATGTTCCGCCGCCACTTCCATCGCTGCATGACCACGTTCGCCGTGGTCCTATCGCTGCTGTTCTCGCAGGTGGTGCTGGCCAGCTACCTCTGCCCCGGGGTGACTGACGCGGCCGCGATGACGGAAATGATGGTCGCAGGCGAACCCTGCGACGGAATGGATTCGGTTCAGCCGGTGCTTTGTCATCAGCATGCTGCCGACATGAAGCTGTCGTACGAGCAGGTCAAGTTGGCCACACCGTCGCTTCCAGCGGTCATTCAGGTGTTGGTTGTCCCGCTTGTGCTCGAGGCGCAACTGGCGGTGGCCTTTCCGGTCGGCCCGAGCCCGGAGCTCAGACCGCCCCCCGACCCCCTCTTTCTCTCCACGCTCAGACTCCGAGTCTGAAATCTCCGTCGACTAAACGGCGCTGGTGCGGCTTGCCCGCTCACCAGCTGTGTTGCCATTTGTCTTCGGAGCTTCCATGCAACCCCCCTTCCTGCGTGCGGCCGCCTTAGCCGCCGCACTGCTGCCCTCTTTGGTGGGCGCGGCGCCCCTCACCCTCGAGGCTGCCCTCGACCAAGCCGTCCAACGCTCCGAGTCCGCTCGCGCAGCGCGCGCTGGTGTCTCGAGCGCGTCCGAGCTCGCACGCTCGGCGGGCCAGCTCCCGGACCCCACGCTTCGGACTGGCATCGAAAACCTGCCGGTGACGGGACCGGACCGCTTTAGCACTACACGCGACGCGATGACGATGAAGCGCATCGGCATCAGCCAGGAATGGCTGTCGAGTGAAAAGCGAAATGCTCGCCGGGCGGCGGCCGAGGCGATGGTCGCAAGAGAAGGCATCCAGACGCGCGCTGCGGTTGCCGAAACTCGGCTGAACACGGCACTCGCCTACCTAGACGCCTACTACGCGGGCGAGGCTTTGAAGCTCACAACGCTCATGGAGCACCATGCTCATGAGGAGTTCGAGGCAGCGCGCGCCCGACTAGCTTCGTCAGCCGGAAGCAGCCAAGAAGCGCTCGCCCTCGCCGGTGCGCGTGGTTCGGCCGAAGACGAGTCGGCCGAGGTTCGTCAGCTGCAAAGCGCGGCTCAAGTCACGCTCCAGCGCTGGGTCGGTGTCGACGCCGACGAATTGGTGCCCATCGCCGCGGTTCCCTTGCCGACAGAGCAGGCCTACGTCGCGGCCAATCCAGTCGTTCTCGCAAAGCAGTTCGACATCGATGTGGCCACGCGAGCAGCCGCGGTCGCAGCCTCGGAGCGCAAGCCGAACTGGACCTGGGAGGTTTCATATGGGCAGCGCACGGGCTATTCGGACATGGCGACTTTCGGCGTGAGCATCCCGCTTCAGGTCGCCCCGTCCGAGCGCCAGGACCGCGAGACCGCAGCGAAGCTCGCCTTGGCCGACAAAGCCGAGGCGGAGCTTGCAGAAGCCACGCGCGCGGCCACCGCCGAATATCGAGCGTTAGCCAGTGACGCCCAACGTTTGCGCGAACGCATCGAGCGCTATCGCGCAGGAGTCGTGACCCCGGCCCTGCAGCGCACTGCCGCAGCCACTGCTGGGTACCGCTCGAACCAGGGCACTCTGCTGACCGTCTTCGAGGCGAGGCACGCCGAAGTGGAGACCCAGCGAAAGCTCCTCACGCTTCAACGCGACCTCGCCAAGACGCAAGCACAGCTTGTATTCAAACCTCTCGCGCAAGGAGCCGGCCAATGAAACGCACTCAACTCGCCGCCCTCGTCGTTGTCGGCAGCGCGGTCCTCGCAGGCGGCGGCTTTTCCGTGGGACGACACGCTGGCAATGGTGGAACGCCCCCCCAAGCTGCCGCCGGCGCTGGCACCTCGTCACCCGACGGACGCAAGGTCCTGTACTGGCACGACCCGATGGTCCCAGGCCCGCGCTTCGACAAGCCGGGCAAGTCGCCTTTCATGGATATGCAGCTCGTGCCGGTCTACGCCGACAGCGACCCAGGCGCGTCTGGCGTCAAAGTGAGCCCCTCGGTGCAGCAGAACCTGGGCATCCGCTACGCCACCGTGCGACGCGCGGAGACCTCGAGCTCGTTCGATGCCATCGGTGCTGTGCAGTTCGACGAGCGGTTGAACGTAGCCGTTCAGACGCGGGTCGCGGGCTACGTCGAACGCCTGGCCGTACGTGCTCCGATGGAACGCGTGCACAAGGACCAACCCTTGGCGACCATCTTCGCGCCGGAATGGCTCGGGCCGCAGAACGAATTGCTTGCACTCAAACGGGCCGGCGTCGCTCCCGACCTCATTGCAGCGGCACGCGAACGGATGCGCGCCATGTCGATTCCGGAGAACCTCATCCGCCGGAGCGATGAGACGGGGACGGCACAGGCGCGCTTCAGCCTGAGCGCACCGGTCAGCGGGGTGGTAGCCGAACTCGGCGTGCGCGAAGGCGTTGCCGTCACTCCGGGCATGACGTTGTTTCGCATCGCCGGGCTTGAAAAGGTCTGGGCCGTGGCCGAGGTGCCTGAAGCTCAGGCGGTGCGCTTGACCCGCGGTCAGAAGGTCAAGGCAATGCTGCAAGCCGACGCCTCTCAAACGTTCGAGGGCGAGCTCAAGGAAATCCTTCCAGAGGTCAGTTCGAACACGCGCACCCTGAAGGCGCGCTTCGAGGTCGACAACAAGGAAGGCAAGCTCACGCCGGGGATGCTGTTGCGCCTACAAGTCGCAGGACCGACGAGCACCCGACTGGTCGTCCCGGCCGAGGCGGTCATCCGCACTGGCAAGCGCGCGGTCGTCATCGTCCGCAATGACGCCGGCGCGTTCGAGCCGCGCGATGTATCGCTGGGCATGGACCTGGGCGACGACCTCGAGGTTGTCCAGGGGTTGAAGGAAGGCGACCAGGTGGTCGCCAGTGGTCAATTCCTCATCGACTCGGAGGCTCGACTGCGCTCGGTGCTGGGAAGCATGACGGCCGCTTCCGCAACGCCAGTGCCCGCCGGCTCCTCGCCCGTAGGGAAGGCAGCGGTCACCCACGCGGGCGAAGGCAAGGTCGAGAGCGTCGAGCCCGACGGCATCACCATTTCCCATCGCCCCGTGGCCTCGCTCAAGTGGCCGGCCATGACCATGGGCTTCTCGAAACCGAGCGCCAATGCGTTCGAGGATGTGAAGCCAGGTGACACAGTTCGATTCGAGTTCAAGGAGGGCGGGCCCATGGGCTATGAGCTCCTCTCGGTGCAGCGCGTACAACCGGGCACGAAGCAATGATTGCCGCGCTCATTCGATGGTCGATTGGCAATCGGCTCCTTGTGCTCATCGCCACGCTGTTCCTCGTGGTTGCCGGCGTCTGGTCAGCGACCCGCATTCCGGTGGACGCACTGCCGGACCTGTCGGACGTGCAGGTCATCATCCGAACGCCCTTCCCCGGCAAGGCGCCACAGGTGGTGGAGGACTTGGTGACGTACCCGCTGACGACAACGATGCTCAGCGTGCCGGGGGCCAAGACCGTTCGCGGCTACTCGTTCTTCGGGGACTCGTTCGTCTACGTGCTCTTCGACGACAAGACGGACCCGTACTGGGCGCGCTCCCGCGTCGTCGAGTACCTCAATCAAGTGCAGAGCAAACTCCCCGCAGGTGCCAACGCATCACTGGGGCCCGACGCAACGGGCGTCGGGTGGGTCTACGAGTATGCCCTCGTGGACCGCACAGGCAAGCAAGACATCAGCCAACTGCGTGCACTGAACGATTGGTTCCTGAAGTTCGAGCTGAAGACCGTCCCAGACGTGGCCGAGGTCGCGAGCATCGGAGGCATGGTCCGGCAGTACCAAGTCGTGCTCGACCCCGACCGCATGCGCGCGCTCGGCATCACCCAGGCGACCGTCGTGACGGCCTTGCAGAAAGCCAACCAGGCCTCAGGCGGGTCCGTCGTGGAACTCGCGGAGGCTGAGTACATGGTGCGCTCGCGGGGCTACCTCAAATCGCTGGATGACTTCCGCACGATTCCGCTTGCGGTCACGGGCAGTACGCCGGTGCTACTGCGCGATGTCGCTACCATCCAGATTGGCCCGGAAATGCGGCGCGGAATTGCCGAACTCGATGGTCAAGGGGAAGTGACTGGAGGCGTGGTTGTCATGCGCTCGGGCAAAAACGCGCGCACCACCATCCAGGCCGTCAATGAGAAGCTTGAGACGCTCAAGCCGAGCCTCCCGGCCGGCGTCGAGGTCGTTCCGACCTATGACAGGTCCCTCCTTGTCGACCGTGCCGTCGAAAACCTGCGCTTCAAGCTGCTGGAAGAGTTCGCAGTCGTGGCGGTCGTGTGCGCCATCTTCTTATTTCACATGCGCTCTGCCCTCGTGGCGGTGGTCGCGCTTCCCATTGGCGTGCTCGCGGCTTTCATCGTCATGCAATGGCAAGGCGTCAACGCCAACATCATGTCGCTTGGCGGCATTGCCATCAGCATCGGCGCAATGGTGGATGGAGCCATCGTCATGGTCGAGAACGTCCACAAGCACCTCGAGGCCTTCGAGACGAAGCATGGCAGGAGCCCCACGTCCTCCGAGCGATGGGAGCTGGTCGGCACTGCATCGACAGAGGTCGGGCCCGCCCTGTTCTTCTCTTTGCTCATCATCGCGCTCTCTTTCGTGCCTGTGTTCTCCCTCGAAGCGCAGGAGGGTCGGCTGTTCTCACCGCTGGCGTTCACAAAGACCTATGCGATGGCTGCGGCGGCTGGCCTGTCCGTGACGCTGGTGCCGGTGCTCATGGGATACCTCATCCGCGGACGCATCCCCCGCGAGGCGGCGAACCCTGTGAACCGCTTGCTGATGGCGGCGTACCGGCCCGCGCTGGAGGCGGTCCTTCGCTTTCCCAAGACCACGCTGGTGGTCGCCGGCGTGCTCTTGGCCATCACGGTCATCCCGGTGGTGCGCCTGGGCGGCGAGTTCATGCCACCGCTGGACGAGGGAGACCTGCTCTACATGCCTTCGGCCTTCCCCGGGCTCTCCGTTTCCAAAGCGTCCGAGCTCCTCCAGCAGACGGACCGGCTCATCAAGACGGTGCCCGAAGTTGCACGCGTCTTCGGGAAAGCAGGTCGTGCCGATACGGCTACCGACCCGGCACCGCTCGAGATGTTTGAAACGACCATCCAGTTCAAGCCACGCGGCGAGTGGCGGACGGGCATGACCCCAGACAAGCTGGTCGAAGAGCTGGACCGCGTCGTGAAGGTGCCCGGCCTCACCAACGTCTGGGTTCCGCCTATTCGCAACCGCATCGACATGCTGGCGACTGGCATCAAGAGCCCTGTGGGAATAAAGGTAGCCGGCGCTGACTTGGCCACAATCGACAAGCTTTCGACGCAGATTGAAGCGACCGTCAGAGGTGTACCCGGCGTCTCCTCGGCGCTCGCTGAGCGGCTCACCGGAGGCCGCTATATCGATGTCGACGTCGACCGACTCGCAGCGGCGCGCTACGGCCTCTCGGTGGCTGACGTGCAAGCCATCGTGTCGACGGCTATCGGTGGCGACAACGTCGGCGAGGTAATCCAAGGCCGCGAGCGCTACCCCATCAACGTCCGCTACCCCCGAGAGGTGCGTGATTCCTTGCAGCGTCTGCGGGAACTGCCCTTCATGACCGAAAGGGGAGCGCAGCTTCTGCTTCAGGATGTCGCGAAAGTCACCATCGAGGAGGGACCACCGATGCTGCGCAGCGAAAACGCGCGCCTTTCCGGCTGGGTCTACGTGGATGTGCGAGGCCGAGACCTAAGGTCTGTCGTCAATGACATGCAGGCTGCAGTCGCGCAGTCCGTGACGATGCCCACCGGCTACGCCGTGTCCTGGTCCGGACAGTTCGAGTATCTCGAGCGAGCCACACAGCGGCTCAAGCTCGTCGTTCCCGCTACCTTAGCGGTCATCTTCGTGCTGCTGTACGTACTGTTCAAGGCCGTCGGGGACGCTGCTTTGGTGATGGCGGCCGTTCCCTTCTCACTCATCGGTGGGTTCTGGCTTGTCTGGGCGATAGGGCACTCCGTCTCTGTGGCCACAGCGGTCGGATTCATCGCGCTTGCCGGCCTAGCCGCGGAGTTCGGCGTCGTGATGCTCATCTACCTCAAGAATGCACTAGCGCGACACATCGCGGCTGGGGCGCCGATGAACGACGAAACACTGCTTGCCGCCATCCGGGAAGGGGCGGTCCTGCGCGTCCGTCCCAAGGCGATGACGGTGGCGGTGGTCATGGCAGGCTTGCTACCCATCATGTGGGGAAGCGGAACTGGCTCGGAACTCATGACTCGAATTGCTGCACCCATGGTGGGCGGCATGGTGACCGCCCCTTTGCTGAGCATGCTGGTCATTCCCGCGGCTTGGTATCTGCTTCACCGCCGCCGGCCCAAGCAACGTCTTGAGGACCACGTTGTTCCAGCAACAGAGGCTGCTTGAATCGCCCCGCTCAAGCCAACATCAAACTCCAGAAAGGTGAGATTCATGAACAGACGCTCGCTTCTCAGCGCTATCGCTGCGCTCCCGCTGCTGCAAACGCTCTCTGCACGGGCCGCGGCTTCGAAGGTCCATGTCTATAAGAATCCCGGTTGCGAATGCTGTTCCGCTTGGGTCGAACATCTGAAGGCGGCCGGATTTTCCGTTGAAGTTACCGAAACGGATGACACGGCAGGCGTGCGCAAGCGCCTTGGCATCCCCGAACGACTGGCCAGCTGCCACACCGGTGTCGTCGACGGCTATGCCCTCGAAGGTCACGTACCCGCGGCTGACGTCAAGCGCCTGCTGGCCGCGAAGCCTCAGGCTGTCGGGCTCGCTGTGCCAGGGATGCCCATCGGTTCGCCAGGTATGGAATACGGAGAACGCAAGGACCCGTACAAGGTTCTTCTGGTCGACCGCAAAGGGCGCGAGACCGTGTTCGCGAGCTATCCCGCTCAGCAGTCATCGTTGAAGCCATGAAGAAACGCATAGGCATCATCGTCGCGCTCTGGCTGATGGCGTGCGCCGGTGCGCAGGCACAGACAGCAAAAGGTCCGACTTCCGCCCCTCGCAAAGCTTGGAGCATCGGCACTCGTCCCGCGATGGCCCTCACGGTGGGCGAAGTGGAAAGGGTCGACAAGGAGCACAGCGAGGTCGTCATCAATCACGGCGACCTGCCCAACCTCGGCATGGAAGCGATGACCATGGGTTTCGCTGTGGCTGACAAACGGATGCTGGACAGATTGAAGCCTGGCGACAAGGTGCGATTCAACGCTGAAATCAAGAACGGCGCAGCGACGGTGACGTACATCGAGTCAGTACGCTGACCACGCCACTTCCAAGTCCGAATTGAGATGGCTGTTTTTCCGGTCAGCTAGCACCATCCGGCACTTATCTGCGAAGCGCTTGAAAATTGGTCCCCCGTCAGACGTGAAGCCAAGTGCCGAAGGTCCATGCCACCATCGGAGCCATTAGCAACCAGCGGTAGTCCGAGCCCAGCGCGAAGTTGACGGCGCTCATGAGGCCGACGGTCAAGAGGCCCGTGAACGCCAAAACACTGACCGTGCCAAGCCGCCCGAGCTTCGGCTGCGACAGCGCAACGTACAGAGTGAGCGCGCCGGCGCCGGCCATGAAGCCCCCCATGACGACAAAGACCTTCGCGAGCCAACCTTCAAGCCCAGGCGCAGCCGCCCGTAGGGCTTCCAGCGTGACACCGATATACCGCAGGTCCTCGGGCAACAGCGGGGGCCGAAGAAAGACGAAAGAGGCACCAAGCCCTAACAACCATGCGCCGCAACTGCCTATTAGCCATCGCGACCAATGGTGCCGCGTCATGGTCAGTCCAGGCGGATACTGCGCAGCCGCAGCGCATTGCCGATGACGCTCACCGACGAAAGCGCCATCGCAGCTGCGGCCACCACCGGCGACAGCAGCAATCCGAAGAACGGGTACAGGACGCCCGCGGCAAGAGGTATCCCGGCAACGTTGTACGCAAAGGAGAGGAACAGGTTCTGCCGGATGTTCCGCATGGTCGAACGCGAAAGGCGGCGCGCCTTCACCAGCCCCATCAGGTCACCTTTGAGCAAGGTAATGCCGGAGCTTTCCATGGCTACGTCCGTCCCGGTGCCCATTGCGATTCCGACTTCTGCTGCTGCAAGCGCAGGGGCATCATTCACTCCGTCGCCCGCCATCGCCACGACGCGCCCTTCGCTCTTGAGGCGCTGAACCACTTTGGCCTTGTCCTCAGGGAACACCTCGGCGATTACTTCATGGATATCCAGTTCACGACCAACGGCTTCCGCAGTCGTCCGGCCATCGCCCGTCAGCATCACGATTCGGACCCCGGCCTCTTTGAGCGCTTGGAGAGCCGCACGCGTGGTCGCCTTGATGGGGTCAGCGATGGCAACGAAGCCCGCCAACTGTCCATCAATCCCAACAAAGATGACGGTCGCCGACTGGGCGCGGCGTTCCTCTGCCTTGGACGCCAGCAACTCCGAGCTGATGGACTGTTCCTGCAGAAATTTGGCGCTTCCGCACACGACTCTCTTACCGTCGACCACGCCCACGACACCCTTGCCGACAGGCGAGTCGAAGTCGACGACCGGCTGCAGCGGAAGGTTCCGGTCTTGGGCTGCCGCCACGATGGCGGCTGCGAGCGGATGCTCGCTGGCACGCTCGACGCTGGCGAGCTTCTGAAGGACATCGTTTTCGGTTAGGCCAGCGGTCGGCTCGATGTGCACAACCTTTGGCCGCCCCTCGGTCAGCGTACCGGTCTTGTCGACCACGAGCGTATCGATTTTCTCCATCCTCTCGAGAGCCTCGGCGTCTCGAATCAGCACGCCGTGCTGGGCGCCCTTGCCCACACCCACCATGATGGACATAGGCGTTGCAAGCCCAAGCGCGCAGGGACACGCGATGATGAGAACCGCAACTGCGGTAATAAGCGCATACGAAAATGCGGGAGGCGGCCCCCACACGAGCCATGCCGCGAAGGTCACCACTGCGACCAAGATGACAACAGGCACGAACCAGCCCGCGACCTGGTCGGCCATGCGCTGAATTGGAGCCCGGCTTCTCTGCGCCGCCGCGACCATGTGGACGATTTGGGACAGCAGCGTATCCGCGCCCACCTTCTCGGCGCGCATAACGAAGCCACCGGTCTGGTTCAAGGTCCCCGCAGTCACCTTGGAGCCAGTCGCCTTGGCCACTGGCATGGGCTCACCAGACACCATCGACTCGTCGACTGTCCCCTTGCCTTCAGTGACCTCGCCGTCGACTGGCACTTTCTCG
Organism: Variovorax glacialis; assembly: GCF_051216375.1. NCBI lineage: Bacteria > Pseudomonadati > Pseudomonadota > Betaproteobacteria > Burkholderiales > Comamonadaceae > Variovorax > Variovorax glacialis. Next base: position 395,725 of record NZ_JBPJZT010000007.1, on the reverse strand, counting down.
CCCGGCCGAACACGCAACAGTTCCCCGACAACGATGGTGTCGATTTCGACCGTCTCATCCGCTCCGCTCGCAGCCACCCGCACCGCCGTCTTGGGTGCGAGGTCAAGAAGAGCTCGAATGGCGCCAGACGTTTTTTCGCGGGCGCGGAGCTCCAGTACCTGGCCCAAAAGGACCAACACTGTGATGACGGCCGCGGCTTCGAAGTAGATGGCAACCGCGCCGTCCTGGCTCCGAAGCTCAGCCGGGTAGGCCTGGGGGGCCACGGTGCCCACGATGCTGTAGACCCACGCCATACCGGTGCCGAGCGCTATGAGGCTGAACATGTTCAAGCTGCGGTTCTTGACCGAAGCCCATGCCCGCACGAAGAAGGGCCAGCCGGCCCAGAGGACGACAGGTGTTCCAAAAACAAGCTGAATCCAGTTCGAAACCTGCTGCCCTATGAGGTGATGGATATCGAACAAGTGCCCGCCCATCTCCAACGCAAAGACCGGCACCGTCAGGGCCAGCCCAACCCAAAAACGGCGACTCATGTCGCGTAGCTCTGGGCTATCACCCGTTTGCGCCGTCGCCAAGACCGGCTCGAGTGTCATGCCGCAGATGGGGCAGTTCCCAGGTCCCATCTGCCGCACCTGCGGGTGCATAGGGCATGTGTACTCAATGTCCGTTCCGTCCGGCTTTGACGCGGTCACCGTCGACGAAGGCAAGTGGCCAGCATGTGCTGCATGGTCATGGTGACCGTGCGGAGCCGCAGGCTCGTGCATTCCGTGCGCGTGAAGCTTGGACGAGGTTTCGGAGACCATTGGAATTTTCTTTCGCCCTGTGGTGACTTCGCAGTCTGTACCCTCCCATGGGTGGAAGGTCAAGCTCGCATCTTTCGCTTGCTTCAACTCCAAGTCGGCGCAAGGATGAGATACAACACCCAAGCGAGCGTTGCCAGCAGGGCGGCCCAACACATCCAGAACAGGGCGCGCACCCAACCTGGCGTCTTCCTGCCGCCCGCCTCCAGTCGGTACTTGAGCGTCATTCCCACCCCATGCAAAAGCACGCCGACAACGAGAAACGGTAGGGCGTACCGCCGGAGCAGCACGGGAGCGAGCAATCCCAGCCCCACCCCAAGCACGACCGCGCCACCCCCCGATATCAGCTCGGCGCCCTTGATGAGCGTCGCTGCACTAGGCATGCCGACGACGGCCACCACCCCAGGTGGGAATGAAGCGAGGCGTCTCAGCCGCGTATGCGCGCCAAGCCTCCCCAAACTCGCGCTCTGAATCGTGTTCCTCGGAAATGGCGAGGCGGACGTACATGAAGAGCAGCACCGGGAACATCGCAAGGGTCAGCAACGTCGGCCACTGAATCAGGAATCCGAACATGATGAGCACGAACGCGACGTACTGCGGATGCCGAATGCTGCGGTATGGACCGGCTGTAGCGAGCTCGTGCCGCCGCTGCGCCTGATACAGGACATGCCATGCCTTCGACAACAGCATGAAGCCGACAAAGATGGCAACAAAGCTCAGGATGTGCAGGACCCCAGCGTGCGGATTTCCGTGCTGGCCCGTAAACAGCCACCACAGGTGCCCGGCGTCGTGCCCAAACAGGTTGACACCCGGAAACTTGGCGCCGAGCCAGCCTGACAACAGAAATATCGTGAGGGGGAAGCCGTACATCTCCGCGAACAAGGCGACGATAAACGCGGAGTAGGCGCCAAAGCTCCTCCAGTCCCGCAGGGTCGATGGCTTGAAAAAGCTGTATGCGAACCCGACGAAGATGACGGAGTTCAGGACGACCAGGCTCCACAGGCCGTAGTCATTGCTTGTGTTGTTCATGGTCGCCTCCCGACGGGCCGTGCCCGGAATGCTTTCCACCGTGCCCGTGGTGCATGAAAACATGCATCAGCGGACAGGCCAAAATGAGAATGAATGGAAGCCATCCCAGCAAGTGCGCCCTGTGCTCGGTAAGCAGAAAGAAGCCGCCGACGAGGGCAACGATAAGCAATCCGATTCCGCCAGGTGAGCGCCAGAAACTTCTTTCGTCGTCTTGCGTGTTCATTTGATTGCTCCCCTGGAATCGTGACTACTTTGCAGCAGGAGGCATTGCCGCCTCGCGGTCGACCATCATCTGCATCATCATTTCCATCATGTCCATGCGCTGCATCATGTCTGTCTGCATCGGCGAGCCGCCGGGCATAGCGGACATCCCACCACCCTGCATCGGCGTGGCTCCACCCTTTTGGCCCATCATTGGCGTACCAGCACCCATCTGTCCCATCATCGCCATGCCGTCCTGCATGACTTTCATATGGTCCTTCATCAGGGCGGTACGCTCCGCGGGCGTGTTGGCTGCCATCATCTTTTGATGCATCGCCTGCATCGCCTGCATCTGCTGGTCGAGCTTTGCCGGGTCGACCTTCGGCGCAGTTTCAGCCGCCGGGTGATGTGCCTCGTGCTCTTCGGGCTGCTTGGCAGCCGAGCCGGGAAAGGCGGAGCAGCTCGCAAGCGTGACCGCTGCGGCCGCGCCCAAAATGCTGACGAGTTTCATAGTACTTCACCTTTTTGCATGTGAGCGCTGGGCCAGCGCTCTACAACCACACGATGCTCGCAAGGACCGCTCTGGCCGTTGATGCACATCAACGCAGGCGAATACCCCCCGCTCAATTTCACAAACTAAGACGGGTCTTCCAAGCGGACCGGCCTATGCGCAGCAGCAGCCGCTTCGTTTCGTCGTCGCGGAGATAGGCGCGGTGCCCTCGATGGCCACTGGGCTGTAGCCCGCGTCTTTGATGGCGTCCCTCAGTTGTTGAGCGGTCGCAGCGGCCGGCTCAATCTGGACGCGGTGTACTCCCAAATCGATTTGGACCTTGGCGTCCTTGTCGACGCTGTTGACCGCCTTGCTGATGGTGCTCACGCAGTGACCGCAGGTCATGTCGTTGACTTCAAAGGTAATCATGGTTTTGCTCTCAAAGTCTTTTCAATGAGTCGAATGTCGCCCCTCCCATGATGGCAATGTCAAGGCGCTTGCCAGTACCCCTACTTCTGAGGTCACCTGAGACGGGCCACGCGCCTCGTCATCGACTTCACAACCATGCCCAGGTCTTTCTTCGGCGCAGAAGTACAACCCAGTAAAGTACGAGAACGAGCGCTCCGGGAAGCCAGGCAAGTACAAGGCGCGCTCATGAACTGACCACTCATCTCTCAGAACGTACCCCTGTGCCTCGATAGAACTGATGAAATTTCGACGGTTGAAGACGCGCACCGGAGCGAAGCAGCCGCTACCCAAGTTCTGGGTGGTGACGAAGTCCTCGCCATCGTAAAGAGGCAGCTTATTGAGGAGGACCCGCAAGGGCCTTCGCGCCATTCGTTCGATAAGATTGGCCGGTCCGCCGTTGTCCACATACTGAAGTGCTCCGGCGGAAAGCAACACGTCGGCGCGGACGCGAGACACGCTCTCAGTCAAGTTTGGCGAGAACTCGAGTGCAGGAGCCTTACGCACTGCCGCCAACGTTCTGCCGATGGCTACGACTGATGGAACCTCGACGACGTTCCAGCTAAGCGTCTCCGGCATGTCGACGAACGGAAGGTAGGCGTAATAGTGCACGCCCACAGACCCCCCGATGTCCAAGATGCTCTGAGCGCCATCCCGAAACGCGGCTGAGAGCCACCACATCACGGGGTAGTCGTACGCGAAGATTCTTCGAGTGCGGACTTCGACATATTCCTTCTGCAATGCGTCTGCGTTGAACTCCGGGCTCGGCGGCAACCAGCGTCGCGCGCTGGCGAAACTGTCGAAGACTCCGAAATAGAAAGATGCTCCATCCGCGGACAGGAAGTGTTGCCGCCTCCAATGCATCAAGCCTGGTCGAGTGAGGGGGCCTTCCAAGAACTCGCGGACCATCTGCGCTGTGTTCGCATATCTCATCGTTCTCTCCTTGCCATCGTGCAAGCAGGGTTGTCTCCGTAGTGAGGAGGTGCGTCCGCCTCCGTCCGGCGGCGCATGCACTTGGCTAGCGCAGGGGTTCCAGCCTGGTGACGGTGAACTTGCCGTCAATCTTTTCGGCCAGGAACTGAACCTTTTCGCCGACTTGGACCTTGTCCAAGACCGTCTCGTCCTTCACCTGGAACACCATGGTCATACCGGGCATGTCGAGGGTCTTCAGGGGGCCGTGCTTAATCGTGAGCTTCTTGCCCTCCTTGTCCACCTTGCGGACCTCGCCTTGTGTGAGCTCGGCCGATGCGTCTGAGGTGCTTGCGCTTGAAGTCGATGCAGATGCCCCGCTGCTTGTCTGTGCGGTTGCCAGACCAGGGAGTGCCAGCGCGGAGATGAGGATGCCCAGAGTCATTGAGATTTTGAACATGAGAGTTCCTTTGTGATGTAATGGTGAGGCGCCGGCGGCGTCGTGCCTAGTGCTGCGTCTGGTGTTGCTTCGAGGAAGCGACTGCCTTGTCGACATTCACGGCCCCCTTCATTCCAGCGTCGTAGTGCCCGGGCTGGAGGCAAGCGAAGTCCACCTTCCCCGCCTTGGTGAACTGCCAAACGATTTCGCCAGTCTTGCCCGGGGCAAGCGTCACCATGTGCGGGTCAGCGTGTTCCATCTCCGGGTTCTTCTTCATCGCCTCGTAGTGCTCCTTCAGCTCCTTCTCCGTGCCGAGGACCAACTCATGCTTGAGCTTTCCAGAGTTGCTGACGACGAATCGAATGGTCTCGCCCTGCTTGACGGCCAGACTTGAGGGGTCGAACCGCATGCTGTCGGTCATATCGACGTTGACTGTGCGCACGACCTTGGCGACATCCCCAGGCTTGCCGATGGCCTCGGATGAATCGTGGCCATGACCGCCAGCGTGGTTGCCAGACGCGGCGGCGACAGCCGCGAAAGCAGTCGCCAGGACCGCAAGCGCGGCATTGCGAAAGTGGGTTTTCATAGGATTTCCTTTGCTTGAGTTGAGAGAAGGTCAGTGGCCGGTATGGCCACCACCAGCGGGTTTTCGAACTTGAACTTCGATGTTTTTGGCGGGCATGTGTTGCGCCGGCATGGAGCTCTCGCCAGCGTCGCTGGCGCGGGCCGGTGCGGGCGGTGCACCGGTGAACTCATAGGCGACCGTCCGCTGCGGATGTTTGAACCAGCCGGGGTTTGAGTAGTCGCCGGGCTTCTGTCCCTTGCGCACTTTGATGACGCTGAACATGCCGCCCATTTCCACTGAACCGAACGGGCCTTCACCGGTCATCATTCGGGCGGTGTTGTCCGGAATAGGCATTTCCATCTCTCCCATGTCGGCCATGCCGCGCTCCCCCATGACCATGTAGTCAGGGACGAGCTTCGTAATCTTCTTGACTACGTCCTTGTGGTCGACGCCAATCATGGTGGGCACGTCGTGACCCATCGCGTTCATGGTGTGATGGCTCTTGTGGCAATGGAACGCCCAGTCACCTTCCTCGTCTGCCAAGAACTCGATTTGGCGCATCTGGCCAACCGCCACATCGGTCGTGACTTCGGGCCAGCGAGTGCTCTTTGGCGTGGGCCCGCCATCGGTGCCCGTGACAAGAAACTCATGCCCGTGCAGATGCATCGGGTGGTTCGTCATCGTGAGATTGCCAAAGCGGATGCGAACCTTGTCGTTCTGTCGGACGTTGAGCGAGTCGATGCCCGGAAAGATGCGGCTATTCCATGACCATAGATTGAAGTCGAGCATGGTCATGACTTTGGGCGTCGCGCTACCAGGCTCAATGTCGTAGGCATTGAGCAGAAAGACGAAGTCACGGTCGACCTCTTCGATGAGCGGGTGCCGCTCCCTTGGGTGGGTAACCCAAAATCCCATCATCCCCATCGCCATCTGGACCATCTCGTCGGCATGCGGGTGGTACATGAACGTCCCCGGCCGCTTCGCTACGAACTCATAGACGAACGTCTTGCCAGGTTGAATCCCCGGCTGTGTAAGGCCGGTGACGCCGTCCATTCCATTGGGCAGGCGCTGGCCATGCCAATGAATGCTGGTGTGCTCAGGCAGCTTGTTGGAGACGAAGATGCGCACCCGGTCGCCCTCGACCACCTCGATGGTCGGCCCCGGGGACTGGCCGTTGTAGCCCCAAAGGTGTGCTTTGAAGCCCGGCGCCATCTCGCGAACCACCGGCTCTGCGACCAGGTGAAACTCCTTCACGCCGCTATTCATGCGCCAAGGAAGCGACCATCCGTTGAGGGTCACTACAGGGTTGTAGGGCCGCCCTGTCGACGGTGCGAGCGGCGGCATGGTGTCAGGCTTCGTTTGCAGCACTGGCTCCGGCAAGGCCGCCATGGCGACCTTGCTAACCGAAGCGGCGGCGAGTGCCCCCGTGATTGCGCCCGTACCGCCTAGAAAATTTCGTCTGTTTGTCATCTGAATCGGATTGATTGAGGGGCTCAGTGAGCGGCACCCGCGCCCGGGGTTGAGGCTGGGCTAGAAGCGGAGACAGAGGTCACGGCGGCGATGGGCCTTCCAATGACCGCGGCCTCGAGAGAAGCATCGGCGAGCCAGAACTGCTGCTGGGCGTTGATGGCGCTTGTCACGCTTGCAATCTGGTCGCGTGCCTCCGCGAGGAGCTCGAAGACACCGATGAGCATGCCGTTGTATCGAAGGACGTTTTCTTCAGCCATCGTCTGCCTGAGAGGCACGATTTCGTCGCGGTAGTGGCGCGCGATGTCGTACGCTGTTCGATAGGCCGAATAGTTCTCGCGAAGCTGCGACGTAGCACCGCGCACCGCTGCGTCGTATCGGTTGGCGGCAGCGAGGGCTTGCGCGTTCAGTGCGTCCCGGCGAGCTGTTCCCCAGTCGAACAGCGGCAACTGAATATCGAACTCCCAGCCTCGCCGTGTAGCGCTACCGCCGCCGGCGTTGTCGAAGACGGTGTCGTGCCGATAGCCTGCCTCCACATCGATGAAGGTCGATAGCAAGTTGATGCCCTGCGACTTGCCAGCAACTTCCAGTTGGGCTTTGGCCTGTTGAATGTCTAGTCGCTGCTCCCCGGCGGCAGACGCGACCTGCCTGGCTTCGCGAGGAGCCTTGGGGAGGTCCGGCAGGCGCTCCGGCAGCTTCAACTGAGCTGCCTGAGCATCTGTCAAGCCCAGCACCCTCGTGAGCTCTTCGCGGGCAGCGGTGGTGGCATGGCGCGCCGAAGCCAGTTGGGCAGTCGCATCGGCATAGAAGACCTGTTGACGCGCTCGCTGCAGCTTGCTGAAGTTGCCAACCTCTTGCATCCGGCGTGCGAGCTCGGCACTGGCTTCAGCAGATTCCTTGACCTGCTCCGCGTACTTAAGGGACTGCTGAGCCGCAACCGCCCTGACCCAGGCCTGGCGCACCTGCGTAACTTGGTCGACGACCGCGCCGGTCAGCTGTACTTGCGCCTGAGCAGCCAGACTCTCGGCAATCGACACGCGCTTCGGTAGAAGCAGTAAATCCACTAGCCCAAACGACAGCAGACGACCAATTTCGAGCTCATCACCAAGACGAAATCGTTCGAAGGTGAAGACCGGGTTGGGAAGGCGGCCTGCTTGATTGGCTGCTGAGATATCGGCCCAACTCTGCGCGACCAATGCTTGGACAGTAGGGCTATTTGCCAGCGCGAGGCGTACCGCATCGTCCTGAGACAAGGGCTTGCTCAGCAGCTCTTGCGAGCGTTCTGCACGGGCCTTTTGTTGCTCGTCGGTACGACTGAGCTCCAGATTCCCGCCGGTAAACTGCGAAGCCGAAGTGTTGGTTGATTTGAGCGCGTCATCGATTCCGAGCGATGCACAGCCGGCGAGAGCCACCCCGACCACAGCCGCTAGCAGGCGAAGCGCGCGTCTCATGGCTTCTCCTTCGCGGGCGCCGCAGGAGCCGTGCGAGTGGAGTGGGCCCCATGGGCGTCCGACGGCGAACGCTCGCCCTCAGCGTCTCCCGATGCTTCCTTGGCGTATGCCTGCCAGCCTCCTCTTTGGTGGACCGTTTCGTTTGCCTGGCGCCACGAAACAGAGGCGCCATCTGTGAAGGGCTTGTAGCCCTCCGTCGCCGATTGGTACGTAAGTGCCGGGACAGCCTCGACTTGCGATTTGACCTCGCCGCCCGTCTGGGCGGCCGCTTCCAAGGCCATGAGAGCTGGCAACGTAGCCAGCCATCGGGCTGGCGAAAGAGTGAACATGGAATCCTCGCGTGTTCATGAACGAAGTGCCAGCAGCGGCCGGCGGCCGTGCGACAACGAGCGATACATGCGCGTCAACACATCAGCGACCGAAGGTCGCTATGGTTCAGACGCGGTCAGACGCGAGGGGGTTTTTGGGGGACGGGTGGCGAGATGCTTGCCACCGGATAAAACGGCTCCAGCAGGTCGGCCTGCGGGAGGCCCTTCAAGAGAATCGGTTCCAACGTCGGCGTCATGCCGACAGAGTGGCACGCCGCGCAGTTGCCGCACTTGTGCGACGCGCCTTGGTCGTCCTGGTGGTGCTGATGCGAAGCCTGGTCGCCCGCCTCATGCTCGTGCGCCGTTTGCGACGCAGCATGGTCATGGCTGGCGTGGTCATGCACAAGCCCTGCCTGGAGTTCTACTCCCGACGGCGCGCAAAAGGCCATAGCTACCGCCGCGTAGCCCTGGAAGGGCACGGCTAGCATCACGAGCCAAAGCAGTACTGCGCGCAGGCGAACCATATGGAAATTTCTGAACCTTGCCTGCAAAAACTGCAGGAGGTAGCGAGTTTGAACCTTCCTATGGGGGGAAGGTCAACACCAATATGAACACCCCTGCCCGACTAGGCGCAACGCTTCAGTGGGGCCCCAGCCGCCACGCCGACAAGCGCATGCCGGGCGCTCGCCGCTTCCGTCATTAGGTTCGTCGAAGAAGGCAGCAGTTCGAAAGTGCCCGCATGAGAACTTCCCGTCCGGGTCAGGCCGGCTTGCTTGGCCCTCCGGGGGCACAACCGCGACGGCCTCTGCGAGACGGCTTCTACACAGAATCGTTCAAAAACGTCGGAGTGCGCCTACGCGCGTGAGTGCGCAAGTTTTTCCGCTCTCGACAAGTCATGGTCCGCCTATTGACTGAGCATGTCGCTGAGTAGCCGCTCCACGGCCCTTGCCTCTGCCGCGGTGTCAAAGAGAGGCTCGCGCCTGGCGCACTGCCCCCGCAGGCGAGCCAGGAATGACGGTTCGGCGTTCGCGCGCAGCATCAGCTCCCCGAGGCCAAAGGCATCTCCCACCTGGAAATAGCCGTCGTAGTTGCGTCCGAGCAAGCCGACGTTGCCATCGATTCGGCTCGCGAGCACCGGAACCTGCGAACGCACCGCCTCGATGACCACGTTTGCGCCGCCTTCGAGGCGGCTCGCCGCACAGGCCCCCTACGGGCGGCTGTCTTGGCTAGGGTCCCGAGAAGGACGTGCTAAGACGTGCCTCTGGCGGCACGAGCGTTCATCGCGAAACCCAGGAGGATGATGGCGGCGACTACGAGTTGGGCACCCAGAGCCTGCGCAGATGGGAATATGCCCAAGATATCGATGCGCGGCGTGTTGATGGCAAGTGCGCCAATCCATCCGGCTTCCTGAAGCGCCGCGACGCCCTTGCCGGTCAGCACGACCGCCAGCACAGCGACCAACATGGAACTCCAAGAGAAGAACTTGCCGATAGGAAGGCGAGCGCTGAACTTCAGGAGCGCAAACGCCACTGCAAGCAGTACCACCAGGCCGGCCGCCAAACCGCCCAGCACCGCCGCGTGATTGCCTTGCTCCCACAACGCAGCATAGAACAGGATGGTCTCAAAAACCTCCCGGTACACCGCGATGAAGGAAAGGCTGAACATGAAGAAGGCCGACTTGCGATTTAGTGCTGCGGAAAGCTTCTCGTGGATGTACTGCTGCCATTTGCCTGCCATGCTCTTCTGGTGCATCCACATGCCAACGCTCAGAAGCACAGCCGCTGCGAAGAGCGACGACAGACCCTCGGTGACTTCACGGCTCGCGCCACTCACGTTGACGATGTACGTCGCGACCGCCCAAGTCACCGCCCCAAGAGCCAAAGCTCCCACCCAGCCCGCGTGCACGTACCGAAGCATGTCGGGTCTCTCCGCCTTGCGAAGAAACGCGACCATGGCTACCACGACCAGAAGCGCCTCAAGGCCTTCGCGAAGAAGAATCGTGAAGCTTCCCAAGAACGCGGCAGTGGAATCGTCGGCGGCTGTCGACAAGACGCTGTCCGCCTCCTTAAACAAGGCATCAATCCGCAAGGTCTGCGCTTTGATTTCCTGCGAGGACGCCTTGCTCGCAAGGAGCGAGCGGAACCGGCTCATGGCGGTTTCAATGCGGCCAAGCAATGCCTTGTCGCGCGTCGCAAGCGTCGGCTCGAGCGGCTCGACACCGTCCAGGTACGCCGAGAGCGCCAGGTCCGCCGCGAGCTTGAAATCCTTCCTGTCGTACGCTTCTTCGCTCTGGGCGAGCCGCTGGCGGGCAATATCGAACGTCAGGGGACGCTTCTGAACAACGGCCTCGGGATGGACATGAAGATAAGCCATCGCGGCAGCAGCAGGTCCAACGCCGACCTCCTTCGCGAGGTCACCCTCAGTTGCTCGAGCTAAGCCGTCTAGATTCGTGAGCTGTGCACGAACCGCCGCGTTGTCTTTCCAGACCGTTTCGCCGGCCGTGACATCTCCTTCCTTGTGAGCGAACTGCCCAATGTAGAAGGCCAAGGCCCAGCGGTTCGCCTCGGGAAGGGAGGCAAAGCTCACCATGGGCGTGCCCTCGATGCCTTGGCTGATAACTTGGTACAGGGCGAAAACGCTGCGCTCACGAGCGCGAGCTTGGTCGGTGAAGGCGACCGGCCGGGGCTCCAGGCGAACTCCGACCGGCCCATCTCCATTCCCGGCGGCACCATGGCACGCGGCACATTGCGCTTGATAGATGGCGGCTGCGGCAGCTACGTTTGGCGGAGCGCTCGGTGAGGACGAGACCGGATAGACGGCGAGAAGGTGATTGCCCAAGGATTTGGCGAGCGTTGCAACGCGCGCGGGGTCTTCCCGCGCGTCGATGGCCGCAGCAAGGGCACCTGCCTCTGTCACCAAAGCAGGCTGTTCCGGATGAGGGTCCAAGGCAGCGAGCTTCGTTTGGCTGGCCTTGGCAAACTCGCGCATCTCCGCAAACTCGGAGGCGTTGAGAACAGCACCGTCCTGGACCGCTCCACGGTAGTCCACCGCCAAGTAGTCGAGGATTTGCCAGATGCGGCGCACGTCGGATTCCGTGGCGCTTGCGACCGTCGCAAGCAGGAGGAGCGCGGCACATACGGCGGCTCGAGGGAGCAGTTTCAGGAAGCCGAGCATTACCAAACCCAATGCAAATGGGAATAATTCTAGTTTCGAGTTCCGCCGTGCGGGAGGCCGCCGAGTTGGCCGAAGGGCCTCTCACACCTTCTGGTTGACCTTCTACTGACTAGAGGGTTTCCAATCCTGAAACCTGCGCCGAATCGGAAGCCTCAGGCGTGCACGCCTTTGACATGCCGTCTCGGACCGGGCTGATTCTCCCCGGTGGTTTGCCGCAAGGATTCGAGCGCACCGCACTCTCCGATGCACCCGCCGCCGGCGCAGGCGCTTCGGATTTCCTGAATCTGGCGCTTGAGCAGGGTGAGTTCAGAAATTCGCGTCTGTACGTGGCGAACATGTTCTTCAAGGAGCGCATTCACCTCGTCGCAGGGGCGTCCGGGGTCGTCCTGCAAATTCAGCAAGATACGGATTTCAGAATGCGCCATATCGAGGGAACGGCACCTCAAAATGAAGCGCAAACGCTTTTCGTGGGCCTCGTCATAGGTCCGATAGTTGTTTGCGTCTCGCTCAGGGGGCTGCATCAGGCCTTCGTTCTCGTAAAAGCGAATGGTCTGCACCTGGCAACCTGCGCGCGCGGCCAGCTCTCCAATCTTCATGCGATTTCCTTCTGCTTGACTCTCTACCGACTATAGGCTTTCAAATGGAGGCAAGCTAGGAGTTCACCATGGCAGATGATTGTGGGTCGACGGGTTGTAGTTCGAAGAGTTGCGGGTCAGGCAGCGGCTCGGTTGCGGCCGACGCCGTCTTGGACCGCCCGATAACGGTACTCGACGTACCGGAAATGTGCTGCCCGACCGAGTTCGGCCTGGTAGAAAAACAACTTCGCAGCCTGGCTGGAGTCCATGCCGTTACGCCAGATTTCATGCGCAGAAGCGTCCGCGTGGAACATGACTCGGTGACGACCGCCGACCTGCTGGGCGCAGCGCAGCGCTCCGGGATGGAAGTTCGGCTGCCGGAATCAGGCCATGCCGTCGGTTCCAAGGACGAGCGCAACACCATCCTCATTGAGAAGATGGACTGTCCTACCGAGGAGGCACTGATTCGAAAGCGCCTTGGCGGCGACGAGGCGGTGCGCGAACTCTCGTTCAATCTGATGCAGCGCAAGCTGACCGTCGTGCATGGGCCGGGGAAACTGCCCCAGGTACTTAAGGCGCTGGACGAAATCGGCATGCGCGGGGTCACCGACCAGCCCGCCGCGCAGCCGGGCATGGACACCAGCACCATCCTCATCGAAAAAATGGACTGCCCCACCGAAGAGGCTCTCATCCGGCAACGCTTGGGCAAGGAAGCATGGGTTCACGACCTGACGTTCAACCTGTTGCAGCGCAAGCTGACCGTGAACCATGCCACCGGCCGGCTGGACGACGTGCTCGCCGCTCTGAACGAGGTGGGTATGGGCGGTCTGCCGGAACGGCAGGACGCGCCCGCCAAGACGTCCCAACGCCAAAGCCCGCGTCCTGCGTACTGGAAGCTCGCAATCGGCGGAGCCCTGGCGCTAGCTTCCGAGTTGGTTGCGCTCAAGCTTGGCGACAGTTCGATTGCCGTCATAGGTCTAGCGGTGGCAGCCATCGCGGTCAGCGGCATCGAAACCTACCGCAAAGGCTGGATTGCTGTTCGCCATCTGAATTTGAACATCAACGCGCTGATGTCCGTCGCCGTCACAGGCGCTGCCATCCTCGGGCAATGGCCGGAAGCGGCGATGGTGATGGTCCTCTTCGCCATCGCGGAAATGATTGAAGCGCGCTCCCTCGACCGCGCGCGGCGAGCCGTCGAAGGCCTTGTGTCGATGGCACCGGAGACAGCGACGGTGAACACGCCGTCTGGTTGGCAGGAAGTTCCCGCCGCGGAAGTTGCAGTCGGCGCGACAGTGCGAGCTCGGCCCGGCGAACGCATCGCCTTGGACGGAAGTGTGACCTTGGGGACGTCGGCGGTCGACCAATCGCCAATCACCGGCGAAAGCGTGCCGGTGGACAAGGCCACCGGCGATACCGTCTACGCGGGAACCATCAACCAGGACGGAGAGCTCGAGTATCGGGTGACCGCAGCCGCCACCAACTCTACCCTTGCCCGGATTGCTCACGCGGTACAGGAGGCACAGGGCACGCGCGCTCCGACGCAGCGCTTTGTGGACACCTTCTCGCGCTACTACACGCCGGCGGTGTTTGCGGTCGCCATCGCCATTGCGGTCATTCCTCCTCTCGCCATGGGAGCCGAGTGGTTCACATGGGTCTACCGCGCACTCGTACTTCTCGTCGTCGCTTGCCCCTGCGCCTTGGTCATATCGACGCCGGTGACCGTCGTCTCGGGCCTGACTGCAGCTGCACGCCGCGGCATCCTCATTAAGGGAGGTGTATTCCTTGAACAAGGTCACCGGCTGCAAGTTCTCGCTCTGGACAAGACCGGGACGCTGACGCAGGGACGGCCAGTGCTCACGGACGTCATCTCCCTCGAGGGAGAGAAGATGGCCCTGTCGACCTTCGCCACCGCGCTTGCCACGAGAAGTGACCACCCGGTTTCGCGTGCTGTCGCCGAGGGCTTGAAAGACACAGCGGGGCTCCCCGAAGTGACGGGCTTTTCCGCGCTGCGCGGCAGGGGCGTAGAGGGAAGCATCAACGGCGTGCGCTACAGGCTCGGAAATCATCGGTTGGTCGAAGAATCGGGCGCTTGCTCCGATGAACTTGAGTCGAAGCTAGACGCCCTCGAGCAAGAAGGCAAAACGGCGGTCGTGCTCACCGAAGGCACAAAGGCGCTGGCCATCTTCGCGGTCGCCGACGCCGTACGTCCGGAGAGCCGGGAGGCGGTAGCGCAGCTGAAGCAACTCGGCATCCGTCCCGTGATGTTGACCGGCGACAACCGGCACACCGCCGAGGCTATCGCACGCCAGGTCGGAATCGCGGACGTGCGAAGCGAGCTCTTGCCGGAAGAGAAGCTCAAGGCAATTGAAGAGTTTTCTGCTGGCGGCACAGTGGTTGGCATGGTGGGAGACGGCATTAACGACGCTCCGGCCCTGGCGAAGGCAAACATTGGTTTTGCGATGGGCGCAGCCGGTGCGGATACCGCGATTGAAACGGCAGACGTGGCACTCATGGACGACGACCCCCGCAAACTTGCGGAATTCGTAAAGCTGTCCAGAGCAACCAAGACTGTGCTGTGGCAGAACATTTCTCTTGCGCTCGGCATCAAGGTCGTGTTCCTTACGCTCGCGCTGACCGGTCAGGCCACCCTGTGGATGGCCGTTTTTGCAGACATGGGTGGCAGCCTGCTGGTGGTCTTCAACGGCTTGCGACTCCTGCGAAAGAAGGCCTAGTTCTTTGGCCTGCAATTGCCATGTTCGGGGCCACAAGAGCGTCCAAGTCAAAGGGTTGCCGCATCGGAACGCACTCAGCCACCTTCCTTCACTGGAGGGCTAATGCGGATGGGGGTGTTGATGATGAATATCCGGGTAGTGCTCGTGGCTGTGTTTCAACGCCTCATGGCGATGCCAATGAATGTGCCTGGACGTGATGGGCGAGTCGTCAGCATGAACGTGCCTGTGGTGGTCATCATGGTCATGCTCATGGCTGTGCTCTAGTGGCTCGTGCGCATGAAGGTGCCCGTGGCTCTCCGTCAAATGCAGCCACACACCGACAGCCATCAGGCCGCCAGCGAGAACGAGCTGGAGCGTGAGCGGCTCACCCAACAGACCGATGCCCAGTACAGCGCCAAAAAAAGGCGCGACCGAAAAATAGGCACCTGTGCGCGCCGTTCCTAAGTGCCGCAGTGCGACGACGAACAGCACCAAGCTCGTGCCATAGCTCAAAAGCCCTAGCAGACCGGCGCCGGCGACCATCGCGACCGGCGGCCATGCTGCTCCGGTGGCGACCGCCAGGGCGAGGTTCGTCGCGCCGGCGGCAAGCCCTTTGGTCATGGCGATGAAGGACGCATCGGCCACCGACACCTTGCGGGTAAGGTTGTTGTCGAGGGCCCAGGCTAAACAGGCGCCCAGCACCGCTAGCGACGGCCAGAGCGCACCAACGCCTGCACTACCCGGCCAGCTGAGGATAGCCGCCCCCGCCACGATGGCCACCATGCCGAGCGCGATGCGCCGGTCGAAATTCTCTTTGAAAACGAACCACGCCAGCAGCGCGGTAAACACGCCCTCTGCGTTCAGCAACAGCGAGGCGTCTGATGCGGCCATGCCTGCCAATCCCGTCAGCAGAAGCACGGGGCCGAGCATGCCCCCGGTGACGACCGCGCCAGCCATCCACCCCAGCTCACCGCGTCTGAGCCGCACTCTTGGCGCGCGCGATAGCAGGCGCCACAGCCAGAGTCCGGCCCCCGAACCCAGGTAGAGCAGCCCTGCCAGCAACCAAGGGCTCGAATGCGCGAGCAGTAGCTTGGCGACTGGAGTGCCGGCGCCGAAAAGCGCCGCCGCTCCGATTGCCGCAAGAACGCCGCGGTTGGTAAGAGCATTCATTCGTACTTGTAGTGCTTTCTCAGATGCTTCGCTGGCAGGGTGGCTAGCCTAATGCACATGGCCGTGGGCGCGCCTGTGACCGTCGTCCTCAGGTTCATCTTCACGCGACCCGACGTGCCCATCGTCCTTACCGAAATGAAAGTCCTCGTCAATCTGCTCACAGGCGACAGATTCGCTCTGGACTGTGATGTGCGAGATGCCGAAGCTCGCCTTCATGCGCCGTCGTATTTCGGGCAGGATAAGGAGCTCGGCGTCGCCGCCTGACTCATTCACAACGTGGACGGTCATGCTCGCCTTGCCACTGGTCAAGGCCCAAACATGTAGGTCATGGATGCTCGCGACGCCGGGCACCTCAAGCAGCGAGCGTCGCAACTCGTCAATGTCAATCTCCTCAGGTACGCCTTCGAGCAGGATGTTCAGGCTTGCCTTGAGGAGCATCCAAGTCCGAGGGAGGACCCACAAGCCGATAAGAACGGCGACAGCTGAATCGACCCAGGTCCAGCCGGTGAGCTTGATGATGATGGCGCCCACGATGACACCGGCGGAGCCGAGCAGGTCGCTCCAGACCTCTAGGTAAGCGCCCTTCATGTTCAGGCTCTCGTCTTTGCCTGACGAGAGCACCCGCATGCTGATGAGGTTAACGACCATTCCGACAGCCGCTATCACCAGCATGCCTGTGGAGTGGACGGCTGCCGGCTCAGCGAGCCGTCCGTAAGCCTCGTACAGGATGTACAGCGCGACGAGGAAAAGCAGCACTGCGTTAAACGCAGCAGCAAGGATTTCGAATCGGTGGTAGCCGAAGGTCCGCCTGCGGTCGGCGGCACGTTTTGCTATCTGTATAGCCGCCAACGCGATGGCAAGAGCTGCAGCATCCGTGAACATGTGCGCTGCATCCGAGATGAGCGCAAGGCTTTTAGTTAGGATGCCGCCGGCCAGCTCTACGACGAGGAATGTGGTGGTGAGCGCCAGCGCGATGGCTAAGGAGCGTTGGTTGCTGCCCGCGGTGTGACTGTGATTGTGTTCGGCTGCCATGTGGTTCCCTTTGAAGCGGGTGCGGCCAGTGACCGCGCCCGCAACGCTTTAGTGTCCTCTGCCCGACTCCAGCACTTCGTCAGAATCTTTCCCGTGGAACAGTCGGTAGAGAAGCGGCAATACCAACAACGTCAGCGCCGTCGACGACAGAATCCCGCCTATGACGACGGTCGCGAGGGGTCTCTGCACCTCCGCGCCGGTGCCCGTCGCCACGGCCATGGGCACAAAGCCCAGCGATGCGACCAGCGCGGTCATCAGGACAGGTCGCAGCCGGGTTAGCGCCCCTTCGTGAATCGCCTCATCGAGGCTCCGACCTTCCTCCCGCAAGCTGCGTATGAATGAAAGCATCACCAAACCGTTCAGCACGGCGACGCCCGACAGTGCAATGAACCCCACGGCTGCCGAAATGGACATCGGGATGCCTCGCGCCCAAAGGGCCAGGACGCCTCCCGTGAGTGCGAAAGGGATGCCGGTGAATACCAACAGCCCATCCTTCACGTTGCCGAACATCGCGAACAGGAGCACGAAGACCAAGAGCAACGACAAAGGGATGACGAGTTGCAGGCGCTTCGTGGCCGACTCGAGTTGCTCAAACGTCCCGCCCCAAGTGGTCCAATAGCCGGCTGGGACTTTCACTTGCTTTTGGATAGCGGCTTCCGCATCCGAAACGAAGCTACCGATGTCGCGCCCTTGGACGTTGGCGCTTACAACGACTCGCCGCTTGCCGTTTTCGCGCGAGACCTGGTTCGGGCCAGGGGTTACCTCGAGCGTCGCCACCTCGGCCAGAGGAACATAGGGTGTCCGACCTTCGCTGCCCTTGGGCAACGGAATGGGCAGCCGCTTCAAGGCCTCGACGTCCGAACGAACGTCCTCAGGAAGGCGCACCAGAATGTCGAAACGCCTGTCGCCCTGGAAGAATGTTCCGGCCTCGCGCCCCCCGATGGCGGTGGCCACAGCCTCCTGCACATCGTTCATGTTGAGACCGTATCTGGTTGCCTTGGCTCGGTCGATGTTGACATTAAGCATCGGCAACCCGGTAGTCTGCTCGACTTTCACTTCCGTGGCCCCGGCGACGCTGCTGAGCGCTGCTGAAATCTGGTTCGCTGTTTGGTTGAGAACGTCGTTGTCATCACCGAAGACCTTGACCGCGACGTCTGAGCGGACACCGGAAATCAGTTCGTTGAACCTTAGCTGGATGGGCTGGGAGAACTCGTAGTTGTTCCCTGGAACATCAGCCACAGCTGCGCGAACAGCGGCGAGCAATTCATCGCGGGTCTTCCTCGGCTCAGGCCACTGGTCGTGCGGCTTCAGCATGATGTAGCCGTCGGAGATGTTCGGCGGCATCGGGTCGGATGCGATTTCAGACGTCCCCGTCCGTGCAAACACGCGGTCAATTTCTGGAAACTTCTGCTTCAGCGTCGTTTCAATCTGCTGTTGCATCTCGACCGACTGGCTCAAGCTTGTGCCAGGGATTCGCAAAGCCTGAATCGCGAAGTCGCCCTCGTTGAGGTTGGGAACGAACTCGCTGCCGAGCCGCGTGGCCGCGACCCCAGAAACCACGACGACTGCAGCCACGAAGGTCAGCACCACCGGCGTGTTCCCCATCGTGTGGCGCAGCGCCGGCTCGTACCAGCGCTTGGCCCACGTCATCAACCGATTCTCTTTCTCTGCGACCTTGTTGCCGATGAACAGAGCTACTGCCGCCGGGATGAAGGTGACAGAGAGAATCATGGCGCCCACGAGGGCGAGCACTACCGTGAATGCCATGGGATGGAACATCTTCCCTTCCACGCCGGTCAGCGCGAAGATGGGCAGATAGACAATCATGATGATGAGTTGCCCGAACAGCAGCGGACGCCGTGCCTCCCGTGATGCAAGGAAGACCTCGTGGAAGCGCTCCGACCGCGTGAGCGGCCGACCATGATGAGCCTGCGCATGCGCCAGGCGGCGCACGCAGTTCTCTACGATAACCACAGCTCCGTCTACGATGATGCCGAAGTCCAGCGCCCCGAGGCTGAGCAGGTTCGCGCTGACGCGGTAGTGGACCATGCCCGTGAACGTGAACAGCATCGAAAGAGGAATGACCGTCGCGGTGATGATGGCTGCCCGGATGTTTCCGAGAAATAGGAAGAGCACGGCGATGACCAGCACCGCACCTTCAAGCAAGTTCTTCTTGACGGTGGATATCGCCTTATCGACCAGCACCGTTCGGTCGTAGACCGTGACCGCCTTGACGCCCTCCGGCAGCGTCTGGTTGATGGCAACCATCTTTTTGTCGACAGCCTGCGAGACGGCGCGACTGTTCTCGCCAATCAGCATGAAGACCGTGCCGAGAACGACCTCCTTGCCGTTCTCCGTCGCCGCGCCTGTACGAAGCTCGCGGCCAAGGTCCACCGTCGCGACATCGCGGATGCGAATCGCCTGCCTGTCCGCAGTGCCGACGATGACATCGCGGATGTCATCGAGCGATTTCACTTGCCCTGGTGCCCGCACGAGATACTGCTCGCCGCGGCGCTCGATATACCCTGCGCCAATATTGGCGTTGTTCTTCTCCAAGGCGCCGACCACGTCAGGCAGCGTGAGACCGTAGGAAGCGAGGCGCTCGAGATTCGGTGCCACGACGTACTGCTTCTCGAACCCTCCGATGGAGTTGATTTCAGTCACGCCAGCGACGTTACGAAGCTGAGGCTTGACCACCCAATCTTGAATCTCGCGCAGGTCCGCCGGGGTGTAGGGCGTGCCATCAGCTTTCTTGGCCCCGTCCTCCGCCTCAACGGTCCAGAGGTAGATTTCTCCGAGGCCGGTGGAGATGGGCCCCATGGCAGGCGTCACACCCTGCGGCAGGTTGTCGCGGGCCTCCTGAATGCGCTGGTTGACCAGTTGGCGCGCAAAGTAGATGTCCGTACCGTCCTTGAAAATGACGGTCACTTGGGACAAGCCGTATCGCGACAACGAACGCGTCTCTTCGAGGCCCGGCAGGCCGGCCATGACGGTCTCAATCGGGTAGGTGATGCGCTGCTCGGTTTCAAGCGGCGAATAGCCGGGCGCTGAGGTGTTGATTTGCACCTGGACATTCGTGATGTCAGGCACGGCGTCGATGGGCAAGCGCGAGTAGTTGTACGCGCCCAAGACCCCCATGCCGAGCACCGCGAGGAGGACCAGCCATCGTTGCTCGATGGCGAAGCGGATGATGCGTTCGAACATTCCGGTCCCTTGCCTCAATGCGTATGGGTCGCGCTGGACTTGCCCAGCTCCGACTTGATGACAAAGGTATTGGTCGCAGCGAACTTGGCGCCTGGCTTGAGCCCATCGAGAATCTCGACCATCTTCCCGTCAGTCCGCCCGACCTTGACGGGCTGGGCGACGAACCCACCGGGAACGGCGAGGAAAACCACGCTTTCGTTGTTAAGTGTTTGAACTGCGTCAGCGGGAACCGCAACCAGTACGGCAGCATCGCTGCCGGCGAGCGTCACGGTCACGAAGAGGCCGGGCCGCCATGCCAGGTTCGGGTTGGCTAAGGTGACTCGCGCTTTTGCGGTGCGAGTCTGCTCTCCAAGCAGCGAGCCAACGTAGGACACATCACCTTCCGCCTTGCCATCAAAGGCCGTGGAGGTCACGACCGCCCTTTGGCCGACCCGGACGCTCGCCAAATCCTTCGGGGAAACCACGAATTCCGCCCAGACAGAACTGAGGTCGGAAATCGTGAAGATGCTCGCATCCTCCTTGACGGCTTCCCCCAGCGCAATGTGCTTGTCGACGATGGTCCCGTCAAAGGGCGCTCGCAGTTCGAAGCGATTGAGGCTTTGGCTGGCTGAGCCGGCTCCAATCGCTGCCAGCTTCTGCGTTGCGTTCTGAACCGCAATGTCGGCTTCGCGTAATGCGGTCTGCGCCGCAAGATAGTCTTGTTGCGCGGAGATTTTGTCCTCCCAGAGCTTCTTTTCGCGCTCGTAGGTCACCTTGGCCGCGGCTCGCCGTTGTTGTGCAGCCAAGAGTTCGCTTCGCTGCTCGGACAAGGTCGCGCTCGAAATGACGGCGAGCACCTGGCCCTTTGTCACGGTCTGCCCGAGGCGGGCCGGTACAGAGTCAACTACGCCAGCGAGCCGTGGCACAACGTGAGCCGTGCGGTCTTCGTCAAAGCGGATTTCACCTTGGAATTGATGCGCACCGAGAAGCTTTGCGGGCCCCGCGACCCGCGTAGAGATGTTGGACGTCTTTTGCTGCTCGGAGGAGAGCTTCACCTTGCCTTCGTCCTTGGACAGCTTTGCGATGACAGGTTGGTCGACGCCCGGCACGGTGACACTGATTTCCGCGTCGAAGAAGTGGGGCTCCTCGACCGAATTCCTCGTTGCAAGGATTTCCTTGGAGGGTTCGAAGACAAGCTCCTCTGTTTCACCTGTCGGGCGGGTCAGCGTGCCGGCAGCCTTGAGTTGTTGCGGCTCCAACGCGCTCGAGCCCTTGCTCGCCCAAAGGCGCAAGCGTGGTTCCCCGCCTTCTTCGGAGAGAGCAACCTCCACAGAAACGTCGCCAACCGACGTGACTTCACCGCCGTGTGGGCCCTTTTTTGAGGTCGCGTGATGCTCCTTGTCGGCATGCCCCTTGGCATCGGCGTCCTTGTGCTCCGCCTCCTTTCCGTGGTGCTCCGCATCCTCGTGCCCACCAGATTCGGTGTGCTCCGCGTGCTCACGGGCATCTTCGCCCTCTTGAGCCGGCCGGCCAGTCAATAGCAGCGCCGCTGTCGCGACTGCACCGACGAGGACGATGGCCGAAATGGCGGCCTTTTGCTTGTTCGAGATAGCCATGTCTGTTGCCTGTACGTCAGTGACCGAGGATGCGGTCGATGGTTGTCGCAGCCTGGTAGGAACTAGCCAGCGCGCCGAGATAGCGCACACGTGCTTGCAGCAGGCTCCGCTGTGCGTCCAGAACATCCAGGAAGCCGAACTTGCCGGCTTCAAACCCCTTGGTCGCGGCGTCGTGGGCTCGCTGGGCAGCCGGAAGCACAGTCGTCTTCAACGTCTGTGCGGACGCGCGAGAGACTTCGAGCTGCTTGCTGGCGCTGCTGAGTTCATTGGCCAAACGAATTTGGGCGTACTGGTACTCCTCTTCGGCCTTCTCCACTCGCTTGGTCGCCTCGTAGACGTTGCCCTGGTTGCGGTCGAAGAATGGGAGTGGTACCGAGACGCCGACAACGGCTTGAGTTCGGCCGAGTTCGTTGTCGCGCTTGGCGCCGACGCTCAATGTCACATCGGAATAGCGCTTGCTGTTCTCTACGTCGACCAAGGCACGGCGGCGGTCCAACTCCATTCGGCTTGTTCGGAGGGACGGCGACTGCAGCAGTTCTCCTTGGAGCGACTCCGCACTGGCGCGAGCCGGCAGGTTGTCCAAGTCGCCGCGTGCTTCCGTGAAGTGAGGCGCCGCGGCGCCCCATTGCGCAGCTAGGGTTTGGCGCGCGTTGAAGAGCTCGGCTTTGGCCTCCGAGAGTTCCAGCTGAGCGTTGGCCATCTCGACCTGTGCACGGGTTTCGTCCACAGGGGAAATCTTCCCGGCAGCAACGCGGCGTGCCGTCACGTCGGCACCTTGCAAAGCGATTTCCGCGGAGCCTGACGCCAGACGCACGCGCTCCTGGGCGACCATGACGGCGAAGAACGCCGCAATCACAGTGCTCTTCAGCTGGGCCTTGGCGTTGCTGAGCTCGGCACGGGCGACATCCTGCCCTCTCTCCGCCGCGGCAACGCGGGCGGCGCGCTTGCCCCCGAGTTCAATCGGAAAGCTGACCACACCGGTCGTGGTCCGCGTTTCCTTATTGGTGTCCTCAAGCAGTGCGCTGAGCTCTGGATTGCGGAGCGCACCGGCCTGCTGCACTGCGCCCTGGGTGGCCTCGAGCTCCCGTTCTGAGGCAGCCAACAATGGACTTTTAGCCACCGCGAACGCGAGGGCCTGGTCCAGGGTCAGAGAGCCTGAACTAGCGTCTGCGGCAGCTGGCGACTGACCAAGCGCCGAAGGTGGTAACGCAGGCTGCGCCTGCGACACAAAGGGACTGAAAAGCGTCGCCGCCAGCCCAAGCGGCCAAAAAAATCGTCGCATTGACTCTCACCGAAGAATGAATCCAGGGATTCGGCGAGACGTCGTTCAGCGAAAAAGTAGTTTTTGCTTCTGCGTCGCGCCGGCTAGGTGAGGCGCGACCACTTGGGGCGGTAGGGCGAGCTTGGAGGCGGCGAACTTGCTTGGGCGGCAGTTGGTGGCAACGGTGTCGCGTCGACATTTTCGACCAACGTCGCGGCCACCTCCGAGCGCAGGGGGTGAGCGCATGAAGCGTGGCAAACGTTGCAATCAGGGTCGGCCACAAGCTTGCTGTCGGTGCTTTTTTTGCCCACGTCCTTGTGAACATGCTCGTGGTGGCCGAAGTGCGGCACAGCAGACGCATCGGTCTCATGCTGGCAATACGCCGCAGCGCCGGCCCAGGTGAACTGGACCGCCAACAGGACGGCGAGGAAGAGGACGATTGACCGCAGCATGAGGGGCGAAGTATATCGACCGCGCTTTGAATCGGTCCGATGCACCCGAAAGGCCGGGTCGCACTCGGAGAATGCGCCAGACGGTGACAGCGCTTCACCAAGAACCTCGACCTGGCTAAGCCTCGGCCAAGTACGCGAAGACCGAACGCGCCCCGCAGCCAGACGCCAAAGAAGCCAAGCGGGGTCAGACGCGCACGTTCGGTCAGCGGATGGTGCGCAGCGCAGCTGAGTTGTGAATGGCAGCCTCTCAAGCGAGACGATGCATTACGCACTATCCAGTGACGCGTCATCAACCCAATTGGTGATTGACCCTGAATACGAGTGCCGTTACAACGCTCAACGCGCGAGAAGAAGAACTTCGCTGGAGGGACAGACCATGCTACGTTTTGTACGGCAGGCAGACTTTCACGCCCTTTCCCTCCAGGACCTATTGGAGGCCCGCGACCACTACCATGTGCACCTTGCGAATCTCGACACGGTCGTGGGCACCTCGGTCGGGAGATACCGCATCCGTATGCGCGACAAGAACTTCGACGACGCGGCCTTCGACGGGCAAGCGCCGAGCAAGGTGCTAGGTGCTAGAACTCTCGAGAACAGTCGGATAAGACCTTGGTCATGGCCGTGCGTCCTCGTCTTTGTCTCCGAATGGGTCGACCCCGAGGTACTGGCGAAGAAACCCGAGCGCACCATTCCGCCCGTGCTCTACCTACCTGATGGGCGGCAGGTTCGGACCTGTGTCGTTCTTGTGGAGCGTCGAGAGCCGAACCTTCCACCAGAGCAGGCGGTGTCGTACGCAACTAGCCTGCTGAGCCCGGGATTCCAGGTGTTCTCGGACGGCCAAGGCGTCACACGAATGGGCGTGGCTTCTTCCCTCGTCACAGACGGCACAGGCGCCTTCATGCTGACAACAGCACACGTGGCAGGCACTCCGGATAGCGAGGTCTACTGCATTCCGCGTGGTCAACGGCGCACCGTCGGGACGTCGACGAATCGCTCGGTCGACTCGCTCCCGCTCGCCGATGTGTATCCCGGGTTCGCCGGCAGAGCCGCGTACCTAAAACTAGACGCTGGATTGGTACGAATCGAGAACGTCAACAACTGGACGGCGCGCGCCATGGGCGTGGGGGTCATGGGCGCCCCCATCGACCTGAGTGCCGACACGCTCAACCTCAATCTCATCGGTTGCCCTGTGTTCGCCGAGCTTCCAGGCGGTATACGCGTCGAGGGCGAGGTCCAGGGCCTCTTCTACAGACACGCAACAATCGGAGGCGTCGATACGCTCAGCGAGCTCCTCATCGGTCCCCGCAAACAAGGCGACCGCGTCGAGACGCGTCCGGGGGACTCCGGAGTGCTCTGGTTCTGGGACCACGAAGCCGACGAGAAGGCCAAGGTGTCGGAAAAGGGCAAGCGTCCACCGGCGGAACAGTACAAGCCGCTCGCCGTCCAGTGGGGCGGCCAGGGCTTCTTCAGCGGCGCTGCGCAGTCCACAGAGTTCGCCCTAGCAACGAGCCTGAGTGCCATCTGCAAGGCTCTTAAAGTGGACTTCGTGCGCGATTGGGGAGTAGGCGAAGGCCGCTACTGGGCAAAGGTGGGGCACTACAAAATTGGCTTCGCGGCATGCTTCGCGCTTCAGTCCGCCAACGCCAAGCTTCTTTTTCAAGCCAACGCTACGTCCATCTCGGTCTCGGACGCTGACATCCTCGCCCAGAAGCTTCCGAGCGCGGCAAACAAGACCTCCTTCATCGGACTTGCTGACGTCCCTGACCTCGTGTGGAGAACGACCCGCGGCAAGGACAAGGCAAATCACTTTGCCGACATGGACCAGGAAGGAGTTGGTGAGTTCTCGGGTAAGACGCTGATGGACCTATGGCAGCATGACAAGGGGTCGCGCACACCGCAGGTGTGGAACGACTTCTACAGCAGCATCGACCCAAAGATGGTGCCGGCTCATCGAGGCGCCTTGCCCTTCCGGGTGGCTCAAATCTATGACGTCATGGTCGAGGCCGTACGGAGGAAGAAAATCGACGAGTACGTTTGTGCCGCTGGCGTGCTTGCGCACTATGTTGGCGACGCCTGCCAAACTCTACACGTCTCGTATCTCCACCATGGAGAGCCAGGAGACAAGAGCGATGACGATGTTCATGCGGTCTACGAAGACGACATGGTCACCCAGGAGGCTCCTATCGTAGTCTCGGAAGTGAAGGAGCTGGTCGATGCGACAGCCGCTCCACCTCTCTTCACGGGAGGCGCCAACGCAGCAGACTGTGTCGTCCAACTCATGCGCCGAACCATCAAGGCACTGCCGCCCGAGGACGTCCTCGCTTCCTATGAAGCACATCGTGGGCCCGGCCAAGCAAAAGCGATGTGGGATGACCTGGGCACGCGCACGCTAAAGCGAATGGCGGATGGCGCCGTCACGCTAGCTCAAATCTGGCAATCAGCCTGGACGGAAGGCGGTGGCGACAAAGCCAGCACGTTCTCCAAGACGACCCTGAAGGCGCCCATCGACAAGAAGGCCCTCAAAAAACTGTACGACAACCCCAAGTTCGCCGAATCGAACTGGCTGAAGGACATGTGACCTCGTGAGCCATCGTGGCCGAGCGATTGAGCGCGACGTGCCGACTTGCGGCTGGCGGGGTCGCCGGGGGTGCGTCGCGTACGCTGCGGTCCAATGCGGGCGCTCAATTCAAAAAACTTCCCGAGCGAACCGTGCCGTCAACTGCGCCCTACTCACGGACTGCCATTCCCCACTTCGCAGCGAGCACCGCGCCGCCGCAGATGGGGAAAGACCGTTGAATCTTGACGAGCTCAGCCGCGCGGCCTCGAGTAGTCCATGTACTCATCGTTGTAGAGCGCTGCGCGAAGCTGCTGCGTCAGCTCGGCGATGCGAAGGCGGATTGCCTCATTATTTTGCGGCCCCGACTTCGTCACGCCGTTGTAGGTGAAGAGACCGGACCAGTCCAACTCGTTGCACGCCCGCGCTGCGCGAAGACTTTCAAGGAAGTGGCGGCGGTCTTGTTGTTTGAACGTATTGATTGCGGGGAGAAACCCGACATAGTCAGCCAGGAAGACAAGGGCTAAAGCCGGCAGCCCCCAAACGGCGACCGTTTTCCACTCCCCTGCAAACAAGGCAAGTACGCCCGGTAGGCAGAGGAAACCGGCCACGACACACATCAGAACACCTAGTCGCAACCGCCAGCGCGCCTTGCTTTGAAGGTCGTCCTGCGTCGAGCTGTTTCGAGTAGCGTCGAGTCTCGTGTCAAAGGACTCTCGATGCTGCAATTCGTTGGCGCTGCTGGGGTAGTAGCCATGCAGTGACTTGAGGTAGAACACGAGCGTCTCCACCTGCTCCGCAGACAAGGTCGTCAGCCGAGGAAGAATCGGTTCCACGACCTGCCACAGCCCCTCGTCCTTTTCGACGTACCCGAGATACGCATCCTGCATTCCAGCCTCCAGAGTTCCACCTCAGGGGCAGTCTAACGCGCCATACGAGATGCACTGGTGCGCGCGCCGCGAATGTCGTCTTTCCGGTGCCATTCGGCAGCGAGGCCGCCCGCCCCTCTTGGCCGCTTTCCGTCCGTCGCGATGTATAGCAGGACTTGCAGACCGGCCTGAACCCACTGCTCGCCCAAGAATGTCGCTGCGTATTCGACGTCGTTGGCCCAGGGGGTGGGCGGCCCAGCTCCTCGCGTCAGGTAGACGGTGCCTGCGCTGGGGAATGCGCTTGTTCCCTCGCGGCCAGCAGGACTTCTAGTGCTGCTTTCGCGTCCCCGACGGCGCGATGGGTCGGGGGTTGCGTACCCAACTTCTCAGCCAAGTCCTTCAGCTTCAAGGACTCAACGTCGGGCCAAGCGGCCCGCGCGAGCATGAGGGTGTCGAATACCGGCCCGGCGAGCTTGTGGCCGACCCGCTTCGCCGCCTTACCAAGGAACCCTTCGTCGAAGTGGGAGTTGTGAAAAAACACGGGGTGCATCTGTGCAAAATCCGTGAACGCCTTGAACGCTTCATGCAACGGTCGTCCTGTGCGGCGAACCTCGTCATCCGTAATGCCTGTGAGCCTGCTGATAAATGGCGGCAAGTCGTGCCCGACGTTCACGAGCGCAGAGAACTCAGAAAGCACCTGACCCTCGGGACTTACTCGCACAGCACCGAACTCCAAAATGTCGTCGTTCTCCGCACTCCACCCGGTGGTTTCGAGGTCAGCAATTACGAACGTGCCCTCCGTAGCGGCCCACGCTCTCGGCAGGTCTTGAAGCATGCGCTCATCGCGCTCCTTGCGCGCCAAGCGACGCGCCATGAGGGCCTCGTTTTCCTTCCTTATCCGCACCGTGCCGGCAAGGCGCTGTCGAAGCCACGCCTCCATCGACCTTGGAGTGCCGGCGCGGAACGATTCGTTCTCGCGGGTCAACTCGCTCCAACAGTACCGAGAGATGGCCGTTTCCCGAATAGTGGCCAAGGCCTCGGCCGGGGAACGATGACCGCGCGGTTCCCCAAATGCGTCAACGAGCCACTTGATATCCGTTTTCGCGAGTGGTGGAATGTGCGCATACCCAAACTCCTGATAGTCCAGAGGAACGGCACGCCAGTCTTCCCCGGTCAAGTGGCAGGAGAGTTGATTGGCGTAGACGAACTCGAAAGGCATCTCTCGGATGAAGGCTTCGAGCACGCAGGCAGCATGCAGTGCGCGCAATAGGTCCTCGAAAGGCTGCTTTGCCTTACGCCGTTCGCGGACAGCTGCCCTGAGCTCCTTCACCACCAATCCGGCTGCTAACGGTCCGCGAGGGTTCGTGGCGCTGGCGAGCGGCAGCCCTTGGATGATGTTGACGGGCACGAACGGTTCCAACCACAGGGTAGCCTTGGGGGAACCGGCCTTCACTCGCCTGTTGTGCGCTTCCTCGTTCCACCACTGCTCTGACGCTCTCAAAGGACCGATGCGCCGGTCCAGTACAAAACGGCACGTTGCCAACGCGTTCGAAACGTCTGCCTCAGTCACTTCGACGTCCGGGAGGTCCGGCATCCCCTGCAGCGTGACAGTCATGGTTACGCCAAGTTCCGGCGGGGAAACCACCTGCGCGGTTGGGACAGGCGCGGGCGTGTTCACCTCGTTCAGCACATCCACGGATGTGGAGCGCCGGCCCTGCTCCGCGGGTGCATCAAAAAACTTAAACAGTCGGCTCAGGATGCCCATGTTTTTCCAATCGTTAAGCGTTTCGCAGCACCTTACCGGCCGCCGCCAACGGCGGTACCGAATCGAAACGGGTCGTGCTCATACAAGCGGAGCGCTCCCGAAGCCTCGCTCACGAGGTTTGCCGCGACGAGTGCGCTTACAGCATCCATTACGCGGCGCTCGGCGTCTGCTGGCGTCCGAGCCATACCGACCAGGCGACACACTGCTCTTGCAGCGTCGGACCGAGGTGGAGAGCCCGCTTCGCGAACGACGTGCAACACCAAGGCCGCCACCTCCTCGATGCAGACTTCGGCAACGTGCCGCTTGGACCCTTCGGTCGCGTCGGCGATGCGGAACGCGTTCCAGCCTTTCGGCTCGGCGTTGGCCGGCCAATAGAAGGTCTCATGGGGCTCCGTCGTCCGCGGCAGGGCGGACGGGACGAGTGACCTGAGCCGCTCGACAATCCTGGCCCCCGTACGTTCGAGACCCCACGCTCGCGCGACACGCTTGAAGAGCGCCGACGCCGGAATCGGCCCCTCTGCGTCGACTACGAGCTGAAGCTGGTCCGAGAGCCGTCGACTTGAGTGCGGCTCATAAAATGCCAGCGGGTCACCGGCAGCGACAGTCGCCGGCACGTAAACCTGAAGGCCGCCCGCTTGAGGGCTATCAGTGGCCGCCTGAGTTGCAACCAGCGCCGCCTCAGGCACGGCTACTGGGCTGCCGACTTCCCGCCCAGAGTCCGGTCGGTCCGAATCAGGCGACGCCTCCGACGTTGAAGCATGGTCAGCGGGACTAGTCCCGTCGTCGTCTTCAGCCTCTTCGTCAACCAGCGACTGAAGCAAAGCCGAGAGCTTCTGAACCTCCCCCTCTGAGTTCACCCACCAGTCCGTAGACCAGATGCGATGAATCCGCCAGCCGAGACCTTCGAGAATCAGCTGTCGCAAGCGGTCACGGTCACGCGCGGTGGCCCCTGAGTGATATGTTCGGCCGTCGCACTCGATTCCGACCAGGTAGCGGCCCGGGGCGCGCGGGTCCACGACGGCGAGGTCGATGCGATAGCCTGAGCAGCCTACCTGAGGATGCACGGTCCAGCCCATGTCGCGTAAGACCTTCACGACTGCGACTTCGAACGGGCTCTCGGGTTCCATGCCGGTCGGAGAACTCTGCTCGACAAGAGCTCGAGCGCCGCGGATGGCAAACTCGAGATAGTGCTTGAGGTCGCGCACGCCGGCGGCACGCACCCGCGCGAGGTCAATCTGCTCCGGCATGAGCGTGCTGTAGACGACTACGCCCTCTCGCGCTCGCGAGATGGCGACGTTCAGTCGACGATGACCGCCTTCGCCGTTGAGCGGCCCGAAGTTCATCGTCGTTTTACCGGCAGCGTCGGGACCGTAGGTGATGGAAAAGAAGATGACGTCGCGCTCGTCGCCCTGAACATTCTCCAGGTTCTTGACGAACAGCTTCTCGCGGGTCTGCGCTGCAATGGCGCGGTCAAGGTCAGGATTTGCGCGTCGGCGCGCGTCCAGCAAGGTGTCGATGAGCGATTGCTGCGTCTGATTGAACGTCACGACGCCCAATGTCAGGTCGCGCTTCGTCGGATTCAGGAAGTGCTCTTCGATGCCAGCAACGATGGCTTCCGCTTCTGCGCGGTTTGTCCTACTGCCGCCGCGGTCGTAGACACCTGCGACGCGTTGAAACTTGACGGCCACGTCGTCGGTCACCGGAGACGGGAAGGTCACCAGGGAATCGTCGTAGTAGCGATGGTTGCTGAACGTGATGAGGCTTTCGTGGCGGCTGCGGTAGTGCCACTTGAGGCTGAGCTTGTTCATGCCGGCGCCGAGGCACTCATCGAGAATGCTCTCAAGGTCCTCGACCCGTTCGTCGTCGCCAGAGCCGACCTCCTCGCTGTCGGATGACTTGTTGAAGAAGTTGGTCGGGGGCAACTGCTTGGGGTCGCCGACGACCACAACTTGCTTGCCGCGAGCAATCACTCCCACCGCGTCCCACACTGGAATCTGGGACGCTTCGTCGAAGATGACCAGGTCAAACTGTGAGAACCCCGCGTCCAGGTACTGCGAGACCGAGAGCGGCGACATCAAAAGGCAGGGCTTCAGCTTCGGCAGAAGGGTCGGCATCGCCTGCACGAGCTGGCGCACAGGCATGTGGGCGCGTTGTTTCTGACGCTCACGCAGGAGGCGACCCATCTCAGGGTTAGCCTTTGCCTCGACACCTGCAGCAGAGGGGATTTTTCCCGCCAAGGTCGCGGCAAGGTACCGCTCCGTGAGCTTCTGAAAGTTGGTGTCGGCGACGCGGAACTCGCGAATCTTGCGTTCGTGGTCGGCGCTTGCAAAGTCACGAAGAATCGGGTCGACGTCGATAGCCTTCTTCAACCACCAGCTTCGGTAGCTGAATTCAAAATGGCCTTCGACCTCGCTCAGGCCAAGGATGCCGCGCTCGAGGTCGGATACTAGGCCTTGGAGCCCCTGTGCGATTGCGTGGTCACGCGCTTTGCGCCAGAGGCACCATGCTTGCAACAGTCGTTTCGACGACTGCCAACCTGCGACTACGCCCTGAATTCGTTCGAGAGCGCCATCCGCATTGGTGGGGCCAGCAAGAGGCGCCACCGGCTTTGTCGCGCCGTTCAGCGTGTCGAGCTTCTGGCGCATGTCGCGCAGCGCGCCTCGGAACTCTAGGAGCGCCTGTCCGACCTTGCCGCTGGGCTCAAGCGCATCCCGGTTCACGGCGACGAGTGGCTGCAAGGCGCTGCGCAGGGCTTGCCCACGTTGCTCGTCTCCCCCGGCAACCCTAGCCACCGCATTGGCGAACTGCTTGGCCCATTCCTGGTGAGACGCCAGAGCGCTCCAGTCCGTCCTGATTCCATCGTAGGCGCCTTCAAGCAGGGTCTGAGCCTCCTCGTGCATCGACCGCAGGACCTGGTCCTCCTCGTTGACCTCGACGAGCGGCTGCAACATCGCGTCGACAAGTGACGGATGGGGCCGCTTCTTGTCTTCCCGGAACCCGGCCAGCTTCGCCGTGATGGCGCGCCGGCCCGTCAATGCCTTCAGCCACCACGATGCATTTGCCTGAGACCAGCTCGCGAGCAACTCGATTCCGTTGAGCTTGGCCAGCTGTGGCACCCAACCGGCGCCAACGTGTGCCCAATGTTGGTCTCGTGCCGTGCCATGCTTGACCAGCATCTGGACACGCGCGCGTGTTGATGGGTCATGGGCTTGCCGCGCGAGATTCGCCGGGACTTTGGGCGCCGCGAGCAGCGTATCGACGAGCACATCAAGGTCCGCGTAGCCGTCCATGCTCAACCCGGTGAGCGTTTGCCCGAGAATTGCCCCAAGGACCTGCGCCTTCGAATGCATGACCGTCGTCACGCGCGCCATGTCCTGGCAGGCAACCAGAAGTTCATCCCCCCACGTAGGCCTCCAGTCCGCCATGCCGATGAGGCTGAGCGGGTGTCCGTTTAGCTCGCCAATTGAACCGGCGAGCGCGGCCATGCGGCGCGAACTCTCTCGAAGCTTGTCGAGCTCCTCCCGCGTATGGGTCATCGCATCGACCCAAGGCATCGAAGATGGCTCTTTTCCAGCCCTGCCGATACAGGTACCGACGGCGTCAAACACCGTGAGGCCGTTGGGATAGCTTTGGTGCAGGGAATCGACGAGGCCGTTGAGGTCTTGGCGCAGCTGCGCGAGGCGCTCGGCTTCTCGTGACCAATCGTCGGTGGTCCGCTGGCCCGCTATGTCCAGGGCGCTTCCCAACTGCTGCAGCACTTCGGACTTCTTCGACTTCGATGAATGGAGCTCAAGGCAGAACGGCCCGAGCCCGATGGCTGTGAGCCTCCGGTGAACCACCGAGAGAGCTGCCATCTTCTCGGATACGAAAAGAACGGTTTTTCCCTTGCCGAGGCTGTGCGCAATGATGTTGGTGATGGTCTGGCTCTTGCCAGTTCCAGGCGGCCCTTCCAGCACCAGGTCGCGGCCCGTGTCGACCGCACAAATGGCCTTCAGTTGAGACGAGTCGGACAGCAGCGGCGCAAGGATGTCCTGCGGCTTATGGGTTTGGTCAAGCCGCTCGAATTCTCCGTTTTCGCCATCGCGCTCAAATGGCTGCCCCGGGTTGTCAATGAGGTGGCGCACCACGCGGTTGGCCCTGAGTTGGTCCGTGCGGTCCTGCAGGTCCTTCCACATCAAATACTTGGTAAACGAGAAGAGGCCGAGATGGGCTTCCTCGCGCACTTCCCATTTCTTGATTTCCGCGACCGCCAGGCGGAAAGCCTGCAACACCCGGGCCACGTCGACGCCCTTTTCGTCTGTGGGTAGCACTTCGAGCCCTGAAATTCGAAGTTCGAAATTCGCTTTCAGGAACTGGAGAAGTGTTGGGTTGACTATGGCTTCGTCGTCGTGCCTCGCGAGCCTGAATCCGGAGCGCACAGACTGACGCTGAAGCGTGACCGGTATCAACAGAATAGGGGCGAGATTCTTGCGCTCAGATTTCTCGTCCTCGGTCCACTGCAGAAGGCCTATGGTCAAGTAGAGGGTATTGGCGCCCCCTTCCTCGAGGCCTGTCCGAGCCGCGGTGTGGATGGCAAGGAGTCGACCATCCAGTTCATCCTGGCCGACCTTGGCCAAAAGGTCGCGGTTCTGCAGAGCCTCGAGCGCCATGTCATCGAGTGGCGTGCGGCCGCTACGACCGGCGTGGACCTGCGCCATTCGCGGGTCCGCCCCTTCCATGATGGATGGTAGTGGCCGCACCTTGAAGTCCTTTCCATCTGACAAGACGTCTTCCAGCCGCGCAAGGTCGGGGGCGACGAACTGCAGCGTTGTCTTTGTAGCCTTGAAGTTCAGAAGCTTGTTTCGAAGCGTCAGGTCTAGCAGGCGCGATTTCCACTTCGACAACCTGCCCTCAGGCGTGTCGGCATAAGGCAGGTCCAACGGCGTCAGTGCCGCGACGTCTAAGTCCGGCATGTGCGGAGTCGGCTCAATGCCTGTGGGCTCCTCTGCTTGGCCATTGTCACCGCCCTTTAGTGGCACGGCCCTCGAGGGAAGCGGCCGAATCTGGACTTCACGAGCACGGTGGATATCTACCGCGTAACGAAAGGCCTCCTCGTCCAGGAGGTGTTCGTTGCCCCGCTCCATCGCAACTCGAAGCGTTGGGCGATGACTCTGGTGCATAGCCACGCCGGTGGTTTCGAACACAAGCAGCTCACCGCTATCAACCCGCTTTCGTACCGATTGGACGTCGTCGGTTAGGGGCTCCGGAAAACTCGTTTGGTGAAGCCATACCCCTACCCACGCGTGGCCTCCCTTGAAGAGAACCACTGCACGCAATCCAGCCTGCTCGAAGCAGGAAGCGAAAAGCATCGCCAAGTCGAGGCAGGTCGCCACCCCGGCGTCCAAGATGCGGTCAGGCGTACGAATCTTCTGCCCGTCGGTTCCGAACGACGCGGGAGGTTCGGCGTAGTGCAGCCCTCCTGCCGCAATCGTGCTGTAGAGAGCGGATATCTGCTTCCAGACGACGTCGCGGCTTTTGGACTGATAGCCGTTCATCGAGAGTTCGTTGTGCGCGGTCCGCAAGAGGCCGGCTGCCTTGCCCACCAGCACGTCGATGGCCGGGTTGTTGGGCATACAAAACGCAGCCAAGAGCTCTGGAAGCGCACGGGTCCCAGCCCACTGGTCGTACGCAAGCACCTGCATTGGGTGACCCGCGCGGGCGAGCTCCGTGGTGCCGGACTGCACAGTGACCGTAATCGACGCCGTCACTGCTTCCTGGAGGTCAGCAAGGTACGAGTGGTCCGGCCGCAAGTCGAGCGGAGAAATGCGGCGCGATTCGCTAGGACTCAGCCGGTCGAAACGCAGCTTGACGCCCTCCGCGAAGCGTGGGTTGCAACTCACCAAGACCTCGACGGCCTCCAGCGGCTCTGCGCCGGTGTTGGTCAGCCGCAGCGAACGAATGACTGGGACGGAGTTCTGGATGGAGGCGTAGCCGAGCGTTGCGTCGGCCTCAACCTCGATGAGCACAACATGGAGGGTGGCGGACGGCTCTGACGCCGCCCCGAGGCCGATTGCCAGTGCTTCTTCGTTTTCTTGGACGTCCATTCGCTTCGTGTTTCTTCTTGGAAGGAGGCGATTTTGCGGGGTCGCGATGATTTGTGCCTCGTTCTCTTGTCTTACCCAGCGGATTTCCACTGATTGCGTGATGAAATCCCGCGGCAAAAACGAGGCTTGGCTGCTATGAAGAGAACAAGGCTCTGACCGACTCGAAGGCGCCGGTCTTGAGGTCTTCATTTCCTACAGCTGGACAAACACCGAGCACGAGCAATTCATCCTCGACTTTGCTACTTCGTTGAGAAATCACGGTGTCGACGCTGTGCTCGACAAGTGGGACCTTAGGCCGGGTCAGGACAAATACGTGTTCATGGAGTCGATGGTCGTTGACGCTTCAGTCACAAAGGTTCTGGTTGTCTGTGACCGCAAATACCAAGAGAAGGCAAACGCGCGTGCAGGTGGCGTCGGAACGGAATCGCAAATCATTTCACAGGAACTGTACGGTAAGGTGTTGCAGACGAAATTCATTCCCGTCGTGCGTGAGTTCGACGACGAGGGCCAGCCGTGTTTGCCGGTTTTCATGAAAGGGCTCATCTACATCGACGTGTCGTCGGAGGAGAGATATGGCGAAGGGCTCGACCACCTGTTAAGGCTAGTCTACGAACAGCCTTTCCATCAAAAACCGAAGCTCGGCGGCGCTCCGGCGTTTGTGAGCGACGGCGGAGCAAGTCACGTCAAAGAACTTGCCGCGGCGATGCGTTCCATTCAAGATGGAAAGCCGAACCGCCAGGGCCTAGAGGCGCTGTTCGTCAAGGGCCTACTGACAGAACTTGACAAGCTGTATGTCACGCCGACGGGCAACGATTACCACGAAGGCGTGTACCAAGCCATCGCTGCAACGAAGGGCCTTCGAGACCAGATTGCGGAATACGTCGAAGCGGTGGCGGCCTTCTCAGGCGACGACACGAACTCGTTGAGTCCCTTCATCAGAATGATGGAGGGACTCGGCGCGCATTTCGGGCCGCCCGCCTCTCAAGGAAGCTACTACCCAGGATGGTCCGACTTCTACTCGTACTTCGCGCTTGAAGTGTTCTTAGTTCAGACAGCCGCTCTCATTCGACACGGGCGCTGGAAGTCCCTACGCCGGCTTCTCGGCGCCACGTATGTCATTCAGGGCAGTCAGAACGAAGCTAAGGCTACCAACTATACGGCGTTCGACGCGAATCTGTTGTCGCTCGACGAGCACCGAAATCAACAGCTAAAGCTAAACCGCGTCTCGGTAAGCGCAGACTTGCTCAAGGAGCGCTCTTCACCCGACAAAGTGACTTTTCCTGAGCTGATGGAGGCCGAAGTCCTTCTCATGCTCGAAAGCATTGCGCGCCTCGGCTCTGAACCAACGGGGACCTGGCCACGCATTTGGTCTGCGAGAACCAATGTCTATTGCACTTACGGGAACAAGTTCCCGCTCTTTATGCGCGCAGCTGACGAGGAGGTTCGAAATGGCGTTCGCACCGCCATCGGCATCAGTACTGGAGCTGACCTGGATGCTAGGCTGGAGGTTGCCAATAGGAGACTGGACGGATTCGCTCGTCTTAGCCGAGGAACCTTCAGCGAGTTCAATTTTCTCGAAGCTATCAATGCCAAAGAACTTGTCAGGTGAAGTTCAGGCTCACTGTACTTCGAAGACCTCGAGCTCAAGCGCTTTGAAGACTTGGCTCGCCAGCTCGTCTTTGACTTCCAGCCTTGGCGTCGTCTCGAAGCGACCCGAATACGGTACGCCGTGTCGTCGGCGAGATGGTCTTCCTTTCCTCCTCGACTCTCTTGCCAAGGTCGACTGGGCACGAAGAACGTGCAACGCTCGCTCTGAAATCGTCGATGCCAAAGCTATGCACCGTGGCGCTTGGCGGCCGGGCAGTGGTGCATCTTCCTGGCGGAAGCCATCCACAAGCCGAACTGTGAAAGGGGCTCGCGGACTAGCCGGCGCAGCGCTTTCCGCCAGGTCGACCGCCAACGCAAGGCGATGCCTCATGTGTCGGTGACGCCTGGGACCCCCCCAGTCCCCGGCCAGCCACATGAAGACAAGGCGCTACTACTGCACAATTTTGGGGAGTACCGGCAAAGGTGCCCCCGTCTCAACAGCTAAACCCCGGTAAGAATGCCACCTCGCATCGGTAAGCGACGGCAACGCCAAGTGAGATGACGTCGGGCGACAATCGCCGCAAAGAACTAGAACCAAAGAATGACAGCACTCGTACTGCACCTGAGCGACATCCACATCAAATCGGAGCGTGACCCTATCCTCAAACGGGCTTCCGAAATCGCCAGAGCTACCTATCACGCGCTCCCCGAGGCCAGCGCCGTCCTTATTGTCGTATCTGGCGACATCGCATTTAGCGGACGAGCGGACCAGTACGCGGTCGCCTCTACTTTCTTGGAAAGGCTGCGCAAGGAAATTCAACTGGAACGTGAGATTCCTGTTCACTTCATTCCCTGCCCCGGAAATCACGATTGCGACTTTTCTAAGGACACGACAACAAGGCAAATGGTGCTCAGCGGCGTCCAGGCGAAGGGTGCGGTTGCGGTAGACAACTCGGTCATCGCGACCTGCGTCGAAATTCAGGAAAGCTACTTTGCTTTCGAAGAATTGCTCACGGAGGGGGTTCCTTTCCAGCGCGGCGACTCCCTATGGAAGTCTTACGAATTTGAGTTAGAGGGCAAGGCGCTAACCTTCGACGCGCTCAACGTTTCTTGGGCCTCGCAGCTGCGCGAAGAGCAAGGCACGCTGACCTTCCCGCATCAGCGATACGAAGCAAAGGCGAAAGAGCAACCGGACATCAGAATCGCCGTTCTCCACCAGCCCATGAACTGGTTCGGCCAAGCCACCTACCGGCCATTCCGGCAGTTCCTTCGCGGACTGTCGAACATCGTGATGACGGGCCACGAGCACGTCGGTGTCTTCGGAGAGAACACCGATGCGGAGAGCGGCAGCAGTGCATACGTCGAGGGGTGGGTTTTGCAGGGCGAAAGCGACCTCAGCGATTCTGCGTTTGGGCTCATCGAACTGAACTTGGAAGACCAAACTTACCGGGCAACGAAATTTGCTTGGCAAGCCGGCATGTACGCGCCTTCCGACGAGGGCTCTTGGCAAGACTACAGGAACCTTCCCGCGAAGCAACGAAGCGCCTTTGCAATCAACGCGGGTTTCCTGCAGCTACTTCGAGACCCGGGCGGTACCTTCCAGTCCACAGTCGGCGAGGAAGTCACGCTCGAAGACATTTATGTCTATCCAGACATGCAGAGCCAGGACGAGGAACAGTCTAGGGAACTGCTGCGCGCTTCAGTCTTGAGAGACAAGGAGTGGTTGAACCGCGGCGTCCTTCTCGAGGGCGAGGAGAAAGTGGGCGCCACGAGCCTGTTGTTCCGACTGTATGAAACGCACCACGATTCAGGGTTGGTTCCCCTTTATCTTAGGGGAAGCGACCTTAGGAATTCTTCCGACAAGGACCTCGACGTCGCTGTACGACGGGCAGTCGAAGAGCAGTATGGGGCTGAAGCATTCCTGCGGTTCCAACAGACATCGAAGGAGCGGCGGCTACTCCTCCTAGACGATTTTGACGACAGTCCAATGAAGGCGGTCGCGCATCGTTCACGAATCATCGGTTTTATGTCGCGACGCTTCGGTCAGGTCGTCATGACGGTGAGCCCCCTCTTCAGTCTAGGCGACCTATTCACGATGCCAGAGGGCGACTTTCTGAAGGACTTTCGCCGGTTCCGCCTTCTTCCGTTCGGTTACGGCCGTCGTGCTGAACTAGCGACAAGATGGTTTCAGCTCACAGGTCGCGACGGGACCATGAGCGAAAGCGATTTCTCTTCGAAGTGCGCCGCCTCAGAGCGACTGTTCAACACGGTGATGGTCCGCAACATCATTCCCGCACTTCCTCTCTACCTACTGACCCTTCTGCAAGGCGTCGATACCGGCGTCGCCGGTAGCTTTCAGGAGAGCGCACTAGGGCAATACTACGGATTCCTTCTCAATGAAAGTCTTCGGAAGGCGGGTGTTCAGCCGCAGCGCTGGGAATCCATCATCGAGTACTGCTCACATCTGGCTTGGCATTTCCACGGCACCGGGGCGAAAGAACTTGAGAAGTCAAGCTTGCGCGAGTTCAATCGCAATTTCGAGCGAGACCAACACTCAGTAGCTTTTGAGGCTCGTCTAGAAGACCTGCTGCGCGCCCGTGTCCTCGTACAGAGTGGCGACTACTTTCGATTTCGCTACCACTACATCTACTATTACTTGAAGGGTCGGTATCTCTCGAAGCGGATGGACGACCTCGAGGTCCAAGCATACGTCAAACGATGCTGCAAACATCTCTATGCGCGGGAGAATGCCAACACCCTGCTCTTCCTCGCCCACCACGCCTATTCAGACAAATTCTTTCTGTCATGCATCGTCGATGCGTTGAACTTGCCCTTCGCGGGAGTTCCAGAATCGAGATTTGATGGCAACGATACCAAGCGCATTGCCACGCTCGTTCATGACGCGCCGAAACTTGTCTACACGGGCGAGACGCCAGAGCAGCATCGAAATCGCTTGAACGAAGAAAAGGACCGCCTTGGCGATGCACCCGACGGCCTAGCCGAATGTGAAGAGGACAGCGACGACCTAAGCCTTTCAGCACAGCTCGCAAGCACCGCCAAGACCGTTGAGATTCTCGGACAAGTGCTCAAGAATCAGTACGCGGTAATTGGACGCTCTACGCGCGTGGAGATGCTTAAGCAGCTCATGCGCGGCCCGCTGCGCGGGACTTCTGCAATTCTCGATGAACTCCTCAACTCGCAAGAATTTGTCATTGCAGAGCTCGAAGAGCAGCTTGAAAAGAAGGCACATATCAAGGATGGTGAGCGCCGAAAGGAGCTAGCGCGACGAATCCTTGCCCACTTTTTGCAGAGCGTCGCCTTTGGATTTATCTACCGAACGGCCGCCGCAGTGAGCTCAAGAGATTTGTCCGAGGACATACAGGCGGCCGCCAAGTCAATCGGAACGCCGGCAGCGCGCCTCATCGACCTCGCCGTGCGGCTAGATTCTCCCGAACCTCTCCCTCGTGACTTCATCAGAAAGCTCGATGAAGAGGTCAAGGCGGATATAGTCGGAGGCAGCATGATTCGAATGCTTGCGCTACAGCGCCTATACATGTTTAGGACGACCCACGAGGACAAGCAATGGTTGGCAAGTCAGGAAATTCTTGACATAAAGAGGGTGGACTCTGTCAGCTACCAATCTAGAAAAACGAAGAGCTTGAAGCAGTGATGAATAGGACAGCGTGTCAAATCTAAAAGAACTCATTGGAATGGCCAGCTTCCTATCTGGCCGACCGCGCAGAGCAATTTCTGAGGTAGAACTTGATGCAGATGGGAGCTTGGAATTGGAGGGCGACACCACGCCTCAGGCGGGAGAAGCCAAGCGCCGCGAACACTCGTCGCGGGAGCCCAGCTCCGATGGCGATTCCTGACGGGCTGAGTACAGGCACTGCGTCTAAACTTATCCCGCAGTTTCGGCGATTGCTCGGACTGCAAGCCAAGTAGTAACGACTTCCTGACGCCAACGAAGCAACTTGGTTCTAGGAAGCTGCAGGCGAGGTGGGAGCCGTTCGGGGTTATGCCGTACGTCGCTTCTGATGGCACGCACGCTGCGACCAAGGATGCAGGCCATCTCTTCGACTTCCAACAACGTCGATGGCGCTCGGACGTCCGCCCGCTTGGAGCCGCATCGAAACCTCGCGCTCACGTTGATGACCGGCGAACCGCCCGGCTCGGCACTGCGGTGGGCTCCAATCTGACGGCGTGGTCGAGAGACGCACCAACACCCCAGAACCATTGGTCGACGACGTCCGCCGAGCGATGCTCGCACAACAACCTCGCAGCTTCCAGCAATTGTGACGCTGCCGACGGTCGCGGACGGGGCGAGCGAGGTGGCCCCTCTGCGGCGGCGCGAAACCAGCGAGCATGGTGATTTTCGATGCGGATGCAGAGGCACCCGGCGCGCGATTTGCTCGCAATCAGCAACTCCATCCGTCCGAGCATGAGGCAGTCCTTCGCCCACCGGCGCGCTTGAACGCCAACTATTGGAACCAGGATGCGCATCTCGGTCCCTTGGCATCGGAGCGTTGGAACGGCGATTAGCGTACCGCTGGGCAGGGCCATCAGGTCCAGCGTACAGGTCATGTCCGGCGAACCGAGGGCTTCGGCTGTTCGTCCGCAATGGGAACATGGAGCAGGTAGCTCACGAGATTGCCGACAAGGGCGGCGGCTTTTGATGGCGGAAGGAGATGGGCGCGGTTCAGGCGTTCGACGGCGGGTTGAGAGGAATGCACGGTAGGTTTTGTTCGAGGGGGACCTTTCTATAGGAGTGCGGTTTATATCGGCTTCATGGCTTACTTCCGCGAAACAACGCGACGTCAAAAAGCTCTCGAGACCTTCCCCCCGCGGTAACCCTTTGGGCCGCGCACTGCTGGACTCAACAGTCGCGAGCGCATGTGCAGGACCCCCTGGACCAAGCGACCTTCATTTGGCGAAGAGGCTGCCCTGTGGATAACTGCCGCCCCCCCCTCCACCCCCCAAAAAAAAAGAAAAATCCGAAAACGAAGACCGAAGTCTTAGCATGCAACCAGATGCATGCTTCGCTTTTAAGGGAAAAGGGTTGAAATCGGCGTACGCTAGGCACCTCCGACCTAATATAAAGGTTCGATCCCCTCCGGGCAGGCCAAGCTTTCTCGCTAGGTCAGGCGGAAGCAAAAGACCGCGCCCTTGTCAGGCCGCGGCTGCAAGCGGATGTCGCTGCCGTGCAGTTGAAGGATTCGCTTCACGATCACCAGTCCCAGGCCGCCACTGCGACCGCCCGCCGAGGAAAACATCGGCCGGGTGAAGATCGCATTGCGCAGTTCGGTCGGAATGCCCGGACCGGTGTCGCTGACCTCGACGCGCACGCCCGCCTCGTCCTGCTGCAACTGCACCACGATCTCGCCGCCCACGGGCGAATGACGGATCGCGTTGTCCAACAGATTGGTCAGCACGCGTTCGATCAAGCCGAGGTCGCCCGTCACGCCCGGCAGGTCCGGCGCGATGTCCGCCACCAGCCGCTGCTGCCGCGCTTCGGCCGCCAGCTCGAATTTCTGGAACACGTCCTGGACGAGGTCGGCCAGTGCGAACTGCTCCTTCTCGAGCTTGACGACACCGTATTCCAGTCGCGCCAGCTCGAACAGCTCCTGCGACAGCCGCGCAACCTTGCGGCTCTGCGCCAGCGCGATCTCGAGGTAGCGGCGTCGCTCCGAGATGTCCAGCGTGTCTGCCTTGATCAGCAGCGTCTCGAGATAGCCGTGCAGCGAGGTCAGCGGCGTGCGCAGGTCGTGCGAGATGTTGGCGAACAGCTCGCGCCGTTGCTGATCCTGCTGGGTCAGCTCCCGCCATTGTTCGGCGATGCGCCGTGTCATCTGCGTGAAGGCCTGCGCGAGTGTGGCGATCTCGTCCCGACCGCGGGCGGCGCGCTCGAAGGCCGGCGCGACGTCGTGAAGCGCCCCCATCCCTTCATTCTCGAACTTGCGCACCGCGCCTGTGAGTTCGCGAAGCGGCCGCGTGATCCATCGGAATGCGACCAGCCCGGCGATCAGACCCAGCAGTGCCACCAGCGCGATCGACCACAACGTCGTGCGCAGCACATTGCTCGCCACGGCATCGGCCAGCAGCGTATCGCGGTCCTCACCGGACAGCACCACGTAGACGTACCCGGCCTCCCGGCCGTCGACGCGCAGCGGCGCAGCGCTGAACACCTTGCGTGTACCGTTGCCGCGCGGATCGTCGCCGACGATCGGCAAGGGTGCGCCGTCGAGCAGCCGCTTGATTGGCGCGAGATCGACCCGGTCATGCTTCAGATGCCCGGGCGGCGCGGCCTGACCCTGGATGTGTCCATCGAGGTCCAGCAGGTACACCTCGACGCTGGGATTGACGGCCATCAGCTTGTCGAACAGATCGGTCACGGCCGCCGGATTGAGGCCGTCGCGCTGCATCAGCGTCGAGTTCTCGGCGATATGCGCCGCAAGCCCGCGTGAAAGGCGCTGCGTGACTTCCTGCTCGTAGCGCAGGTTGGCATGCATCTGCAGCCAGATCGAAGCACTGCAGCAGGCCAGCAGCAGCACGGCGAAGACGAGGGAGATGCGGCGCGACAGGCTGGCACCCGGGCTCATGATCCACCCTCCTGCGGCGCCAGCTTGTAGCCGCGCCCCCACACCGTGAGGATGCATCGCGGCTGTGATGGGTCGGCCTCGATCTTCATGCGCAGGCGATTGATGTGCGTGTTGACGGTATGTTCGTAGCCGTCGTGCTGGTATCCCCAGACATGGTTGAGCAAGTCGAGCCGCGAGAACACTTTGCCCGGATGGCGGGCGAAGAAATGCAGCAGATCGAACTCCCGCGGCGTGAGCTCGACGGGCTTGCCATCGACCTGCACTTCGCGGGCGACGGGATCGATGCCGAGGTTGCCGATGTCCAGGCGCCCCGCCTCCAGCCGCGCATTGCGCGCAAGCGCATCGCTGCGCCGCAGCAACGCCCTGACCCGCGCCACCAGTTCCAGCACCGAGAACGGCTTGGCCAGGTAGTCGTCGGCGCCGAGTTCAAGTCCCAGGATGCGATGCACCTCGCTCGACCGCGCACTGGTGATGATGATCGGCGTGTAGCGCGTCATGGCCCTGGCCCGCCGGCAGATTTCCAGTCCGTCGACACCCGGCAGCATCAGGTCGAGGATCAACGCGTCCCAACTCCCGCGCTCGAGTTCGCGCATGCCGGCGTCGCCATCCGCTGCGTGCGTGATGGCGTAGCCCTCATCCTGAAGGTGCATGCCCATCAGTTCGGCGATGTGGGCATCGTCCTCGACGATCAGAACGCGTTTGGCGGGATCCATGTAATGGATTGTGCGGCGATATGGGTGGCGCATTTGTCACGATTAATTGAACTCTTCGTGATGACTCGGCCATCGGGTGAGCCCAAGAATCCAGCCCATGGAACGCGAGACGCAGACACCCGGCAACGCACCCATCCACCCGTTGTGGATGCGCATCACGCATTGGCTCAACGCCGTGGCGGTGTTGGTGCTGGTCACCAGCGGCTGGCGCATCTATGACGCATCGCCGCTCTTCGACTTCGAGTTTCCGCCCGCGATCACGCTGGGCGGTTGGCTGGGCGGCGCATTGCAATGGCACTTCGCGGCGATGTGGCTGCTGGCGATCAACGGGCTGATCTATCTCGCGCTCAATGTGGCGAGCGGGCGGCTCTGCCGCAAGTTCTTCCCGCTGTCGCCGGCCGGCATCTGGCACGACGCGCTCGCTGCGCTGCGCGGCAAGCTCTCGCACGCCGACCCGCGGCGCTACAACAACGTCCAGCGGCTGGCGTACCTGTTCGTGATGGTCGACATCGCCGTGCTCGTCCTGTCCGGTCTGGTGCTCTGGAAATCGGTCCAGTTTGCTGGTCTGCGCGAGTTGCTGGGCGGCTACGAGTTCGCCCGACGCATCCACTTTTGCGCGATGGCCGCGCTGGTGGCTTTCGTCGCCGTCCACCTCGTGATGGTGGCGCTAGTCCCGCGCACGCTGCTCACGATGCTGAGTAGCCACGGCAAGGAAGCAGCATGAAGATCTTCAAACGCCCCTCCCTGGCCACGCTGGCCGACGTTGACAGCGACGCGGTCCTGGCCGAGGCACGCAAGCTGATCGGCCGCCGCATCGAGCAACCCGCACGGCGGGCCTTCCTGCAGCGCTCGCTGACGCTGGGCGGCCTTTCGCTGCTGAGCGGCTGCAGCATCAGCGACAACGCAACGGTCGAAGCGGCGCTCACCCGCATCTCACGCTTCAATGACGCGGCACAAGGCTGGTTGTTCGATCCGAACCAGCTGGCGCCGACCTATCCGGAATCGATGATCACGCGGCCCTTTCCGTTCAACGCCTACTACGGCGAGAACGAGGTCCGCGAGGTGGCGGAGGACGGTTTCAGGCTCGAAGTCACCGGCCTGGTCGCCGACAAGCGAAGCTGGACGCTGGCGGACCTTCGCGCGATGCCGCAGCGGGATCAGGTCACGCGCCATATCTGCGTCGAGGGCTGGAGCGCGATCGGCAAATGGGGGGGCGTTCCTTTCGCCGATTTCCTTCGCAGGATCGGCGCCGACACCAGTGCCAGCTATGTCGGCTTCAAGTGCGCCGACGACTACTACACCAGCATCGACATGCCGACGGCGCTGCATCCGCAAACC
Source organism: Variovorax glacialis (assembly GCF_051216375.1). Lineage (NCBI taxonomy): Bacteria > Pseudomonadati > Pseudomonadota > Betaproteobacteria > Burkholderiales > Comamonadaceae > Variovorax > Variovorax glacialis. Next base: position 350,922 of record NZ_JBPJZT010000007.1, on the reverse strand, counting down.
CTGCTCACGCTGACCTACGACGGCCAGCCGCTTCCCCCGAAGTACGGCTTCCCGATGAAGCTGCGCATGCCCACGAAGCTTGGCTACAAGAACCCCAAGCACATCCGGGCGATTTTCGTGACCAACACCTACCCTGGCGGCTACTGGGAAGACCAGGGCTACAACTGGTTCGGCGGCAGTTGAGTCGATCCCGACTCGGCACTGTTGAAGCGCGCGGCCGTGTTCATTTGAACCGTGCCCATTCAAACTTCCATTCACAAGGACACTGAAATGAACAAGCTCTCTGCAACGCTCCTCGCCGCCTTCGTGGCCGTCGGCTCCGCCTCGGCCTTCGCGGCCGACGACATGAGCAAGGACGCCATGAAGAAAGACTCGATGGCGAAGGACAGCATGGCCAAGGACAGCATGGCCAAGGACGGAATGAAGAAGGATTCGATGGCCAAGGACAGCATGTCGAAGGACGGCATGAAGAAGGATTCCATGGCGAAAGACGGTATGGCGAAGGACGGCATGGCCAGGGACGAGATGAAGAAGTAAGTCGGCATGGCGCGCCAAGGGGTCCACCATGATTTTCTTCAGTCCGTCGCGCCTTGGCCGGCCGCTGCTGGCTGGTGTGACCCTGGCCCTTGCGGCGGTCGGCGCGGGTGCGCAGCTGTCTCTCGAGCGCAGCCTGATCCGGCAGTCGGGCCTGCCGTCGGCGGCGCATCCAGCGGCCGCGACGGCTGGCCAGGCGGAACCCTTGCGAAGCGGATTCCAGGCGTCATGGCCTCGCAGTCCCTAGGAAAACGGCAGCACCTTGAGGTCGAAGACCCGCTCCATGAACCAGATCCCCGCGATCAACAGCGCAGCGCTCGACCCGCCGTGCAGCAGTACCGGCTCGTAGCGACGCCAGTGGCGCATCGCCAGCAACAAGCCGAGCGCCGAGAACACCACGACGAGCTGACCGGCTTCCACGCCGAGATTGAATTGCAGCAGTGCCAAGGCGAAGCCTCGCGTCGGAAGCTCCATCTCCGCCAGCGCCCCGGCGAATCCGAAGCCGTGGATGAGGCCGAAAAGAAAGCTGAAGAGCTTCCGCCGGCCGCGCAGCAAGGGGTAGATGTTGTCGAACGCGGCGAGCACGATCGTGACCGCGATGGCCGGCTCGATCACGCGCGGCGAGATGTGCACGATGTTCAGTGCCGCAAGCGCCAGCGTGAGGGAGTGCGCGATGGTGAACATCGTGACGATGCCAAGCATCGGCAGGACGGCTTCGCGCCACATGACCACAGGCTCCCAGCCGCCGGCGCGGCGGCGCAGCACCGCCGGCAACAGCAGGCAGATCAGGAACAGGATGTGGTCATAGCCGATCAGGATGTGATGCACGCCATCGCGGAACAGGCTCGCATTGGGCGCCGCAGTGTCCGCCGCATTCGCTCCTTGCACGGTGTCGCGCGATGCCGAAGGCCAGTTCAGGGTGACCGGGCCGCCGGACGGGTCCAGCGAGCGCACCTGCGGCGCATCGCCGGCCTGCGCCGTGATGCGTAGCAGGCCGCGGTGCGTGGGGTCGACTTCGCGGAACAACTGGTAGTCGATCGACAGCGCCGTTGCCGCATCGCACCGGCCCTGCAACTGGAACACGAGGTAGGCACCGTCGACGCGATCGTCGACCGCCGGCGGCGCGACCTCGGTCAAGGCACAGCGCCCCTGCTGCAGCCGCAGGCGCGCGAGCGCATAGGCACGGATGTCGTCCATGCGACCCTTGACTTCGCCCCAGCTCAGTTGGCGGTCGCCGTCGCGGTCGAGATCCAGCACGGCGTCGAGGTCGCGCAACGCGATGTCCCAGCGCAGCTGCACCGTATCGCCGGCCGTCTGCAGCTGCAGGTAGGCGTCGCTGGCCTTGTGCGCATGCGCCGTGCGCGGTCCGGCTGCAAGCAAGCCGAACAGCAAGGCGATCAGGCACGCGTTCATCCAGCGCATCCGCCGCATGGACACAGGCGTCATGTCAAAGAACGGCGTCGATCCGCGCATCGCGCAACCCCGTCCGTTGCATCAGTGCCTTGAGTTCGCTGCGTGCTGCCTCGTCGTGGGCGGCGTTGGCGGCGCGCGCGAGCAACAGCAGGTCGATCGGCTCGCACTGCAGGCGCACGTTGGCGCGAGCCAGATCGAGCGCACGCCGGGCATCGCCTTCGACGTCGAGCGCGAACAGGGCCCCTTCGCGTGCATGCACTTCGGCGTTGCCCGGCCGCTGCGCCGCCGCATCGAAGCGGGCCTGAAGTTCGTCGAGATCCTTGCGGGCGTCGCCCGTGCCGGCGGGACGCCTCGCGGCGATGGCCAGTCGCAGCAGCACCGCATCGCTGCGAGGCTCCTTCGCGAGCAGCGCAGGGACTTCGGCGGGTCGGTTCTGGCGCAGCAGGTAGTCGCTGTAGGCGATCAGCAGGTAGCCCGAGGGCGCTGCCTGCAGCGCCTGCCGGTAGAAGCCTTCGGCCGCGACCGGCCGACCCGCGAGTTCCTCGATTTCAGCAAGGCTCGTGAGCAGCCATTGGCGCGTGCCCGCCTGCTGCGTGCCCTGCACCGCCGGATCGGCCAGCAAGCCGCGCAGGGTGGCGCGTGCGGACGCATGGTCGCCGCGCAGGCCCTCGTTCTCGGCGAGGCAGGCCAAGCCATAGAGCGCAGGGCCGACGCGGCCCAGCGCGCGGCACGCGGCGTCCGACTCGACGTAGCGACCTCGCACGCGCAGGATGGTTGCCAGCGTGATCCAGGCCTGCGCGTTGCCGGGCTGCCGGGCCAGCGCCGACTTCAACGTGGCTTCGGCCCCGTCGAAGTCATGCAGGAACTGCGCGACCGTGGCCCGCATCACCAGCACGGCGGGCGGCGTCTGCGCCGCCGCTGTCGCGTCCCAGGCCTGTAGCGCGCCCATGGCGTAGCCGGCGTAGCGCGCATCCCCCTGCGTCCGCGCCAGTTCCAGGTACGCCTGCGCGGCAGCGATCGCTGTGGCTTCGTCGCGCGGGCGCTGGGCCAGCGCCTGCCGCAGCCGCCGCTCCTCGCGCGACCAACCCGCGATGGTGGGCAGCGTTTCGACGATCGTGTCGTCGCTGGCCGGCACGCGCGGTGCGGCAGCGAGTGGTGCGCCGGCTGCGAACAGCAGCCCAGCCAGCAGGCCGCATCGCGCGAGGCCAGCCCTTGGGCCTTTGGGTGTGCGCATCACTGCGTGGCGATGGGTTCCCGGGTCTCCGTGGTCGTCGGCGGATCGAATGCCGTGACGTCGGCCGGCTCCGCCGTATCCAGCGCTGTCGCGACGAGCGACTTCACGTAGGCAAGGAAGGCATCGAGGGTGTCGGTCTCGGCGGCGGGCGTCGTGCCGCCGCCAATCGGCGGAAAGTAGCCGCCGCCCCCGCCGCCACCGCAGGCGACAACGAGCAACGCCGCAGCCAGCGGAAGGCCGATTCGAATGATCATGCGGTTCATGTCGTGCTCCTTACTGAGCGCCCGGAAGCGGCGTGTTCAGGTACGGAAACGCATCCGGGAACTGCGCCGGGCTCTGCAGCGCGCCATCGGTCAGTGGGGCGGCGCCCGCAGGGGCGTCGTCTGGCTTGCAGCCGACCTTCAAGGTGTCGAGCGCACCGGTGGCCACGCAAAGCGCACCCATCGCGACGCGCAGTTCGGCGTCCACCACGTCGTCGCCGGGCCGGCGGCCGTTGGGGAAACCTGCGTTGTCCCCGGCCAGCACACCGAGCCCGTTCTGCTTGGCCTTGGATGTTGGCATGACCGAGGTGTTGAGCCGCAGCATTTCCGAAGTCTTGACATTGGCAGGCTTGTTCACGCCCTCCACGCCGGTGAGAAAGGCAGCGACCAGGTCGGTACGCGGGAAGTTGGTCGGGGCAGCGGCACTCGGGAACAGGGTCTGGATCAGCGCCGGCAGCGTTGGATTCGTCACGTAGTCAGCGAACTGCCCGTCGTCCTTTGGCTTGGAACTGTTGAACTTGTCCTTGTCCTTCAAACCGATCACGACCTCGTTCACCAGCGGCATGCCCAGGCGCGAGACCTGTGCCCACGGCCCGCCGTTGAGTGTCGTCGTGCCATAGCCGCTCTTCGGCGGGTTGGCAATGAGCCGGCCCTGGCGCACGCTGGCGGTGGTCCAGCCGCCGACGATCGGGCTGCCCGCGGTGGTGACACAGGAGATCGGAACTTCCAGCGCCATCGTGGTCACGTTCTTGCCGGCGAGCGCGTCCGGGTTGGCGCTGGTCGAGCCGAGCGGATTGAGATTGATCAGGTCGAACACCTGTCCGAGCGCGACGGTGAACGGATCCTTGCGCTGCCCGACGAACACGCGGCCCGGCGTGCTGCAGCCGGGAATGTTGACCGCATAGAGATGCTGGTTCGCATAGCTTGCATAGCCGGTCGGGCCGCCGAATGTCTTGTCGCCGATGTTGTCGGTCGGCTTGTCGAACACCGTGCCGCCGCCGGCCATCGAGACCGGCTCCGCCCTGCCCGTGCGGCGATCGCCGCGCACGATGTCCAGCGTGTAGGTTTCGCGCAGGTTGCTTGTCGCCTGGTTCGGCGCCGAGATCGCGCCGGCCTGTACGAGCGGAATGGACACCTTCTTGCCGGCGATGGGCAACTGGATGTCGCGCAGCGTGTTGGTGAACTTGAAGCGGAAGGTGATGTTCTCCACCGCGTCGCCGTCGGTGTCGAGATGGATCTCGTAGAGCGCATTCGGATCCATCGCGAAGTAGTTCGGCCCGCCGTACGGGCTCTGGTCGGGCTGGTAGTTGGCGATCAGCGTCACGAAGCCGTCGCGGCCTGCCTCGTAGCTGCGGAACATGTAGAAGTCGGTGGCATCGACCTTCGGCATGCCCGTGATGGAGGGCGCCTCGCGATGACTGGACGCCATGGCGCCCCCGGCGGCTATCGCGCAGGTGGCAAGCAGTCCGAATCGGATGGATGGGTTCGAAAATCTCATGGGCATCACCTTGACAGGTTGGCTGGATAGCAATGACGTGGGTCATCAGGTGCTCGACCGAGTACCCGCCTCTTGTACGCAGCGGCAGTGCCGTTGGATGTGTAAATAAGTGCAATGGCTCGCGGGCGCGGGGCCGCTGCCTACACCCGGGATCACTCTTCGTTGCAAAAGATGCTGCCGTTGCTGATCCAGCGTGCCGGCGGCGACGTACACGCGAGATTGCGTGCAAGCCAACTTATCAAGGCGTCAAACAACATGTCTAACGTCTGTGAACGTTGCGGACGAAGCAACAGGACCTCCGCGATGTTCTGCATCGGGTGCACGGCGAAGCTGCCCGGATTCGCCCCTTCCGGACCGTCGGCGCTCGAAGCCATGAAGGCGCTCTCGGCTCGACCGTCCAGTGCTGCATCAGGCGCGGAATCAGCGCCGGGATACGGCCCCCAACCCATCCTGCCGTCCGAGACGAAAGCATTCTGGGTTCAACTGGCAGCGCTCGGGGTGCTCATGATGATCGGGTTCATGGGCTGGTTCATGCATGTGAGAGCCACGCCCGCGCCAGTGCGCGAGGCGCTGCTTCCCGCCCCTAACGCGACCGGATCCCAGGTGGTCGCCAACAAGGCGCCGCCGCCCGAGCCGACGCTTGTCACCGCACGCGCCTCGACCGTCTTGCCAGAGCCGGACTTGGGTCAGCAGCCGAACCCAACTGCCGGCGAGATGCGCAAGCCCGAAGGGAAGCCTGCGGATGCTTCCCCGCACCAGCCGGGTCGCCATCCGCAGCTTCAGGCCGTGGAGAATTTCTATCGCGCACTGTCCGTGGCGGATGGCAGGTCCGCAGCGGCGTTCATCATTCCCGCGAAACGGGGAATCGGACCGTTCAACGAGACCAACATCTCGCGCTTCTACGGCTCGTTCGCGCAGCCGCTACGCATCCGGTCCATCCGTGCGATCGACGCCAACCTGGTCGAAGCGAAGTACAGCTATCGGGTGTCCAGGACAGCGTGCGAAGGAACCGCGCTCCTCGAGACCGAGCAGGTCGGCGACGCGACTTTCATTCGGCGCATTCGCGCCAACTGCTGACGGTTCCGTCAAGGTGGCCCGCGCGCGTATGCGTGGTGGCCTCCTCCATCGGCCGCGAATTGATTTCGATCAATCGGCGCGCCTCCCTGCTGCATGACGATGGGGCCCTCAGCCACCCATTCCTGCCTCAGGACTAAAGGAGGAGATATGCGCGCCTTGGCCGTCCGACTCGTGAAGGCCTTTGTGATCGCCATCTCGCTGCTCCCGGCGCTGGCGGCCGCACAGCAGGCCCCGACCTTTTCACGGGAGCAGCTCGACCAGATGATGGCGCCCATCGCGCTGTACCCGGATTCGCTGCTCTCGCAGGTGCTGATGGCCGCGACCTATCCCGCGGACGTCGCGGATGCGGCCAAGTGGTCCAAGGCAAATCCCGACCAGAAAGGAGACGCGGCACTGAAGCTGGTCGCCAACCAGCCGTGGGATCCGAGCGTGCAGTCGCTCGTCGCGTTCCCGCAGGTGCTGCAGATGATGGGCGAAAGGCCGGACTGGGTGCAGAACCTGGGTGACGCCTTCCTTGCCTCCTCCAAGGATGTGCTCGACTCGGCGCAGCGGCTGCGGGGCCAGGCGCAGAAGACGGGCAGCCTCAAGAGTTCGGAGCAACAGAAGGTGATCGTCGAGCAGGAGCCGCAGACGCAGCAGACGGTGATCAAGATCGAGCCGACCAATCCGGAGGTGGTCTATGTGCCGGCCTACAACCCCACGGTGGTGTACGGCACATGGCCCTATCCCGCGTACCCGCCCTACTACTACCCGCCTGCGCCGTACTACTACCCGGGCGCCGCGCTCGCAACCGGCATTGCCTTCGGCGTCGGCGTGGCGGCAACCGCGGCGCTCTGGGGCAACGCCAATTGGGGCGGCGGCAACGTCAACGTGAACGTGAACCGCTACAACAGCGTCAACGCCAACCGGCAAATCGCCGCGAACCAGACGAACTTCCAGCACAACGCGGCCAACCGACGTGGCGTGCCCTACCGGGATTCAACGAGCCGTCAGCAGTTCGGCAAGGATGTCGCCGGCGCCGGCGAGCGCAACGACTACCGCGGGCGCGACACGGCCGCGCGCGACGCCCAGCGCCAGCAGGCGCAATCCCAGTTGCAGCAGCGCGGCATGGACCCGGGCCAGGGCCGCGATCAATTGCGCAACGATCCCGCCGCCCGCGATCGCGCACAAGCGGCGACGCGAGACACCAACCGCGATCGAGCAGGCGCGGGCGGCGGTGACCGTGCGGGCGACCGCGCCGGCGCCGGCCCCAGGGCGGGAGACAACGCAGTGGGCGACCGCAGTGGACCGGGTGCACGCGGCGGCGGCGACCAGGGGCTGTCGCGAGCACAACACGGCGGCGGCGACAACGCCTTGCGAGGCGCCGGCGATGCCGGCGGGCAGGCCCGGCAGCAGGCGAGTCGCGGCGACGCGAGCCGTCAATCCATGGCCCAGCAGCGGACGGCCCCCAGCGGTGGCGGGGCGCGCGCGCCCGCCGGTGGCGGCAGTGCGCACATGGGTGGCGGAGCGTCCGGCGCCCGCGCGGGTGGCGGTGGCGGTGGCGGCGGCGCCCGCATGAGCGGTGGCGGAGGCGGGGGCCGTGGCGGCGGCGGCGGTGGGCGCGGCGGCGGTGGCCGAGGTCGCTGAACAAGTTGGAGGACCCCATGACGCAACCTACCGAACACCGCATCCGCGCCTTGTTTCCAGCCACCGCCACTTTCAGGACGCTGGCGGCAGTCCTGACCGCGGCCCTCTGCCTCGCCTCGGGATCTTCGTTCGCACAGCGCGCCTATCCGACGCCGGATGCCGCGGCGCAGGCCTTCGTCGACGCCGTCTCACGGAGCGACGTCGACGCCCTGCGAACCGTGCTCGGCCCCGACTGGCGGCGCTTCGTTCCCGAGGGCACCTTCGAACAGGAGGACATCTACACCTTCCTCGGCGCATGGGCGAAGCGGCACAGCGTCGTTCTCGACGACCCGGCCCGGGCGATGCTCGCCGCAGGCGAAGGCGACTGGACGTTGCCGATACCGATCATCAAGAGCGCGGCCGGCTGGCGCTTCGACCCGCACGCGGGCCTCGACCTCATGCGTACCCGTCGCATCGGGCGCAACGAACTCGCCGCGATGCAGGCTGCCCTCGCCTACTTCGATGCGCAGAAGGAATACGCGCAGAAGGATCGTGACGGCAACGGCGTACTGGAGTACGCGCAGAAGTTCGTGAGTTCGCCCGGCAAGCACGACGGCCTCTACTGGCCCGATGTCACCGGCCAGGATGAAAGCCCGCTCGGCCCCTTGTATGCCGGCCAGCGATCCGACGAGGGCTATCACGGCTACCACTTCAGGATCCTCAAGGCGCAGGGCACGGATGCACCGGGCGGCGCCTACGACTATGTGATCGGCAACCGCATGCGCAGCGGGTTCGCGCTGGTCGCGTGGCCGATCCGCTATGGCGAGACGGGCGTGATGAGCTTCATGGTCAGCCACGACGGCACGCTGTACGAGAAGGATCTCGGACCGAACACCGATGCCAGCGCACGCGCACTGACACGATTCAATCCGGATGCGAGTTGGCGCAAGGTGCCCCCGTCCCCTCAAGCCACGCGCTGATAGCGGGCGATGGCCAGTTCCGTGTTCATGAACATGCGATCGCGGCCCAGCGTTTCGCCCAGCGGCGATCGCTGCACCACCTCCAGCACGCTCGGGTTCAACCGCGCGAGCCACAGCAGGATCCCGTCGTCGCGCAACCGCTTCTCGGCTTCGATCAGCATCTTGAGCGCGGTGTACTCCAGGTCGAAGACCCCGCCCATGTCGAGAAGCACGACCTTCGGCGCGGCTTCATCGACGAAGGCCTGCATCTTCCGGCCGACCTGCTGCGCATTGGCGAAATAGACGCGCCCTTCGGGCCGCAGGACCAGCATGCCCGGAAAGTGCTCGTCTTGGGGATGCTCGTCCGTCCTCGGCCGCATCACGTTGGTACCGGGCTTGCGCCCGAGCACATACAGCGGCGGGTCGGACATCTGGTAGGCCAGCGCCACCAGCGACACGACGATCGCCGCGACGATGCCCTGCAGCGTGCCGAGCAGCACCACGCCGGCCATCGCGACCAGGGCCCAGACGAATTCCGTCTTGCGGATCTTCACGATGTCCCTGAACTCTGCCGGCTTGATCAGGCCGATCGAATACACGATGACCACCGCCGCGAGCGTTGCGTGCGGCATCAGGCCGATGAAGGGCGCGAGGAAGAGCGCCGTGCCCAGGGCCGCCGCGGCCGTCACCAACTCGGCGAGCTGGCTGCGTGCACCCGCGAGATGGTTCACGGCGGTCTGCGTGGTGCCACCGCCCGCGGGCATCGCACCGAAGAGTGCGCCGCCGCCATTCGCAAGTCCCGTGGCGAGCAGTTCGCGATTGGGCTGTGGCGCAGGCTCCCCGCTCACCGCGAAGGCCCGGCCTGCCGCGATGGTCTCGGTAAAGCTCATGAGCGCAATGCCCAATGCCGCCGGCCAGAGCTGTGCCGCGAGGTGGACACTCGGCGCTGTCAGCGGCGGCAGACCTGTAGGAACGGTGCCAACCGCCGAGACACCGTAGGCGTCGAGCCCGAGGAACTTCATGGCGAGGATGCCCCCGGCCACCGCGATCAGCGGCGCGGGCGCCCTCGGCGTGAAGTGCTCCAGGAGCACCAGGACGATCACCGTGGCCGCACCCACGGCTAGAGTCGGGCCCGAAATCTCCGGCACGCTCCTCACGATCGAGAGCACGTTCTCGAAGAAGCCGCCCTTGTCGAAATGGATGCCGAGCAGCTTGGGAATCTGGTCCACCACGATGACGATCCCGATGCCGGCCTTGAATCCGACCAGCACCGGTTCCGAGATGAAGTTGGCGACGAAGCCCAGTCGCAGCAACGCCGCCAGCACGAGGATGACGCCGGTGAGCAGGGTCAGCGTTGCGCATGCGGCCGACAGGTCGGCCTCGTTGCCGCCGGAGGTGACCGCGGCCAAGGCCGTGCCCGTCAGGATCGCGAGCGTGGTCGTCGTGCTCACGCTGAGCGGACGTGAGCTGCCGAGCAGCGCGTAGATCGCCATGGGAATGAACACCGTGTAGAGGCCGACCTGCACCGGCAGGCCCGCGATCGTCGCGTAGGCCAGTCCCTTGGGAATGACGACCGCGGCAGCGATCAGACCGGCGATCACGTCCGCCTTCAGCCATGCGCCCTGGTAGCCGCGCAGCCACTCCGCGACGGGAAGCCACACACGGCCGCTCGAATGTCTCGCGCCTCTCGGGTCAGGCCGATGCTTCATCGCCGAGCCCCAGACGGCGCTTCACCACACGGACCGTGGCGTCGCCGGGAAACGGAGACTCCTGGAAACCGAGCCGCTTCGCGAGTCCGCGCATGGAGGCGTTGGTCGACAGCACATACCCCTCCATCCACTGGAAGCCGTGCGCTTCGGCGGCTGTCATCAACGTCTCCATCAGCCGAGGCGCCAGGCCCTGGCCTTGCCAGCCGTCGACGATCGTGATGGCGAACTCGCAGGTGTCGCTGCCGGCCTCGGAGGCATAGCGCGCGCCGCCGATGATGGATTCGTCCAGGCCGTGCCCGCTCACGGCGACGAGCGCGAACTCCTTGTCCTGCACCGGATGGGTCGCCGCTTCGAGCATCTTGTCCGGTATCTCCTGGACCGACGCCATGAAGCGGGAGTAGCGCGAATCGGCCGACAGGCTGCCGACGGCGGCCTGCAATGCGGCCTTGTCCGCCGGCGCAATCTCGCGCAAGGTCGCCTGCCGCCCGTCGCGCAACGACACCGTCGCCGGAAGTACGAGGTCCGACATGGCGGGCGATTCCCTAGAAGACCTCGGGCACGAAGCGGTAGGGGTGATCCAGCTCCTGGTAGTCGCCGCGCGCTTGCCGCTTCGGCAGCTTGATCTTCTCGCGCGGCAGCTCTTCGTACGGGACATGGGCGAGGAAGTGCTTGATCATGTTCAGGCGCGCGCTCTTCTTGTTGTCCGAACGCACGACGTACCACGGCGCGGTGGGCAGGTCGGTGGACCTGAACATGTCGTCGCGGGCACGCGAGTAGTCGAACCAGCGGCTGTAGGACTTGAGGTCCATCGGCGTCAGCTTCCAGATCTTGCGGCCGTCCTCGATGCGCTCCTCGAGCCTGCGGGTCTGCTCTTCGGGGGTGACCTCGAGCCAGTACTTCAGCAGGATGACGCCCGAATCGATGATCGCCCGCTCCACCAGCGGGGTGCCGGCGAGGAAGCCCTTCGCCTGCGCCTCCGAACAGAAGCCCATCACGCGCTCCACCCCCGCGCGGTTGTACCAGCTGCGGTCGAAGATCACGACTTCGCCCGCCGCAGGCAGGTAGGAGATATAGCGCTGGATGTACATCTGCGAACGCTGCCGCTCGGTGGGCGCCGGCAAGGCCACGACCCGGAACACCCGCGGGCTGACGCGCTCGGTGAGGGCCTTGATCGTGCCGCCCTTCCCCGCGCCATCGCGTCCCTCGAAGACGATGCACACCTTCAGGCCGGCATGCTGCACCCACAGCTGCAGCTTGACGAGCTCCACATGCAGTTCCCGCAGCGCCTTTTCGTAGTCCTTGTTCGACAGCCGCTTTTCCGGGGCGGGCCTGGCATCGTCCTCGGGCACTTGCGGCAAGGCCTCGTTCGATTCGTCCTTGTGGTTCGACTTTGCCCTGTGGTGTCTTTTCTCGCTCTTCGACATCGCTGCCTCCATCGGTGGTTGGTGGGACTCTCTCAAAGCATTCGCGCGGCTTCGTCCAGCAGGTTCCTGGGCTGGGGCACATCGCCCCGGGACACCCGCACCAGCGCGAAAGCGCGCTCGCGCGGCGGGTCGCCCGGAACGCGGGCAATTTCCAGATCGAGCGTGTGGCCCTCGTCCGCGCCCCGTTCGGGCAGGACGACGTTCATCCGGCTCAGGCGCAATCGCCTGCCCGAGACGTGGATCAGCTTGCTCGCGTCGTTGAACATCGCGCACATGCCGTCGAGCTGACGGTTCAGTGCCTCGGAACGGGACCCCAGGCGCTTGAGGTCGCTGTCGTTCGCCTCGAGCTGTGCGCGCAGACGCGACAGTTCGCCGGCATCGATTTCGCCGTCGCCGCCCATCACCGACCGCATCCCGGCGCCCTGGCGTTCGAGGAGCCGCAAGCGCGTCGCCAGCAGCGCACGCTCCTGCTCCAGAACGTCGCGCCGCGTGGTGTCGGCGGCAAGCCGCATGAGCCCCTCGATCGCCAGCTGGTCCACCATGCGCTTGACGACCTCCTGCCTCAATTCCGCGTCCGAGGCGCCGCAGATCCGGATCTGGTGATCGCTGAAGCTCAGCGTCGTCTGCGGCACGTCGGTGCGCGTGGTGTCGCCTTCCTGGGCAACACCCAGCGTGCGACGCTCGTTCATTGCCATCCCCAGCACCGCATAGGCCTCCTGCGTGCCCGGCGCCTGGTCGAAGAAGGCCGCCAGTTCCGTCGAGCGGCTGAGGGCGATGCCGACGTCGTCGGCCGACGCGAAGAATGCGCGGATGTAGGGGTCCGTCGCCCAGCTGGCCGCGCTTGCCAGGTGCGGCGGGCGAAACGCCTCGACGAGTTGCCGAAGGTGCGCCAGCGCCTTCGCCAACACCGCTTCCAGCCGCGCGTCGTGCCCCTGGGCCAGCCGCAGACGCGGGCACAGGTCGATGACGCGCGCCGCCATCGGGCCGACCGCCTCGTCACGCGGTGCGGGCCCGGCGCTCCTGCCGCCGAACAGCCGGCCGAGGATTCCCATGGCGATTCTTCTCCTCCTCCCAGGGGTCAGGCGAAATCGTCGCTCAGGACCCGCGCCGTGAGGCGCCCCTTTTTCCAGTACATGTCATGGATCCGTTCCTTGAGCTTGCGCAGTCCTTCCGGCTGCACGTTCCTGAACGTGAGCAGCATGGCGGGCCGCGATCCATCGCCGGGCACGTGCTCGACTTCGTCGAATTCCGGAAACCCGTACTTCACGAGGAAAGCCTTGACCTCGTCCTCGGACGTGCCGCTTTCGATATTTCCCAACAACATCCGTGCCATATGCAAACTCCTTCCGCGACTGACTTGCTACGCCATGATGTGCACGCCGCCGTCGACGTACAGCGTTTCACCCGAGAGCCGCCGCGCGTAAGGCGTCGCAAGAAACGCGCAGGTGTATCCGACATCCATGATGTCCACCAGCTCGCCCAGCGGCGCGCGCTGGGCCGCCTCGTTGAGCAGCAGGTCGAAGTCTTTCAGCCCGGAGGCGGCGCGCGTCTTGAGCGGTCCCGGCGAGATCGGGTGCACGCGAATGCCCAGGGGCCCGAGTTCGTAGGCGAGGTAGCGCGCCGACGCCTCCAGCGCGGCCTTGACCGGCCCCATGACGTTGTAGTTGGCGACCACCTTGTTGGCGCCGTGGTACGACATGGTGAACATCGTGCCGCCGTCCTTCATCAGCGGTGCGGCCAGCCGGGCCATCCGCACGAAGGAATGGCACGAGATGTCCATCGCCTGCGCAAAGCCTTCGGCGGAGCAGTTTAGGAGGCCTCCCTGCAGGTCGTCCTTCGGCGCCCAGGCCAACGAGTGCACCAGCACGTCGAGCCGGCCCCATTCGCTTTCGATCCGGCCGAACAGGGCTTCGAGCTCGCCGGGCTTCGACACGTCCAGCGGCATGAAGATCGGCGCATCGAGCCCTTTCGCGACGGGCTCAACATGCGCCCGGGCCTTCTCGCCCGCGTAGGTGATGGCCAGGTCCGCGCCCAGTTCGCGAAACGCGGCCGCGCATCCGTACGCGATCGAATGCTCATTGGCGATTCCGCAGACCAGGACCTTGGCGCCCTTGAGCAGCGGACGGGGCAGTTCAAGCGTCATCGTTCACTCCCAGATTCAACGACCCGACGGGTATGGCGCGCGATCATCTGTTCCTCGTCCGTCGGGATTACCCACGCAGCGACCTTGCTCGAAGCCGTGCTGATGCGCGGGCCGCCGGCTTGGTTGGCATCCGGGTCCAGCTCCAGGCCCAGCCACGCCGCGTCGCGGCAGACGCGCTCGCGCACCGATGCGGCGTGCTGGCCGATGCCGGCGGTGAAGACCAGCGCATCGAGGCCCTGCGCCGCCGCGGCCAGCGATCCGAGTTCGCGGCCGATCCGGTACGCATAGAGCGCGATGGCGAACCGGGCACGGTCGTCGTCGCTGGCCAGCAGGGCGCGCATGTCGCTCGACACGCCCGATACGCCGAGCAGTCCCGACTGCTTGTAGATCAGGTCCTCGACCGCGCGCACGTCCATCCGCAGCTCATCCTGCAGGTAAAGGATGACGCCGGGGTCGAGGGTACCGCTGCGCGTGCCCATCGGCAGCCCGTCGACAGCGGTGAAACCCATGGTGCTCGCGAGGCTGCGTCCCGCCGACATCGCGCACATGCTGGCGCCATTGCCGAGGTGCGCGACGACGGTGCGGCCCGCTGCCGCCTTCGGATCGAACTCGGGAAGCACGCTCGCGATGTACTCGTAGGACAGGCCATGGAACCCGTAGCGCCGCACGCCGAGTTCCGTGATGGAGGACGGCAGCGCGAAGGCCTGGGCCACCTCGGGCTGCATGCGATGGAAGGCCGTGTCGAAGCAGGCCACCTGGGGCAGGTCCGGGCGCTGCGCCGCCACGATCTCGATGGCCTTGAGGTTGTGCGGCTGGTGCAGCGGTGCCAGGGGCGCCAGCGCCGACAGCGCCGAGACAACCTCGGGCGTGATGCGCACGGCCTCCGAAAACGCCATGCCGCCGTGCACGACGCGATGACCGACGGCACTCAACGCATAGCCCTCGCGGTGGTCGCGCAGGAAGCCGGCAAGGTGCTCGATGGCGCCCGCGTGCCCCAGTTCGATGCCCTCGCCCCAGGCCTTGGCGCCGACCTGGGCGCCGTGCCTGTCGACAGCGGCGAATTTCGGTGCGGTGAAGAGCCCCTCGACCTGGCCATGCAGGATCAGTTCGAGTTCGGGCCCCGTCGTCGCGAACGCGCTGAACTTGATGCTCGACGAGCCCGCGTTCAGCACCAGGATCACGTCGGTCATGGCATCAGCCCATCACCGCCGCGCTCTCGCGGCGGGCCCTTGCGACCATCGCGGCGACCGCGCATGACGCCAGCCGCGCAATCACCGAATCAGCCCTGCTGGTCAGGATGATCGGGACCCGTGCGCCGAGGACGATGCCCGCCGCATCCGCACCTGCGAGGAACGAGAGGCTCTTGGCGAGCATGTTCCCCGATTCGAGATTCGGCACCATCAGCACGTTGGCGCGTCCGGCGACCGGCGAATCGATCTGCTTGATCTTCGCGGCTTCGAGGTTGATCGCGTTGTCCAGAGCGAGCGGCCCGTCGACGACCGCGCCGGTGATCTGGTGCCGGTCCACCATCTTGCACAGCGCCGCGGCCTCGACCGTGGACGGCACCTTCGGATTGACCGTTTCCATGGCCGAGAGAATGGCGACCCGCACGTCATCCATCCGCAATGCGTGCGCCAGGTCGATCGCGTTCTGCAGGATGTCGACCTTGTCCTCCAGGCTCGGCGCGATGCTGACGGCGGCGTCGGTGATGATCAGCGCGTGTTCGTAGCTGGGCACGTCCATCACGAAGCAGTGGCTGATGCGGCGTTCGGTACGCAAGCCCCCGTCGCGCTTCACCACCGCGGCCATCAGTTCGTCCGTGTGCAGGCTGCCCTTCATCAACGCCTCGACCGTGCCTTCGTGCACCAGTTGAACCGCCTTCTCTGCCGCGGCGTGGCTGTGGGGTGCATCGACGATCGGGATGCCGGCGATGTCCAGGGCGATCGACTTGGCCGTGGCCTCGATGCGCGCGCGCGGGCCGACGAGGATCGGCGCGATCAACCCCAGCCGGGCCGCTTCCCGCATGCCTTCGAGCGAACTCGTATCGCAGGGGTGCACCACGGCCGTCGGCGTGGGCAACAGCGCCTTGCAGGCCTCGATCAGCCGGTGGTACTTCTCGTGCTTCGCGCTCATGATGAAGCCTTCCTGCGTGGGGGTGGCCGTCTTGCCGGCGGGAACTTTCCGCGCACCACCACCGAGCGGCGACTCTCCTTGGGCCCCTTGGCGCCCAGCGCGGTACGGATGCGCCTCACCATGGCCACCTGGTCGGCCGTCGGTGTGGCCTGCCAGACGTGCGGGTCCGCGGCCAGCTTGTCGAGGAGCGACAGGAGGCGTTCGCGGTCGGCCGGTTCCGCCAGCAAGTCGGGCAGCGTCTCGACCGCCCCGTCGGGCTCGAGTCGCGCGATGATTTCCTGCACGCCGCGAATGACGCGCCAGCGATGCGGTGGCAGGTCGGGGAGAAAGTCCGCATAGTCGTCGATCAGTTCCCGTCGCATGTCCAGCCGCGACAAGGGCAGCGGCTCGCCGCCGGGCGCGAGCAGGAAGGCCACGCGCGCCAGGGCTTCGACATAGCCGCCCTGCGAGATGGCGGCGAGTGCCTCGCTGACCTCCGGCAGATCCCTGGGCGCGAGGGCCTCGGACGCTGCACGCCCCTGCGCGTCGTCGGCGACGAGGTTCTGCATGTTGGCGTAGATGGCGAAAAACTGGGCCTCCGTCATCGCGTCGCGCATCGCGCGGTAGAGATCGAGCGAGGCACTGACCAGTTCGGCGCCGAACTGCTCGCTTCGCCGCATGGGATGGTCCTTCGCGATCGCCTGGCGGCCGGCCTTCACCGACTCGGCAGCGGGCGCGATCCACGACAGCCACGGATTGAGGCTCGAAACCGCCCAGTTCTGCACGCGCAGCGGATGGAACTTGCGCAGCAGGTCCGCCGTGGTCTCGTTCGATGTGGCCTGCACGAGCGGCCGCGCGAACAGCTCGTAGGCCCGCTGGTTGAAGTCCGACAACGCCGCCACCGCCTCGAACGGCTTCTCGTCCTCGCGCTGGAAGCGGTTGATGCGCGCCACGATGTCTTCCAGCCGGTACTCGCGGAACGCGACCTCGTACTCGGGTGCGGTGCCCTTCCCCTTCTTCTCGGTGATCTCCATGCCGTAGAGGCCGGGCGGCAGCAGTTCGATGCTCTTGAGCACCGACACGATCTGCGTGTGCTCCTTCTTCGCCACGGAGCCGGACACGAAGATGCCGAGATGGCCGATGCTGCCGTGCAGGAGGCCGACGATGACCTGCCCGCGCGCCTTGATTTCAGCGGTGCTGCCGTAGACGTCCGCCACCCAGTTGAAGGCCTGCTGCGGCGGCGTGATGTTGTCCCCCATCGATGCGAACAGCACGATCGGCGACTGGATGTCGCGCAGGTCGAAGGGCTTGTCGTCGCCGGACTTGACGTCACCCGACCACAGCTTGTTGCCCACGAAGAGATTGCGGGTGATCCATTCGATCTCCTCGCGGTTCATCAGGTAGTACCCGCCCCACCAGCGCTCGAACTCCAGGAAGCGCGGCGGCTCGGTGTCGGCCTGGTCGAACAGGTGGTAGTACTTGTCCCAGAGGCTGTTCGCGGGGTTGAGGTTCTCGAAGTTCTGGACGAGATGGGCGCCGTCGAACTTGCCGTTGCCCAGGTCGGCGGTCATGGACGACAGCCACGTTCCCCCCAGCAGGCCGCCCGCGTAGCGCATCGGGTTGTCGCCCTCGCCTTCGCTCCAGGCCCCGCCCCAGTAGGACATCGGGGCACCGTTGATGACGATCGGCCCGGTGATCTCCGGGTCGGAGGCGGCCAGCATCATCGCGGCCCATCCGCCCTGGCAGTTACCGACGATGGCCGGCTTCGGGCTGTCGGGGTGCAGCGCGCGCACCTTCTTCACGAACTGCTGCTCCGCGTTGCAGACGTCGAGCAGCGTCTGGCCCGGTTCGGGATCGCGGAAGAAGATCACGAAGTACACCGGATGGCCCGCCCGCAGCGCGACGCCGACCTGCGAATCGTCCTTGAAGCCGCCGATGCCCGGGCCGTGGCCGGCGCGCGGGTCGATGATCAGGTAGGGCCGCCGCGCGGGGTCGATGGTGACGCCGTCCGGCGGCGTGATGCGAAGCAATGCGTAGTTGACCGGGCGATCGAACTGGCGGCCGTCGAGGATGAGTTCGGAGTCGAAATGCAGCACCGGCGTCAGGCCCTGCGACGCACGCTCGACGAAGTTGTTGCCGCGCTTCCACAAGGTGTCCCAGAAGAGGATCGATCGTTGGGCGGCGTCGACCGCGTACTGGTAGCCGCTCAGCGGATTCAGGCTTGCCATCACGTTCGACGGCCAGTCGTCGCTTTCCTTCTCCAGCGCCTGGTTGACGCGCCGGGCGAACTGCTCCTGCGCGATCTGCACGCGCTTCTGTAGGAGCGTGGCGATCCTCGTTCCGATCCGCTGGTTTTGCGCGAGTTGCGCTCCTGCGTCCATGGCTCGACCTTTCGGAAGGTGAAGTTTGGTGCACCGCAAACTGCGAAGCTACCCCGGTCGGGGCCGACGGACATTGATCGTTCTCAAACGCGGCGCGTCTGCGCGCTGCTGTTACAGCCTTCTCACTTGGCGACGACCGTGCCGCCCCCGTTCGCGAGGGCCTCGGACGACGTGGCCATGGCCGGCAGGTCGAAGCCGCCGCCCAACGCCAGGTAGAGATTGATGCGCTGGGCCAACTGCTCGGTCTGCACACGCAGGCGCGAAGTGCGCGCCGCGTACAGGGAGAGCTGGCTCTGCTCGACCGTTCGCAGGTCGGCGCTGCCGACGCGGAACTGGGTGCGGGACAGTTCCAGCGCGTCCGCGCTGTCTCGCACGGTCGCTTCGAGGATGGCATCGCGCTCTCGCAAGACCGATTCCGCGCCCAGGGCGTTCTCGACCTCGCCGAAGGCCTTCTGGCCCGCACGCGCGTATTCGGCGACCGCCTGCTTCTGCTCGGCCGTCCGGATCTCGACCTGGGCCCGCAGCGCGCCGCCCTGGTAGAGCGGCGCGATCAGGTTGGCGCCGAGGCTCCACACCGGACTGCTGACGTCCTTCAGCACGATCAGTTCGCTCGACACGTTGCTCCCGCCCGCCGTCAGGCTGATCCTCGGGAGTTGCGCCGCCTTGGCTTCGCCCACGCGGTTGAAAGCCGCCGCGACGCGACGCTCGGCAGCCACCATGTCGGGCCGGCGCTCCAGCAATTCGGAGGGCACGCCCACGGGCACCGGCGGGGGTGTCGACGAGAGCCGGTCCGCCACCGCGATCTCCGCCGCCGGATACCGGCCGACGAGCAGTTCGAGCGCACGCAGGGCCTGCTCGCGCGAAAGCTCGACCTGCTTCAGCGTGTCGCGATAGGTGCCCACGTTCGCGCGCGCCTGCGCCACTTCCCGCGCATTGCCGTTGCCGACGCGCAGCCGGTCGCCGGCCATCCGCGAGAGCGTGTCGGCGGAACCCAGCGCGTCCTGCGCGATCACGCGCTGCAGCCCGGCCTCTACCGCCAGGAACCATGCCTTGGCGACCAGCGCCGCAAGCGACTGGCGCGCATAGGCGTAGTCCGCTTCGGCAGCCGCGGCTTGCTCCCTCGCCGCTGCCCGGCCGTAGCGCAGGCGGCCCCACACGTCGAGTTCCAGCGAGGCATTCAGGAAGACGCCGTCCAGCCCGCCACCACCGCCCGACTTGCCGCCGCCCAGGCCGATCACGCCGACCGAGGGCAGCAAGGCGCCAGAGGCCACCTTCACGTACCCGGCGGCCTGCTCGACACGCGTCGCGGCCACCCGCAGGTCGGCGTTGTAGATCAATGCCTCGTTGACCAGCGCCGTCAGGGCGGGCTCGTCGAAACTCGCCAACCAGCGGTCGGCCACCGGCGCCGCGGCGCCGCCGCCCGCCCGGTACTGCGCCGGCACGGGTGCCTGCGGCAGCACCTCCTGCTGCAGTTCGGCGCCCGTCGGTGGATCCTTGAGCGCGCAGCCCGCCAGCCCCGCGGCCAGGGCCGTCGCGAGAATCCGCAGGCGAAAGGACGGTGCGCGCATCAGTGCAGCTTCAGGACGAGGTAGTTGGTGATCGAGCCGACGCGAAGGATCACCATCCGGATGATGTGGATCATCTCCACGTGCTCGGTGTAGATCGCACCCTGGCCGTCCGCACCGGCGGCGAGGAAGGTGCTGGCGTCCTTCTCGTCGACGATGAGCTTGACGGGGAATCGGCCCGGCACCTGCGGGTAGACACCTGTCTGCGGGAGCGTGCCCGAGATTGGCACCTGCCCCTGTCCCTGGGCCCAGACGATGGAATCGACCTTGGCCGAGAAGATGTGGCCCGGATAGGTCGCGAGCGTGAACTCCGCCCGGTCACCCGGCGCCACGAGCCGCAGTTCGTTCTGCGCGTAGAGCGCGATCACCTGGTAGGTCTCCTCGACGAAGGTCATCGCGGGCGACAAGGGGATCGAAACCACGAACGAGCCCGGCCGGAGCTGGACGTTGATCGCATAGCCATTCGAGGGCGCGTAGACGGTCGTCTGGTCGAGATTCCATTGCGCGTTGCCGAGATCCGCGCGGCTGATGTCGACCTGCGCCTTGGCCGTCGCGAGCTGGGCCCGTGCCGACGCCACGGTCGCCTGCTCGCCATTGACCTGTCCCGCCAGCTTCTGCGTGACCTGGGCCTCGTTGGCCGTCGCCGTCGCGATCTGGGCCTGCAGTTCGATCAGGTTGGACTGGGCTTGCTCCAGGGCGAACTTGTCGCCCGCGCCGCTGGCCACCAGCTCCTGGTTCTGCCGGACCCGCAGCCGTGCGAGTTCCAGTCTCGGCTGCAGCGCCCTGACCTGACCCGTGGCCGACTTGAGTTGCTCCTGCAACTGACGCGCGCCCGCCGATGCATCGACGAGGCCCGCGCCGGCCGCGGCGAACTTCGCCTCGTCGGCGGCAAGCCGCGCCTTGGCCGCGTTGAGCTCGTTCTGGTATTGGGTCGGATCGATGCGGAACAGCAGTTCGCCCTTCTTCACGAGCCGGTTGGGTTCGACCGGCACCTCCAGCACGCGCCCGCGCACCTGCGGCACGATCTGAACGACGTACTTGACGACCCGGACATCGGCCGTCGAAGGGGCAACGACATTGAGCGTCAGGATCAGCGCCGTGAGCGCGACGATCGGGATGATCACCACCGTGACCTGGGTCGCGGTGTTCCACGGCAGCCACTTCAGCTTGATGAAGAAGAGCCAGACGAAGAAGGCGTAGATGGCAAGGAGCAGTGCTTCCATCAGGTATTCGCCTCTCTTGCGACGGCCGCATCGACCGAGGCCGGTGACACCGCCGCCAGGTCCCTGCGCAACTGCTTGAGCTCCGCGGTCAATGTGCCCTTGGCATCCATCACATCGAGTTCTTCGCGCAGGTGCGCGATCTCATGCTCCAGCAATTCGCCCGAGCGGGCCTTTTCGCCCGTCTCGTGGAAGTAGTCGTCGTGTTTCTCGGTGCCGTAGGCCGCCCGATAGGCCACGGGCTTCACGTAGGCCCACAGCCAGGCGATCGGCCACAGCAGGCCACCGAAGAACAGCGACAGCAGGCAGAGCGTCTTGATCGCGTCCCGCTGGGGATGGTGCCGCTTGTGCGCGATCTTCTCCGGCAGGACATGCACCATCCAGAACAGCACGATGCCGGCGATGGGAACCACGAAGATGATGAACCACGCCAGGCCGGTGGCCGCCGACGCCATCATCTCGGGCGGCAGGAACGACGCGTTCGCCGCGAAAGGGGCCACGAGCGCGCCGATGCCGATGAATGCAGGCGCGATCGAACTCAGACCCGTCGGGGAGCGACGCATGGCAGGTTCCTGTTCTTCGCAGTGATGGGGAAATGCTAGAGGAGTCGTGGACGCGTCAATTGACAAACGTCAACGCGGGCATCCTATACGAAGCGCTCGCGCGATTGATGGATATCAATGCGACCGCCGGCCAGCAAGGAGAGACTGCGTGCGGGCGAGAAGGTCAAGGAGAAACGATTGAAACGACTGGCATGGGCCGCCGCCGTCTCGTTCGCCGTCTGCAGCCTCGCGCAGGCGCAGTCCAACGATGAACTCAAGGCCACGCTGGAACAGGCCATGAAGACGATCCGGGACCTGCAGGCGCGCGTGACGGCCCTGGAGCAGCAGAACGCGGCCACCAGCCCGGCGGCACCCGCGCCCGTGCCCGCGCCGGTTGCGGCCGCGACCTGGACACCCCCCGTCTCGGTTGGAACCCGCGCGGAAGATGCCGCACCGGCCCCGCCGACGGCAGGCGTCGAGTTCTACGGCCAGGCGATGATCGACACGATCTACGACTTCAAGCGCATGAACCCCGACTGGCAGGCGACCCTGCGGCCATCGCAGATCCCGATCATCTGCCCGGGTTCGCCAGGCTGCGGCAAGGACGGCACCACGGTCTTCAGCGTTCGGCAATCGAGCCTGGGCTTCAGGACCTCCGTCCCGACGGACCTGGGCGTGATCAAGACCGACCTGAGCTTCGACCTCTTCGGGACCAACGGCGGCACGCAGGTCCACTGGCTCAACGCCTGGGCCGAACTGGGCATGTACGGCATCGGCCAGACCTACACGAACTTCATGGACATCGACGTGTTCCCGAACATCATCGACTACTGGGGGCCGAGCGGCATGGTCTTCGTGCGCAATCCGCAACTGCGCGTCACGCCCTTGGACAAGGACGGCCTGATGGCGGCGTTCTCGCTGGAATCGCCCAGTTCCGCGATCGACACCGGCCGGATCACGCGGATCGACCCGACCCTCGGCGCCGGCATCGTCGGCTGGAACCGCGCGCCGGACGCGGTCGCATCCGTGCGGTTCGAGCGCGACTGGGGCCATGTGCGGGCCGCCGCCATCGTGCGCGAGGTGGGCTACCAGAACACGATCAGCTTCAACGGCGAGCCCTCCGGCTCGAAGACCGGCTACGGCCTGAACCTCAGCGGCACGTACAACCTGTTCGGCAAGGACAAGCTGAGCTGGCAAGTCGTGGGCGGACAAGGCATCGCGAGCTACATGAACGACGGCGGCGTGGACCTGGCCCCGGGTGCGGGCCTGCAGGCCGAAACCGTTCCTTCGCTGGGATGGCTGGCCTACTACAACCACGCCTGGAGCGAGAAGTGGAGCAGTGCCATCGGCTACAGCGAGCACCGGCAGAACAACACCGCCGGCCAGCTCGCCACGGCCTTCCGCAAGGGCAGCTATTCGTCGGTCAACCTCCTGTACACCGCCAGCCGGAACGTGCTGCTGGGCGGCGAATTCATCTGGGGCCGGCTCGAGAACAAGCTCGGCCTGTCGGCGGACGACTACCGCCTGCAGTTCTCCACCAAGCTCACGTTCTGATCGACGGGAATCCACGCAATGGCTGACGAGAAGTCCGACGAGTCCTCCGCGCGCGACCCCGTGCTGAGCCCCGTGGACCGCGTCTCGGAGATGCTCTTCGGCCTGTTCATGGCGCTCACCTTCGTCGGCGCCGTCTCGGTGGCGGAATCTGGCCGCGAAGATGTCCGGAAGATGTTTGTCGCCGCCCTCGGGTGCAACCTGGCGTGGGGCCTGGTCGATGCGGTCATGTACCTGGTGCGCACGATCACCGACCGCGGGCGATGGATCTCGCTCGTTCGCTCGGTGCGCATCACGGCGGACGCCGAACTGGGCCGCGGCCTCATCGCAGGGGCCCTGTCGAAGGTCGGGGCGCGGTTCGTCGGGCCGCAGGAGCTCGAGGCCATCCGCAACCGGATGATCGCCCTGCCTTCCGTTCCGGACCGGCCGAGGCTGCGGGGGGGCGACCTGCTCGCCGCCGTCGCGATCTTCTTCATCGTCGTCGCGGCGACCTTCCCGGTCGTCCTGCCCTTCGCGCTGGTCACGGACATCGGCACTGCGAAATGGGCGACCCGCGCCATCGCGCTGGTCATGCTCTTCCTCGGCGGCCTCGCCCTGGGACGCTACGCGGGCTACGGCAGCTGGAAGGTCGGGCTCATCATGGCCGGGCTCGGCGCGGTCCTGGTGGTCGCGGTCATCCTTCTCGGCGGCTGACGGCGCGGCCGCCCGCTTCTTCGCGCTGCGCCCCTCCCCGGCGCACTGTCGCGCGACGCGCGGCCTGAGGCTTTCCCACCCCCCCGCCCCCTCCACCAAGGAGGGGGTGTCGAGCCCGTGCGAATCCCAGAATTCCGCCCGGCCACTGCTCACTGCAGCCTCTCTCCCATCAACCAAGAAACTGGATATACGTGCACCACTCCCACCACAAGACGGGATCCATCGAAACCCGCTCGACCTTTCGCCTCGCGGCCGTCGCCGCCGCCGCGCTTCTCGCGATGCTGTCCCCGGGCGGTGCGCAGGCGTTCGAAATCGACACCGGGAACGAGGACCTCGCGGTCCGCTGGGACAACACCGTCCGCTACAACTACGGGAACCGCGTCGCCAACCGTGACCAGAAGATCGGCAACTCGGCGATTTCGGACGAAGGCACGTACAGCTTCAACGTGGGCGACACGGTGGCGAACCGCCTCGACCTCCTCTCGGAATTCGACCTCACGTACAAGAAGCGCTACGGCATGCGCGTGAGTGCCGCCGGCTGGTACGACAACGCGTACGGCAGCACGAGCCAGTCCAACCCGTACCCGCCGCTGGTCAACATCCCCAGCTACGTCAACCACCAGTACAGCGGCTACACCCAGCGCTACTACGCCGGCCCTTCGGGCGAGTGGCTCGACGCCTTCGTGTTCGGCGGCTTCGACCTCGGCAACGTGCCGGTCAACATGAAGCTCGGGCGCCACTCCCTCTACTGGGGCGAATCGCTCTTCGTGAACGGCAACCTGAACGGCATCGCCTATGCGCAGAATCCGCTCGACCTGCAGAAGGGGTTCGCGACGCCCGGCGTGGAAGCCAAGGAACTGTTCCGGCCGCTCAACCAGATCTCGATGCAGGCGCAGGTGACCGACACCGTCTCGGTCGCGGCGCAATACATGCTGCAGTGGGAGGCGTTCCGCTATCCCGAGGGCGGCACCTACCTCGGCCCGGTCGACTTCGCCTTCAACGGCCCCGACCGCCAGTTCATCTCGCCCGCGCTCGGCTTCGCCCAGAACGGCGGCGGGGTCAATCCGCCAAACCACGGCGAGGGTGGCCTGTCGACGCGCTGGAGCCCCGAGTGGCTCGACGGCACGCTGGGCTTCTACTGGCGCAATTTCGCGGACAAGCTGCCGCAGACCCTGCTCACGCGCGTGGGGCCCAACATCAGCCGGTACAACCTGATCTACGCCGACAACATCGACCTGTTCGGCGTGAGCCTGGCGAAGAACATCGGCGGCATCAGCTTCGGCTCCGAACTCTCGTATCGCCACAACACCCCGCTCAACAGCACGGTGCTCGGCATCGCGCCCGGCCTGCCGGCGCAGGGCGACACCAAGGGTCCGCGCGGCGACACCATCCACGGCCTGGTGAATGCCGTGGGCGTGATCCCGAAGACCGCACTGTTCGACACGGCTTCCTACGGCGCGGAACTCGCCTGGTCCACCTGGTCGAAGGTGACCAGCGGAAAGAACCTCTTCTTCGCCGAGGGCTTCGCGCCGTGCGTCGGCAAGGACAAATGGGACGGCTGCACGACGAAGAACTACGTCGGCGGCACGGTCTCCTTCACGCCCACCTGGTTCCAGGTGTGGCCGGGCGTCGACGTGTCGGCACCCCTCACGTACGCCGTCGGCCTCTACGGCAACGCGGCAACCGTCTTCGGCGGCAATCAGGCCAACGGCAACTACAGCCTCGGCGTCGGCTTCGACGTCCGGCAGAAGTACCGCTTCGACCTGAAATACATCAACTACGTCGGCCGCTACCGCGACAACGGCTACGCCGTGACCAGCCAGAACGGCTTCACGACGCTGCTCGACGACCGCGCATTCGTGAGCCTCACCTTCAAGACCACCTTCTGAGGAAACTCATTATGAAACTCACCTACTCGCTCATTGCAGGCGTCGTCGCCGCAACGGCAAGCCTGGCCGCCCAGGCGGCCATCACCGCCGACGAGGCCAAGACCCTCGGCACCACCCTCACGCCCGTCGGCGCGGAAAAGGCCGGCAACAAGGACGGCACCATTCCCGCCTACGACGGCGGCCTGAAGACGGCGCCGGCAGGCTTCAAGGCGGGCGACGGCGTTCGGCCCGACCCCTACGCCAACGAGAAGCCGCGCCTCGTGATTGACGCGAAGAACATGGCGCAGTACGCCGACAAGTTGACCGACGGGACCAAGGCGCTGCTGGAGAAGTACCCGAGCTTCCGCGTCGATGTCTATCCGACGCACCGCACCGTGGCCTTCCCCAAGTTCGTGACCGACAACACGGCGGCCAACGCAGTGCAGGCCAAGACCACCAACGACGGGCGCTCGATCGAGGGCGCGCATGCCGGCTTCCCGTTCCCCATTCCCAAGAATGGCTACGAGGCCATGTGGAACCACCTCGTGCGCTTCAACGGCCAGAGCTACGAGGCCAAGTACCGCAACCTGAACGTCGATGCCGGCGGCCACCCGGCCCTGGCGACCGAAGGCCTCAGCGTGCAGGACTTCCCCTTCTGGGACCCGAGCAAGGCCACGGCCGATACGTACTGGCGCATCAAGCTCACCTACACCGGACCCGCACGCCGCGCCGGCGAGGCGCTGATGATCGTCGACCCGCTCGACATCGGAAACAAGGACCGCCGCGCCTGGATGTACCTGCCGGGCCAGCGCCGCGTGAAGGTCGCGCCGGACCTCTCCTTCGACACGCCCAACCCTGGCACCGCGGGCGCCACGACCTTCGACGACACCTTCATCTTCAACGGCTCGATGGACCGATTCGACTTCAAGCTGCTCGGCAAGAAGGAGATGTTCGTGCCCTACAACGACTACGCCGCGGTGTACCAGTCGAAGCAGGACGACCTGCTCAAGCCGAATCACCTGAACCCGGACCTGGTCCGCTGGGAACTGCATCGCGTGTGGGCCGTCGAAGCCACGCTGCGCGACGGCAAGCGCCATGTCTACAGCAAGCGCACCTTCTACCTCGACGAGGACTCGTGGGCAGCCCTGGCATCGGACAACTATGACGCGCGCGGCCAGCTGTACCGCTCCGGCTTTGCCTACATGACGCCCAGCTACGACCTGCCGGCGCCGTACACCGACATGTTCGGCCACTACGACTTCGCGTCGCGCGTGTATTCGCTGACCGGCTACATCGCGGAAACCGGCGGCCTGCGCCACACCAAGGCGCTGGCCGACCGCGAGTGGACGGCCGACTCGCTCGCCGGCTCGGGCATTCGCTGATCGAGGCACTTTTCGATGAACGCGAAGCGAACCACCTTCGGCGGCCTGGCGCTCGCCACCGCGCTGGCCGCAGCGGCATGGGCCGCACAGACGGTGCAGCCTGGCGGATGGCGTGACGTGCTGGACGCGCCGGCCATGAAGAGCCCGCTCGCTTCGCGCACGTTGCTCAACGGCCTGGCCAGTGCCGGCGACCGGATCGTCGCCGTGGGCCAGCGCGGCCACGTCGTCTACTCCGACGATGGCGGCACGAACTGGCGGCAGGCCGAGGTACCGGTCAGTTCGGACCTGGTGGCCGTCACCTTCCCGGACGCGGCGAACGGATGGGCCGTGGGCCACGACGGCGTCGTGCTGCGCACCACCGACGGCGGCCTGAGCTGGACCACCCAGCTCGACGGCCGCCGCGTCGGGGGCATCATGGTCGGCTACTACCAGCGCGAAGCCGCGGCCCTGGCGGCCGACGATCCGAAGCGCGCCGCCGTGCTGGTGGAAGAGGCCCGCCGCTTCGAAGCGCAAGGGGCCGAGAACCCCTTCCTCGACGTGTGGTTCCGCGATGCGTCCGAGGGTTTCGTCGTCGGCGCATTCGGCCTCGTCCTGCACACCACGGACGGCGGCGCGACATGGGCGCCGTGGCTGCACGCGCTCGACAATCCGAAGGGCCTGCACCTCTACGCGGTGAAAGGCATCGACGCCGACGTCTACATTGCCGGCGAGCAGGGACTGCTGCTCAAGCTGGAGCGCGGCGACACGCGCTTCCGCGCACTCGAACTGCCCTACAAGGGCACCCTCTTCGGCGTCACGGGCAATGCCCGATCGACCATCGCCTACGGCCTGCGCGGCACCGTGCTGCGCAGCACCGACGGCGGCCGGAACTGGCAACAGACACCGACCGGCCTGCAGGTCGGCATGACCGCCGGCATGCGGCAGGCGGACGGACGCATCGTCCTCGTCAGCCAGGCCGGCCACGTGCTGACCAGCAACGACGACGGCGCCAGCTTCAAGGCCGCGTCCGTCGGGCGCACCCTGCCCGCCGCGGCCGTGGCGGCGACCGCCGGCCACGCGCTCGTCATCGCCGGTCCGCGCGGCGCCCAAACGCTTCAACTGCCCTGACGGGGCAGCGGGAACTCGCACATGCACACCCCCCCATCCGCGGACACGTCCGCGCCGAGCTCGCTCGCGCAATTCGACAGTGGCTCGGGCTCGCGCCTGGAGCGCCTGATCTTCAATCACCGCTTCGCCGTGATGGTCGCCTGCGGCCTCGTCACGCTGCTCCTCGGCTTCATGGCCGTGGCGCGGCTGACGCTCAATGCCAGCTTCGAGAAGATGCTGCCGCAGGGCCATCCCTACATCCAGAACTACCTGGAGAACCGCACCGAGCTGCGCGGGCTGGGGAACTCGCTGCGCATCGTCGTGGAGAACACCGGCGGCGACATCTACGACCCCGAGTACCTGGCCGCGCTCAAGAAGATCCAGGACGATCTCTTCCTCACGCCCGGCGTCGACCGCGCATGGATGAAGTCCCTCTGGGCGCCCGCCGTGCGCTGGACCGAAGTGACCGAGGAAGGCTTCCGGGGCGGCCCGGTGATGCCCGACAACTACGACGGCTCGCAGGCCGCCACCGAGCAGCTGCGCGGCAACATCGCACGCGCCGGGCTCGCGGGCAGCCTCGTCGGCAATGACTTCAAGTCGAGCATGATCATCGTGCCGCTGCTCGACCAGGATGCCTCGCAGGGCAAGCGCCTCGACTACCACGGACTGTCGCGGACGCTCGAGCAGATGCGCGCGCGCTACGAGACCGACGCCCAGGGCCAGCCGACGGGCATTCGCGTCCACAGCATCGGCTTCGCGAAACTGGTCGGCGACCTGATCGACGGACTGCACCAGGTCGCGCTGTACTTCGGCCTCGCCGCCCTCGTGGCGACGCTCATCATCTTCTTCTACACCCGATGCCTGCGAAGCACCGCGCTGGTGGTCGCGTGCTCGCTGGTGGCCGTGGTGTGGCAGCTCGGGCTGGTGGCCGCGCTGGGCTTCGAGCTGGACCCCTACTCCATCCTCGTGCCCTTCCTCGTCTTCGCGATCGGCGTGTCGCACGGCGCGCAGAAGATGAACGGGATCATGCAGGACATCGGCCGCGGCGCACACCGGCTGGTGGCCGCACGGTTCACCTTCCGGCGCCTGTTCCTCGCGGGCCTGACCGCGCTCGTGGCCGACGCGGTGGGCTTCGCTGTCCTGATGATGATCGACATCCCCGTCATCCAGGACCTCGCACTCACCGCGAGCATCGGCGTGGCGGTGCTGATCGTGACCAACCTGATCCTGCTGCCGGTGCTGCTTTCCTACATCGGGGTCAGCGCGAAGGCGGCGGCGCGCAGCCTGCGGGCCGGGGCCGACGAGGCATCGGCGAGTCGGGTCTACGCGTGGCTCGATCGCTTCACCGAGCGGCGCTGGGCGACCGGCACCGTCGTCGCGGCGGCCGTGCTGACGGCGGGCGGTTTCGCGGTGAGCACCCATCTCAAGATCGGCGACCTCGACCCCGGCGCGCCCGAGTTGCGCCCGGACTCCCGCTACAACCGCGACAACGCCTTCATCACCGCCAACTACTCGCTGTCGAGCGACACCTTCGCGGTGATCGTCAAGACCGCCAAGGAAGGTTGCCTGAAGTACGAGACCCTGGTTGAAGCCGACCGGCTGGCCTGGACGCTCCAGCAGGTGCCGGGCGTGCAGACGACGATGTCGCTCGCCAACGCCGTGCGCCAGATCACCGCCGGCAGCAACGAGGGCAGCCCCAAGTGGCTGACGATCGCGCGCAACCAGGACGTGCTGAACTACGGCGCGCAACAGGCCGGCGTCAACAACCCGGAGCTGTTCAACACCGAATGCTCGGTGATGCCGGTGATCGCCTACCTGGCGGACCATCGCGCCGAAACGCTCGACCGCGTGGTGAAGGCCAGCGCCGGCTTCGCGGACGCGCACAGCAACGGCGAGCGCAAGTTCCTGCTTGCGGCCGGCGGCGCGGGCATCGAGTCGGCCACCAACATCGTGGTGCACAAGGCCTGGACGCAGATGCTGTTGCTGGTCTACGCCGCCGTCATCGTGCTGTGCTTCATCACCTTCCGCAGCTGGCGTGCCGTGGTCGTGGCGGTGGTGCCGCTGGTCATCACGTCGGTCCTGTGCGAAGCGCTGATGGTCTGCCTCGGCATCGGCGTCAAGGTGGCCACGCTCCCGGTGATCGCGCTCGGCGTGGGCATCGGGGTGGACTACGCCCTGTACCTGCTCAGCGTGCAGCTCGCCCGCCAGCGCGCCGGCGCGACGCTTGCGCAGGCCTATCGCGACGCATTGCAGTTCACGGGCAAGGTGGTCGTGCTGGTCGGCGTGACGCTGGCGGCTGGCGTGCTCACCTGGGCGCTGTCGCCCATCAAGTTCCAGGCCGACATGGGGATCCTGCTCGCGTTCATGTTCATCTGGAACATGGTCGGCGCGGTGCTGCTGATTCCCGCGCTGTCGCACTTCCTGCTGCGCCCGCGCGCGCCCGTCCGCTCGTCGCTGGCCGAGCCACTTCGCGCCGCGTCAACCGCCTGCGGAACTACGACTTCCTCTTCAGCTTGACCCCCTTGGCGCGCTCGAAGGAATCCACGTACCCGCGCGCCACCGCCCGCACCGCACGGCCGATCTTCTCGTAGACCTCTTCGTCGAGGTTGGCGAAGGAGATCCGCGCCGACCAGTCCGGCGCCTCGAAGCCGCCGCCGTTCAGCAGCACGATGCCGTGATCCTCGGCAAGCCTGAAGACGATGTCCAGCGGGTGCACGTTTTCCTTGACCCACGCCACCAGCTCTTCCGTACCGTATTTCCGCAGCCAGAACTCGAAATCGATCAGGCCGTAGTAGTAGTCGAAGAGCGGGTTGGCCGCGACGTCGATGCCGAGCCCTTCGATCGTCAGCATGGCGCCCCGATGGCAGATTTCCATGCATGCCTTCTGGTAGGCCTTCTGCTCGTCCATCAACTCGTAGAGCGAGAAGAGCGACATCATCACCTGCTGCGGCAGGGACAGTCCCGCCGTGTGGTTGAGTGCCACGTCCCGGCTGTCGGCGACGATGCGGTCGATGAAGCGCACCTCGCGCGGATGCGGCGTCAGCGTGCCATAGCGCTTGTCGAGCTTCTTCAGCGTGGCGGCATCGTGCTTCGCGATGAGCGCATCGAAGACGTTGTCCTCGTGGATGGCGATCACCCCGAGGCGCCAGCCCGTGCAGCCGAAGTACTTGCTGTAGGAGTACACGCCGATCGTGTTGCGCGGGTAGGCGCCGAGCAGCGACCTGAAGCCCGGCACGAAGGTGCCATAGACATCGTCGGTCAGCAGCATCAGGTCGGGCCGCTTCTTCAGGATCTCTCCGATCTTCTTGATGACCGATTCGGACAGTGCCATGGCCGACGGGTTGCCCGGGTTGACCACGAAGAAGGCCTTGATCTTCGGATCGAGCAGCTTGTCCAGTTCTTCGTCGGTGAACTGGAACCTGTTTTCCTGCGGCGCGTGGATGCTCACGATGTTGAGGTCGTAGTCTTCCAGGTGCGGCATCTCCAGGTAAGGCGTGAAGATCGGAACACCCAGCGCGATCGTGTCGCCGGCGTTGAGCAACCGGTTGTTCTTGAGCGCCTTGAAGGTGTAGCACATGGCGGCGGTGCCACCTTCGACGGCGTACAGCTCGAAGGTCCCCTTGGGCCTCGGGTCACCGCACATCGCCCACTGCAGGTATTCACGCACGATGATTTCGTTGTGCACCAGCATGCGGTCGGGCACCGGGTAGTGGTCGCCGATGATCGAATCGACGAGTTCACCGACGAAGGCGTCGGGCTTGAAGCCGAACTTCAGCACCGCCCACGGAACCATCCGCTTCAGGAAATCGACGCCCGGCAGGTCTTCGTGCATCGCCAGCCATGCCTGCAGGCGGTCGGCACAGCCTTCCACGCGCGGCATGCCGCCGATGCCCGGAGACACGTCCATCACGCGCTTGGTCTCCTGCACCGCGAACTGGCCGAGCGTGAAGAAGCCTTCGCGCGGCTCGGTCGCAACCCAGTTGGGGTTGCCCCGTCCCGCGTTGAGGTAGGCGAGCGCGGACGACTTGGCCGCCTTCGTCGCCGATTCGGCCAGGAAGTTCTTGATCTCGAAAGGTCCGAGGGCTTCGTAGTTGCGCAATGTCAGAAGATCCATGAACTGCTCCTTGAACGGGATGGCGAAGTCGTCGCCACGAGCGGACTCGATGAAGAACCGGGAAACACGGATGGCGATCAGCTTCCGCCGCTGATCTTCATCATCACGATCACGATGAACAGGCCCCAGATGGTCAGGAAGGTGTTGCCCACCGCGTAGGGCATGCCGTAGCCGAGCGCCGGGATGTTGCTCTTTGCAGCGTCCTGCACCATGCCGAGCGCGGCCGTCGTCGTCCGCGCGCCGGCGCAGCAGCCGAGCAGGATGGCCGGATCGAAGTGGAAGATGAAGCGCGCCACCAGGATGGCGATGAGCAGCGGCACCGAGGTCGCGACCACGCCCCAGAGGAACAGGCTCACGCCCAGCTTCTGCAGGCCGCTGATGAAGTCCGGCCCGGCGTTGATGCCGACGATCGCGATGAACACGTTGAGGCCGAGGTTGTTGAGGATCCACAGCGCGGGCGCCGGGATCTGGCCGAACTTCGGCTTGATGGTGCGGTAGTAGCCCAGGAACAGGCCCGCCAGCAGCGCGCCGCCGGAGGTCGAAAGGCTGATCGGAACGCCGCCGACCGTCACGCTCAGCACGCCGATCAGTCCGCCGACCAGGATGCCGGCCGACATGAAGGAGATGTCCGTCGCATCGGTCGGGCGATCGGCGTAGCCCAGGATCTTCACGACGGCGTTGACGTGCTCGATGCTGCCGCCGATGCGGATGACGTCGCCCCGAAGGATCTCGGTGCCCGGCAGGAGCGGGATATCGACGAGCTGCCGCGTGATCTTGGTCAGGTAGACGCCGCGCGCTTCCGACCGCTCGGCCAGCTCGGCGATGGTCTTGCCGTTGATCTCCTTGTTGGTGATGAACACGTCGACCACGGTCGCCGGCATGTCGAGCAATTGCCGGTCGTCGATCTCTTCGAGCGTCCGTTCGACTTCGTCCACGAGGAGATGTCGCGCGCCGGAAATCGCGACCAGATCGCCCAGTTGGAGCACGGTGTCCGCCTGGGCCACGAACATCTGGTCGCCACGCTTGATGCGCTCGAAGAAGACGCGCACGCCCGGAAAGGTGTCCCCGCAACGGTTGCCCGCGAGGCCGCTCTTCTCGGTGATGCGATAGCCGCGCAGCCCGAAGGTGTGATACGCCGACAGGATGCCGGGCTGGGCCGATTTGCCGCCGCCGCCGAGCCGGGCCTCGTAGTCCTTGCAGGCCTGCACGAGGTCCGTGCCGATGATCTTCGGGCCCAGCTTGGAGAGCAGCAGCGCCGAGCCGACGGTGCCGAAGATGTAGGTCACCGCGTACCCGACCGGTATCGCGCCGAGGATGCTCTTGACCGCGTCGGGCGACAGGCCGGACTTGTTGATCTGGTCGGTCGCGACGCCGATCGACGCCGAGATCGTCTGCGACCCTGCATACAGGCCCACCGCGTAGCCCACGTCGAGCCCGGCGATGTAGGCGCAGGCGATCGGTACGACCAGGCAGGCCACCATGACGATCAGCGTGAAGGCGATCTGCTTCGGTCCGTCCTTGCCAAGCCCCGCAAAGAACTGCGGCCCCACGCCGTAGCCCACCGCAAACAGGAACAGCAGGAAGAAAGCGGACTTGATTGGCCCGGGGATGGAGAGACCCAGCTGTCCGATCGCCACGCCCGCGATCAGCGTGGCGGTCACGGCCCCGAGATTGAATCCGAAGAACTTCTTGGGCCCCAGCCAGAAGCCGAACGCCAGCGCGGCGAACAGCCCGAGTTCGGGATACTGCTTCAGCGTTTGCACGAGCCAATCCATGAGGAACTCCTTTCAGTCGGCGGACGAAGCCGGCTTTGCAATGCGGCGCTGCAAGGCTGCAAGGTTTATAGCCGTGCGTTGTCGGCCCCCACTTGACGTTTCTCAACTCGAAGCCGGCGCCGGTGCCCACAATCTCCATGACGGAGGTGCACATGTCCCAAGACACGACGGACAGCCAGACCGACGACATGTCGATGGCGGACTTCTTTTCCGCTGCGGAAGCAAGACGGGAGCGGTGGAGCCGTCTCCAGGTCTGCACCGAGGCCTACGCAGGCGGCATTCAGAAGGACCGGAAAGACAAGCTCGCGGGCGAAATCCGGACCCTGCTCGACCAGATCGAGCCGCTGGAGGGTTACTGGGCCTACCCGGGCGCCAACCTCATGCGCGCATTGCGCGAGCTGCTCGACGCGGGCGACGCCTCGGGCCTGGCGAATGCCGCGCATCGGATCAAGGCGTCGATCTTCTCCGGCTCCTACCGTCACGATGCCTCGGCCTGGAACATCGACGAAGAGACCGAAGTCGACCTGGGCGATCGCCTTCCGCCGGGACTGGTGGCCGATGCGGTGCATCGTCCGTACTTCGAAATACTCACCGTCGCGCCCGAGATCTCGAAGACGGCGAATCCACAGCGGGAGTGGCGCAAGCTCCGGCGGCCCGAAGACCCCTTCACCTACGAGGCCGTCCAGACCTTCAGTCTCGAAGATGCCGTCGTCGCGACCATCGTCAACTTCAACCTGCAGGCCGTCGTCATCTACGACGGCTTCCGCTACAAGTCCAGGCATGCATTGCCTGCGCTCGACCAACTGATCAAGCGCTTCGGCCATCTGGAGGACGACGGCATGCCGCGCGACTACGGACTCGTGCTGGCCAACTTCCTCAAGAAGATCCGACCGGAAATCGACATCTACCTGCTGACCGAGCGCGGCGTCGATGCCGCTGCCACGAGCATGGATGCCAAGGCGGTCAGGCGCGTGTTCTACGAAGC
This sequence comes from Variovorax glacialis, assembly GCF_051216375.1. Taxonomy (NCBI): domain Bacteria; kingdom Pseudomonadati; phylum Pseudomonadota; class Betaproteobacteria; order Burkholderiales; family Comamonadaceae; genus Variovorax; species Variovorax glacialis. The sequence continues at coordinate 315,792 of NZ_JBPJZT010000007.1, read as the reverse complement.
CGAGGAACTGATGGAAATCCATCTGAGCATCCTCGCGGGCGTCAGCGACCGCTACGAGACGCCGTTCTTCGACAACCTAAAGAAATACGCGGCGCGACCCATCGGGACTTTCCATGCCCTGCCCATCGCGCGCGGCAAGTCGATCTTCAAGTCGAACTGGATCAAGGACATGGGCCAGTTCTACGGCGCCAACCTGTTCCTGGCGGAATCGTCGGCAACGACCGGCGGGCTCGACAGCCTGCTGGACCCGACCGGCAACATCAAGGAGGCGCAGGACATGACGGCGCGCGCCTTCGGCGCGGACCACGTCTACTTCGCGACGAACGGCACCTCGACATCCAACAAGATCGTGGTTCAGGCGCTGTGCAGGCCCGGCGACATCGTCCTGATCGATCGCAACTGCCACAAGTCGCATCACTACGGACTGGTGCTGGCGGGGGCGCAGCCCTTCTACCTCGAGGCCTATCCGATGGTGGCCTATTCGATGTACGGCGCCGTGCCGCTGCGCACCATCAAGCAGGCGCTGCTGACGCTCAAGGCGGAAGGCAAGCTCGACAAGGCCCGGGCGGTCGATCTCACCAACTGCACCTTCGACGGCCACATGTACAACTGCCGGCGCGTGATGGAGGAATGCCTCGCCATCAAGCCTGACCTGATCTTCCTTTGGGACGAGGCGTGGTTCGCCTTCGCGCGTTTCTCGCCCTTCCACAGGCGGCGCACCGGCATGGGCGCCGCGCAGGACCTGGAAGACCGGCTCCTGACGCCCGAATACCGGGTGGAATACGAAGCCTGGAAGGCGAAGCTCAAGGGCAAGGTCGGCGACGACCTGGACCCCAAGGATCCGGCGCTGCTCGACATGCGCCTGATGCCCGACCCCGACCGTGCGCGGGTGCGCGTCTACCAGACCAACTCGACCCACAAGTCGATGTCCGCGCTGCGGCAGGGTTCGATGATCCTCGTGCGCGACCAGGACTTCCACCGGGTCGAGGAGCAGTTCCACGAGGCCTTCTACACGCACACCTCCACCTCGCCGAACCAGCAGATCATCGCGTCGCTCGACATCGCGCGCAGGCAGATGGAGCTCGAAGGCTACGAACTCGTGATGCAGGCCGTGGCGCTCTCCATCGACCTGCGGCGGCAGGTCAATACGCATCCGCTCATCTCGAAGTACTTCCACATCCTCACGCCCGGCGAGATGGTGCCGAAGGAATTCCGGGCCTCGGGCGTCGAGGACTACGCCAAGCCGCATGCGACCTGGATCAAGATCCTCGCGGCCTGGGAGACCGACGAGTTCGCGCTCGATCCGACCCGCATCACGCTGGTCACGGGGCGGGCTGGCTACGACGGAACGGAATTCAAGGGCCTGCTGGCTGCCAAGTACGACGTGCAGATCAACAAGACCTCACGCAACTCGATCCTCGTCCAGATCAACATCAACAACACGCGCAGCGATGTCGCCCACCTGCTGAAGGTGCTCGCGGACATCTCGCGCGACAGGGAACGCAACCTGCTGGAAGGCGGCAAGGCGGCGCACGCCGCCTTCGAGGCGCGCGTCAAGTCGCTGATGGAAGATGTCCCGGACCTGCCCAACTTCAGCCGCTTCCACGACGTGTTCCGCGACGAGGCGAAAAGCGCCACCACCGAAGGACACATGCGCGCAGCCTTCTACATGGCCTACCGCGAAGAGGATTGCGAGCACATCAAGCTGGCGGACAAGGCGATCGACGACCGCCTGAAAAAAGGCCCGCCCCTCGTCGCGGCGAACTTCGTCATCCCCTACCCGCCCGGCTTCCCGATCATGGTGCCGGGGCAGGTCATCGCGGCCGACACGATCCAGTTCATGCGCGAACTGGACGTGAAGGAGATCCACGGCTACAACGCGAGCCTCGGGCTGAAGCTGCTGAGGCCGGAGGTGCTGGAGAAGCGCAAGAAGAAGAGCAGCGCGATCGATCTTTGAAGGGCCGCGGGTCGCGTCAGGACGCCCAGCGCAGCATCGCGAGCACCAGCCCGATCAGGAAGACCGTCTCGCCGACCATCAAGGCCACCGGCTTCAGGCCGACGGTGGCCAGGTCGCGCAACTGCGTCTTCATGCCGATCGCCGCGATGGCCGCCACCAGGCACCATTGCGAAAGATCGCTGCCCAGCTTGGTCAGGCTGGCGGGAATCCAGCCGGTGCTGTTGATGGCGACCAGGGCCGCGAAGGCCACGGCGAACCACGGCAGCAGCGGCGGCCGGGGGCCGCCGGCACCCTTGCCGCGCGCGCGGGTGCACATGACGGCGAACACGATCACCGGCAGCAGCATGGCCACGCGCATGAGCTTGACCAGCGTCGCCACGTCGCCCGTCTCGCGCGACATGCTGTAGCCGGCGCCGACCACCTGCGCGACGTCGTGGATGGTGCCTCCGAGGAAGACGCCCGCCGCGCGCGCATCGAGCCCCAGGGCGTGCGCCAGCATGGGGTACACGATCATCGCCAGCGTCGACAGTGCCGACACGCCGACCACCGTGAACAGCGTGGCGCGCTCCTTCCCCGGATGCGCGGGCAGCGCCGCGGCGAGCGCGAGCGCGGCCGATGCGCCGCAGATAGCCGTGGCGCCCCCCGTGAGCAGGCCGAACAGGCTCTGGAAGCCCAGCAACTTCGCGGCGATCATCGACACGGAGATCGTGACCACGACGGAGACCACCACCAGCAGGACCGGATGCCATCCCAGTGCCGCCACCTGCCCGATGGTGATGCGGAGCCCGAGCAGCGCGACGCCGCAACGCAGCACCTCGCGCGCGGTGAACCCGATGCCAGCCGCGCAGGCCCCGTCGCTCGAGAGGAAGTTCATCGCCATGCCGAGGATCAGCGCAAAGAGCATGACGGGCGCGCCATAGTGCTGCGAGAGAAAGGTCGCGGCGGCGGCCACCACGAGGCTGGCGAGCACGCCGGGGAACAGCGTGCGGCCGCGCGCCGGCCAGGCGGCGAGGGATGTCGTCATCATGGCGGGCTCAAGCAACGGCCAGGAGGTGGTCCTGGAAGCTGTCGCGCAGCTTGTTCTTCTGCACCTTGCCGGTGGGTCCGAGCGGGATGCTGTCCACGAAGACCACGTCGTCCGGCGTCCACCACTTGGCGATCTTGCCGTCGTAGAAGGCAATCAGGTCTTCGCGCGTCACGGTCTGCCCGGGCTTGCAGGTCACCACCAGCAGCGGGCGCTCGTCCCACTTCGGGTGGCGGGCCGCGATGCAGGCCGCCAGTGCGACGGACGGATGGGCCATCGCGATGTTCTCCAGGTCGATGGAACCGATCCACTCGCCGCCGGACTTGATCACGTCCTTGCTGCGGTCGGTGATCTGCATGAAGCCGTCCGCATCGATTGTCGAGACATCGCCGGTAGGGAACCAGCCGCCGACCAGCGGGCCGTCGCCCTCGCCCTTGAAATAGCTGGCGATGATCCACGGACCCCGCACCATCAGTTCGCCGGCCGAGACGCCGTCGTGCGGCAGTTCGCTGCCGTCCTCGCCGACGATCTTCATGTCGACGCCGAACACCGGCCTCCCCTGCTTGGCCTGGATGGCCAGGCGCGCCTCGGCGCCGAGCGCGCGCTGCCGCGGCTTGAGCGTGCAGACGGTGCCGACCGGGCTCATTTCGGTCATGCCCCAGGCGTGCAGCACGTGCACGTCGTAGTCCTCCTGGAAGGCGCGCATCATGGCCGGCGGGCAGGCCGAGCCGCCGATGATCGTGCGGCGCATGGTGCTGAACTTCAGCTCGTTGCTCTCCACATGCGTCAGCAGGCCCTGCCAGACGGTGGGCACGCCGGCCGAGACGGTCACGCCTTCGGCCTCGAACAGGTCGTGGAGCGACTTGCCGTCCAGCCACGGACCCGGGAAGACCAGCTTCGCGCCGACCATGCACGCGACATACGGCAGGCCCCACGCATTGACGTGGAACATCGGGACGACGGGCAGGATGACGTCGTTCGCCGAGCAGTTCAATGCATCGGGCAGCGCGGCCGCGTAGGTGTGCAGCACGGTCGAACGATGGCTGTAGAGCGCGCCCTTCGGATTGCCGGTGGTGCCGGACGTGTAGCACAGCGATGACGCCGCCCGCTCGTCGAAGACCGGCCAGTCGAAGTCGGACGAATGCGCCTCGACCAGGTCCTCGTAGCACAGCAGGTTGGGCACCTTGGACGAGGCCGGCATGTGCGTGCGGTCGGTCATCGCCACGAAGGCCTTGATGGTCGACACCCGCGAGGCGATCGCCTCGACCAGCGGCAGGAAGGTCAGGTCGAAGAACAGGATCTGGTCTTCCGCGTGGTCCGCGATCCACGTCACCTGGTCGGCGTGCAGGCGCGGATTCAGCGTGTGCAGCACGGCGCCGGAGCCCGAGACCGCGTAGTACAGCTCCATGTGGCGGTAGCCGTTCCATGCCAGCGTGGCGACACGGTTGCCGAAGGCGATGCCGCGTGCCGCCAGGGCGTTGGCAAGACGCCGCGAGCGCTCGGCCAGGTCACGGTAGGTGTAGCGGTGGATATCACCTTCCACGCGCCGCGAGACGATCTCCTGTTCGCCGTGGTGGCGTTCGGCGTGGGTGAGGAGCGTCGAGATCAGCAGCGGCTGCTCCATCATCGATCCGTTCATGGATGTTCCCTTTCAATGCGTTGGGTTCGGATGCTGCCGCGGCCTCAGGCGACGGCCTGGCGCGGCGAGGTAGCGGGTTCGGGTCGCGCCTCTTCCTCGGCAGCTTCCCCGGCCCGCTTCAGGTCGGATTCGAAGGTGCGCGACGCGATCAGCAGCGCCGCGGCTGCCAGGAGGCTGAAAGCGGGAACCGTCATCAGTGCGCGCTCCAGCGACCACGCGTCCGACAGGAAGCCGGCAATCAGCGGTCCGAGCGCGAGGCCGAACAGGTTCTGGAACAGCGACAGCACCGAGGCGCCGGTGGCGCGGATGCCCGGGTGGATCACCTCGATCACAGCGGCAGCCACCGGACCGACGGTGCAGGTCATCAGGAAGCCGCCGAGGGCGAGCAGCGCGAACTGCGTGCTGGCCGCGATCGCGATCCCCATGCTCGAAGCTCCGAAGGCCAGCATCAGCACGACCATCGAAGCGATGCACAGCAGCGCGGTCGAATACAGCTTGACCCGCGGGCGCCGGCGGCCCGAATAGTCGACCACCGCGCCCCAGACCACGCTGCCCAGGGCACCGCAGAGAACGATCAGCGAAGCGCGAACGGCCGCCTGTTCCGGCGCCATGCCATGCACCCGGTTGAGGAAGCTCGGCAGCCAGGACCAGATCGCCGACACCGCGATCAGCTGCGCCGGCGCCGCGATGCACAGCCAGAGCATGGTTCGCGAGCGGACCAGTGCGCGCACGATGGCGCTGGCCGTGCCGCTCACCGAGCTTGTCGCGCGATCGAGTCGGGCGGTGAGCTTCACGGTCGGGTAGTCACGCACCTTGAGGTACAGCAGCGCGAGCAGCAGCCCCGGGATGCCCACCGCGCCGAACGCGGCCTGCCAGCCGAAGCGGGCCGCGATCACGCCGCCGAGCATCACCCCCAGCACAGAACCGACGGAGGCGGACGCAAAGAAGCCCGCGAGGACCGCACCGCGCAGGCGCGAAGGAAAGTGGCTGGCGATCAGCGCGGCGCCGACGGAGCCGTAGCCCGCCTCGCCCAGGCCGACCATCGAACGCGCGGCGAGCAGGCTGCCGTAGCCGCGGCTGAACATGCAGGAGATCGAAGCCAGGCTCCAGATGGTCGCCATCACGACCACGCTCTTGACACGGCTGGCGCGATCAGCGAAGAGCGCCACCGGAATGCCGGCCAGCGCGACCGTCACCGACACCGCCGAGACCAGCCCGCCGAGCTGCTTGTCCGAGAGGCTCCATTCGCTCTTCAGGTAGGGAAAGAGCGACACGATGACCTGGCGGTCGATGTAGTCGAACATCATCAGGCCGACGGTCATGGCGAAGGCGAACCACGCCTGGCCCCGGCTGAAGAGATAGTCGTCACGGCCTTGCGTGGCCGGCAGTGCACCGATGTTCATCGCGTCCTCCCGTCTTCGAAATCGTGGCGCCGCATCAAGGCACCAGCACGGTCGCGCCGACCGTCTTGCGCGACTCCAGCGCGCGGTGGGCGTCGGCGGCATCGGCCAGCGCGAAGGATTGCTTCGGCTCGCTGACGATGGCGCCGGACAGCACGTGGCCGAACAGTTCGTCGGCCATCGAGAGCATGTGCGCGCGCGGCATGATGTAGTGCATCATCGCCGGCCGGGTCACCCAGAGCGAGCCCTTGGTGGCCAGCATCATCGAGTCGATGACCACCGGCCCGGACGTGGTGCCGTTGCTGACCAGCGAGCCGCGCGGCTGGAGGCTGTCGAGCGACGCCTCCAGCGTGTCCTTGCCCACCGAGTCGTAGACGACCGGCACGCCCTTGCCGCCGGTGATTTCGCGGACGCGCTCGGCGATGTTCTCGCGCGACGTCACGATGGTGTGGGCGCAGCCGTTCGCCCTGGCCAGCGCGGCCTTCTCGTCGGAGCTGACGGTGCCGATCATCGTGACGCCCATCGCGCGTGCCCACTGGCAGGCGATCAGGCCCACGCCGCCGGCCGCCGCGTGATAGAGGATGGTCTCGCCGCCATGCAGGGGAAAGACCTGGCGGAACAGGTATTGCACCGTCATGCCCTTCATCATCAGGGTCGATGCGGTCTTGTCGGAGACGCCTTCGGGCAGCGGGATCAGCACGTCGGCCGGCATGACGCGAACGTCCGAATAGGCGCCCTGCGGACCGACCAGGTAGCCCACGCGGTCGCCGACACGCAGGCCGGTCACGTCCGGGCCGACGGCCTCGACGACGCCCACGGCGTCGGAGCCCAGGCCATTGGGCTTCGGCAGCGGATAGCGGCCGGTGCGGAAATACACGTCGATGAAATTGACGGCCACATAGGTGTGGCGGACACGGGCCTGTCCGGGGCCGGGCTCGCCGACTTCGACGTCTTCCAGCTTGAGCACTTCAGGACCACCGGTCTCGTGCAGGCGAATGGCTTGGGCCATGGTATGTCTCCTTCGAATCTTGAAAACCTGTGAGCCAGGCAAAGTGACCGCTTCAGCCGGCCGTCGAACCGCATGCCGCGAGTTCGTCGATGAATCGCTCCGCATCGGGCCAAGGTCCGAAGCCGGAGGCGGGATTCAGGTGGCCGACCTTGCCGAGATCGATGAGGCGAGCGCCCCAGTCGCCGGCGAGCCCGGCAACCCTGTCCCAGTTGCCGAGCGGATCGTCGCGGCTGGCGGCGACGATGGCGGGAAAAGGCGGCCGCTCCCGCGGCACGGGAAGCCAGCCGCCGGTGCGCAGGGCCTCCAGCGTGGGGTAACCCTCGGGCATGGCCTGCTCGAAATCCGGCGGCGTGGCCATCAGCGCGCCCTGGACGGCGCGCCGGGTCTGGCGCGCCCAGTGGGCGACCATCACGCAGCCGCCGCTGTGCGCCACGACGATCAGCGGCCCCTCGATGGCCTGCGCCGCGCGCTCGATCGCGGCGACCTTGGTCGCGCAGTCGAGATCGGTGCGTCCCATCGGCGGCACCGTGCGGACCTTGCGCCCGCGGGCCTCCAGGTCCGCGGCCAGCAGCGTCTGCCAGTGCGCGTCGACGTGGTCGCGCAGTCCGGGGACGATGAGGACCGTCGGCATGGCGGGCGCACCGGTCATGGTCAGGCCACCCGGCGCAGGTAACCCTGCTGGCGGCCCTTGGGGTTGGGCGCGAAGCCGTTGGCGGCCAGGGTCTCCTCCACGGTGTCGTAGAAGACGCCGATCTTCAGGATCTCGCGCGCTTCCTTGCCGTTGGCGACTTCGCGGCCGAACTCGCGCGCCATGCGCACCAGTTGCTCGACCTGCTGCACCGTCGTCATCTTCTCGGTGCGCGACTGGTTCCAGAGGTTGTCCTCGATGCCGCAGCGCACGTGCAGGCCCATGGCCATGCCCATCATGTTGATGGGCAGCACGTTGCGCATGCTGCTTTCCACGGTCAGCATGGCGCCGTCGGGAATGGCGCGCAGGAAGTTCGCCAGGTTGTAGATGTTCGGCGCGTCCATGCCGCCGCTGATCGCTACCCAGTTCATCACCAGCGGACCCTTGTAGACGCCGCGGCGAATGAGGCGCTCCACCGTCTCGTAGCTGTTGATGTTGTAGAACTGGAACGCGCTCTGGATGCCCGCGGCGCTCAGGCGGCGCACATGCTCGTCGATGAAGCCGGGGCCGGACGGAACGATCATCTCGCGGTAGGCCGCGTTGATCTCCGGGTCCGCCAGCGACGTGCCCGCGATGTCTTCGGCTTCCATGTGCTCCAGCACGTTCATCTGCGTCGTGTTGACGGTGACCGTGACCTGGTCCGGCTTCGGATCAAGCTCGGCGAGCATGTGGCGCGTGTCGTCCTTCAGCCACTTCGCGGAGGCGCCGTCGGTTTCCGGTGCGAAGGAGATCGAGCCGCCGACCTGGATGACCATGTCGGGCACCGCCTTGCGGACGCCGGCGATCAGCTCGTTGAACATCGACAGGCGCTTGGAGCCCCTGCCGTCCAGCTCGCGCACATGCAGGTGCAGCACCGAGGCGCCGGCGTTGTAGCAGTCGACCGCCTTCTGCACCTGTTCCTCCATCGTCACCGGAATGTCTTCCGGGAAGTCGGACGGCACCCACTCGGGGCCGTAGGGCGCGGCGGTGATGACCAGCTTGTCCTGGTTTTCGGGGAACAGCGATCCGTCGAGGAAGTTCATGATTCGTCTTTCAGTGGCGTGAAGGTGAATGAGGTGCGGGCGGGAGGCGTCAGAAGGTGGCTTCGCCCATGATTCCGGCGCGCTCCATCTTTCGGTGGCACGGCGGGTAATCCATCACGGCGTAGTGCTGGGTGCTGCGGTTGTCCCAGAAGGCCATGCTGTTCTTCTTCCAGCGCCAGCGGACCTGGTACTCGGGGATCGCGGCCTGGCTGACGAGGTAGTTCAGCAGGAGGCTGGCGCCCGGGTTGGCGTCCTGGCCGAAGCGCACGTTCTCCGGCGTGTGGAAGTTCGTGAAGTGGGTCGTGAAGGCGTTGACGAACAGCACGTTCTCGCCGGTTTCCGGATGGGTGCGCACCACGGGGTGCTCGGCGTCGGGAAACTGGGCCTTGAGCGCCAGGCGCTTCTCGATCGGCATGGCGGCGCCGAAGCTGGCCTCGATGCTGTGCCGGGCGCGCAGGTTCGAGATCTTGAGCTTGATGTCCTGCGGAAGGCGGGCATACGCCTCGACCATGTTGACCCAGATGGTGTCGCCGCCCACGGGCGGGCACTCGACGCAGCGCAGCACGCAGCCGAAAGGCGGCTTCTCGCGCCAGGTGGCATCGGTGTGGAAGGCGTTCTCGTAGCGGTCGATGGGCGTGTCGGGCGACTTGTAGATGCGCACGAGTCCCGGGTTCTCGGGGTCGCTGCCGGCCACCGGATGGTCTTCCAGCTCGCCGAAGTGGCGGGCAAAGGCCACGTGCTCGGCGCGGGTGATGTCCTGGTCGCGGAAGAACAGCACCCGGTACTTGAGCAGCAGGCCGCGGATCTCGGCCACCAGGTCCGCGTCGCGCGAGGCGGCGCCAAGGTCCACGTTGCCCAGTTCGGCGCCGATGGTGCAGGTCAGCGGCTCGACCTGGATGGATGCCAGCCGCGCGGCGGCCTTGATGATGGCGGGGCCGGCCGGCGAGGGGCTCGTTTGAGTGAGGGTGTTCATGCCTGCTTGTCTCCGTGATGAGCCCTGATCGGTGCCGGGCTCTCTAGGTTGGAACGGTCCGCTTTCCGGCGGCTCCGCAGGTACTGAGAATAGGAAAAAGGCCCCGAATTCGCCCCCTCCTTGCGGCAGGGGGGTGCCCCCCGGGAATTCCGCGTCGGAAGGCGTCCGGGCGCCGCCGGGCGCTCAGTCCGCCGGCTTGATCAGCCCGAGGATGCGGGCGCGTAGGACGACCTGCTTGCGGGTGCCGGCGTCCAGCTTGGCGAAAAGGTTCTTCACGTGCCATTTGATGGTGGTCTCGCCCACCTGCATGGCCCGGCCGATTTCCTTGTTCGACAGATTGCGCGCCAGCAGTTCCAGCACCTCGCGCTCCTTGGGCGTGAGCACCGTCCCGTGCGACGCGATGCCGGGCTCGGTGTCCGGCAACTCCGGCTCCCTTTCCGGCACGGGGGCGAACACTTCTCGCCGGGCGCCGCCTGCGACGACCCTGCGCATCCACGCACCGAGGTCCGGATGGGCATCGTCGAACACGCGCCGAAGGCCGAAGGTCTCCGCCAGGTCCACGGCTTCGCGCAGGCGGGCCTGTGATTCCTCGCCGCACTGGTCGAGCGCGAAGGCGTGCAGGCCGAGCAGCTCGATGTGCAGACGGCCCAGCTTGAGCGCCCGGGCCTGGTCGTCGGCGCGCGCCAGGGTCGTCAGCGCGCCGCGCCAGTCCTTTCGGGCGATGGCCGCATAGCCGTGCGCGACCTCCCGCAGGACGTCCACACCCTGGCGCCAGAGCCGTCCCTGGGGCAATCCATCCTCGCGCAGCATCGCGTCGATCCGCTCGCAGAGGTCGCTGCAACTGCGCGCGCGGTAGCGGCCGGCGTGCAATCGCACCTGCTCCACGAGGCTCGCGATGCGCAGGCGCGGCAGATCCCGGGCCGTACCGGCGGCATCGAGCGCGCCGAGCAGTTCGAGGGCGCGGTGCTCGGCGCCCTCCGCCGCCGCGATCCGCGCCATGGTCCGGTAGGCGAACAGCAAGGACTCCGGAAGGCCGCTTCGTTCGAGGATGTCGAGCCGATCGGCCAGCAGGGCCGCCGCGTCGTGGGGGCGATCGCGTTCCCAGGCGGCCGCGGCGAGCAGCGCGGCCAGCATGCAGCTGAAGCGGTTGCGTCGGCCCAGGTCCGCGTCCGCGCTCGCGACCGCCGGCCGCAGCAGGTTGTCGGCCAGCAGGGCCTGCCCCTCCCAGATGTAGCTGAGCCCGACGATGAACTCGCCCCAGCGGCGCGTGTACCCGACGTCGCGGCCGAAGTCGCCGCGCGGTGCCTGCTGTTCGCGCAGGCGCGCCAGGGCGGGCTCGCCTTCGAGCAGCGCACGGTAGGCCGTCCGGTTGGCATGCACCTGCAGGAGCATCGGATCGTGCAATGGGGCCCGTTCCGCCCATGGGTCGTGGAGCTCCGCGAAGAGGTCCGGATCGTCCGCGAACACCGCCGCGCCGCCGAGGATCAGCGCGCATTCGCAACGCAGCGCCTCGCTGACTTCGGGCTGGGCCAGGGTGCGCGCAACCAGGCGCCCTGCTTCTTCGTGTCGCTCGCTGACCCCCAGGGTCCATGCGGCGGCGAGCATGAGCCTCGGGCGGCTGTCCAGTTCCGCGGCGGGAAGCTGCGCGAGCCATTCGAGCACCGCGCCCTGCCGGCCGTGCCGCATGATGGACTCGTAGAGGCTGCGCTCGGCCAGCCCATAGGCTTTCTGGTGCTCGCCGGCGGCCAGCGCATGCCGGGCCGCGTATTCGAGCAAGCCATGCTCGGCGAGCCACTCGGCGGCGCGCGCATGCGCCTGGTTCTGCTCTGTCGCGGGCAGGCCTGAGAAAAGCTTGCGGAGCACATCGCGCGCGAGGGTGTGCATGCGCAACCAGTCGCCCCGCTCGGCCGCGGCAAAAACCGGCGTGTCGCGGCTCAGGCGCGCCAGCCGCTCGGTCGCGTCCTCGCAGGCCGTGACGGCGCCACACAGATCCGGATGCAGGTGGTCCAGGATGGCGATGCGGATGAGGAAGTCGCTGTCGCCGGGGTCGAGGTTGGCCAGCAGCAGCTTGACGAACCGGTCGTGTAACTCGCCGTCGAACGCCGCCATGCTCGCCAGGTCGGCACGCGCGTCGACACCGCGCGAGACGATCGTCATGGCGAGTTGCAGGCCGAGCGGCCAACCCTCCGTCAACTCGTGAAGACGCGCAGCCGTGTCGTTGTCGACGCGAACGCCCGGCCGGCCTCGCACGAGTTCCAGCGTCTCGTCGAGCCGGAACTGGAGCTCCGCCGGCCCAACCACGACGCATTGCCCGTAGGCGATGAGGTCGTCGATGTCCAGCCGGCCATCGGGCCGCGCCGCGACGATCACGCGCAGGTTGGGCGGTGCGTTGCGCAACAGGTAGACCAGGGCCTCGCGCGACGCGGGCGGCAGGCGCTCGGCCTCGTCGACGATGAGCACCACATCCAGCGCCGCCTGCGCCAGTTCGGCGAGCCAGACGGTGATCCCTTCGAGACCGCCCGGCCCCACGGCTTCGAGAAAGGTGTGGCCGAAGGTGGAACGCCCCGCGCCGCGCCGGACAGCGAGGGCCAGGCCCTGCGCCAGCCGCTGCGGGTCGTCCTGCGGCTGGGCCGACAGCCAGGCGACGACAGCGCCGCGGGACAGATGCTCGAGCCGCCACTGCGCCAGCAAGGACGTCTTGCCGAAGCCGGCCGGTGCCTGGACCAGGATCGCCGGCAGATCGCGCAGCCCGGCCTCGCTCGAAAGCAGGCGCGCACGGGAAACGAGATGGCGGGGAACCCTTGGCGGCGAGATCTTGAGCAGCAAGTCGTTGTCGACTTCGCCGGCACCATGCGTCACGACACGTTCCCCCTTGGAATGCGCAGAGGGGCCGGTTCGCGCAACCCGGCCCACTGCGGTCGGCGGATTCTAGCTTTGCCCACCGTCATCGAAGACCACGTGAACCTGGCTCTCGCGGCTCACCACGAAATGCGCGACCATGACGTCGCCGGTGGCCATCGGCGTCGCGTGCATCTGGAACCAGCGCAGCTCGCTGGGCGAATGGCACGGATATTCGCAGCTGAACACCGGGCGATGGCCCTTCATCACGCCGTCGAGGCCGTGGAACACGCGCAGGGCCGTCCCGTCAGCCGAGGCGCTGCGGCGACAGACCTCCAGGTAGTTGACGCCAGGGCCGATCGTCTCCGCGCCGGGATTGCCATTCCGTTCGGCGAACTCGGTCCATGCGCGGTTCACGAAGCGGATCACGCCATGCCGGTCGACGATCGCGACGTTCCCGGCCAGCGCGTCGATCACGTCCTGCAGGGTCTTGTGCGTGGCACGGCTCAGCAACCTTGGCAGGGCGAGTGTGTCGTCGAGTCCGGTGTACTTGGGGCCCTGCTCCTGCCCGTCGCCCGCTTGCACCGGCCCGCCGTCCGCAACGACGCGCGGAACCAGGACGTCCACCTCGGTCCCGCTTCCGGGCGCACTGCGAATGCGCAGGGTGCCGCCGTACGCACGCAAGCGCTCCTGGATGCCCAGGATCCCGAACGATTCGGCCTTCCTCGGCTCGGCGGCGATCATGCCCCGGCCGTTGTCGCTGATGCGAAGCGAGATGGCGCCGTCCGGCGCGAGGCCCAGCGCGATGCGCACCTCGCTCGCTGCGGAATGCTTGGCCACGTTGTTGAGCGCCTCCTGCGCGATGCGATACAGGCAGAGGGCCACGGCCGGCGTTTCCATCAGTTCGTCGGACAGTTCTTCCGATGCGTCGATCTCGCAGGCCATTCCGTTCTGCTGGCTGAACTGGCCCACGAGGGCTTCGAGGGACGGCAGCAGCCCCAGGTCTTCCAGCATGGCCGGGCGCAGATCGTTGACGATGCGGCGCGTCGACACGACCGCCTGTTCGGCCAGGCCGTCGACACCGGCCACGAGCGGAAGCAGCTTCGGCGCATCGGGCCCGAAACGCTCGCTGATGGCGCGCAGGTCCATGCGGATGGCCGCCAACGTCTGCTGGAGGTCGTCGTGGAGTTCGCGCGCAATGCGCCCGCGTTCCTCTTCCTGGACCTGGTCACGCGAGGCGATGAGCTGTTGCAGGGCGACGTGGGACGACTTGAGATCCGCCTGCACCTCCCGGAGGCCGGTGACGTCGCGCGCGGTCACGACCGCACCGACGATCACGCTCTCGGTCGAACGGATGGGCGCGTAGCTGAAGCTGCCCACCCACTTTTCATCCGTGTCCTTGCGCCGCATCCGGTATTCGACATTTGTCGCTGTTTCGCCGCGCAGGGCCTTCGAGACGGCCCATTGTCCAAGCGGCACCGGCTCGCCGCACGGCGTCGACACGTCGAGGACTTTCGGATATTCCGCAAGCTTCCGCTCGCAGGCCGCCTTGCCGGCAAACCGGTGAAAGGACGCGAAGGCATCGTTGATCTCGATGAAGCGGCCCTCGCTGTCGCAGATGGCAACCGCGTCGGTCATGCTCGAGAGGGCCGCCTGCAACGTCGATGCGCTGGTCCGCACGACCTCCTCGGCCAGCTTGCGTTCGGTCTCGTCACGCAGGATCACCGTGTACAACGGGCGGCCGGCAACGGCGGTGTGCGAGATCGACGCTTCGACGGGGAAGGACTCGCCATCGGTGCGCAAGGCCGTGACATCCCTCCGCAGTCCCATCGGGCGCGCGCTCATCTGGGCGTGATGTTCCCAGAACCATGAAGGGATGAAACGGCTCAGCGGCGTGCCGATCAGGGCATCCGGCGCGCAGCGCAGCATCTCCGCCGCGGCCGGGTTGGCCTGCACGATGGCCTGCTGCTCGTTGATGGTCAGGATGGCATCGACGGCCGAATCGAAGATGCCGCGCAGCCGGGCTTCGCTCAGCGCCTGCGCATCGAGCATCCGGTTGAGCTGGCGCGCGACCGACCTGATTTCGGGCGGCCCCGCGACCTGGGCGCGTATGGCCGCATTGCCGGCCGCGATCCCGTCGGCCGTCTCCCTCAGGTGCGCGATGGGATTGGCGATGTCGGCACTCATCCACCACGCCAGGGCCAGCGCAAGAAAGCACAGCACCAGGCCGACGACGATCGTTCGGCGGACCGAGGCGTTGTACCTTGCGAGCACATCGGCCTGCGGAAAACTTGCCGCCACGCGCCAGTCGATGTCAGGCAGGGTCAGGAAGGCGACCAGCCTGGGCACGCCATCCCGCCCCTTCACTGCGAAATAGCCTTCGCGCGCGCCCATCGCGGGATCCGCATCGTCGTCCAAAGGACGCGAGCCGATGAGCACGCCGGGGTTCGCCGAGCGGAGGAGCACGGTCCTCGAACGATCCAGCACCGTGACGACGGCATTCTTCGGAATCCCGACGATCAGTTGCTCGTTGAGCCTCAACAGATCGAGCGTGGCCACCAGCAGGCCCGTCTGCGCCGTGCCGTCGCCGCGGATGGGATAGGCCAGCGCGGCCACTTTCCCTCCCGTGCGTTCGTCCACGAACATGTCGCTGGCCGTGAACTTGCCGGCCGCAAGGGCCGCCTGGAGCCAGCTCGCGTCCGCGGCGATCGACGGCGGGTTCGAATTCAGCGCGTACTGGCAGACGACCTTGCCCCGTGCATCGTGGACCGTAAAGCCGACCACTGCCGGACCGAGGAGCATGAATTCCGGGAGTTGCGGGTCGCAGCGGCCCGGGTCCAGTGCCCCGACCAAGGGCCGTGCGGACATTCGCTCAAGCACGGGTTCGACAAGGTCCAGGAAGCGCTGCAGATCCGCAGCCGTCCCGGTGGCCAGGATCCGGACCTTTTCGTCCGCCGCGGCGCGGGCCTGCCGGACGTCCGTGACAAGCACCCACGCCAGAAGTGCCGCGACCGGAAGCAGGACACCCACCATCAGCAGCACGAGCCGGGTGCGGATCGACAGGTTCTCGAGCCATGCTGCCATGGGAGCCCTCGCGCTATTCGGGGCCCGGACGGACCGCGCCTTCGCCGCGGCCGGCCGACCCCAACGGACATCAGGAATCGAACTGCGCGCCATTCTCCACCTTGGCCCGCCCGTCAGGCCGTGTTCCGACAGAAGGGCTTGAGCAAACGCATTTCGTGGTTGCCGAATCCGGGGCAATATCCGATTCGTCCCAAGGATTCGCACGAGGTGCGGCAGTGAGAGTGTTGCTGGTCGATGACTCCGTTTCCATCCACCGGAGCTTCGGTGCGCTGCTGTCGAGCGCCCCGGGCGTGGAAGTCGTCGGCTACGCGGACGATCTGGCGACGGCGCTGGCTTCCATCGCTTCGACGCAACCGGATCTCATCGTCCTGGATGCCAGGTTGCGCGGCACGGATCGAGGGCTGCTCGTGCTGCGCCACGTCGCGCAGCACCACCCCCACATCAAGGTCGTCGTCTTTTCACAGTTCGGCTGGGCATCGATGCGACAGAGCTACCTCGATGCCGGCGCTATCGCCTACTTCGATAAGGGCCTCGAAATCCAGCAGGCGCGCGACTTCATCGCAGAGATCGCGAGCGCGCACGACACCGGAAGCTAGGCCACGCCGCACAAAGCCTGGCGCGGCCGTTTTCCGGCACCGGGCAGCGAACTGCAATGCAGCTTCGCGGGTGCGCGCGTACCCTGGGCGAATTGCTGCAACGCAGCGAGATCGAGGATTTCGACGGTGCGCTGCTCCACATTCACAAGGTGCAGGTCGGCCAGTGCCGTGAATGAACGGCTGATGGTCTCGTGGGCCACGCCCAGGTAGCTTCCGATGTCGCGGCGAGTCATCTGCAGGCGCAGGTGTCGCGCGGGCTGCCCGCCGGTCGAGGTCTGCTGCGAGATATGGATCAGGAACCTCGCCAGCCGGACTTCCGCCGCCACCGCGGCCATCATGTCGGCCAGTTGCGTGAGATCGATCATCGCGTTGCTCACCGCGCGCATCACCCCCCGACCGAAGGCCGGATGGCTCTCGGACAGCGCAAAGAAGTCCGCCAGCGCAATGGCAAAGACGCTCGCTTCCTCCAGGGCCACCGCGGCGACGAGATGGCATTCGCCGGCCAGGGCGTCGCACCCCAGCAGGTTCCCACGGTGTACGAATCCGACGACCTGCTCGTAACCATCCTCCGCCGTGTGAAAGGCCTTGAACGATCCCGTGCGCACGACGTAGATGGAAGCGGCCGGGGCGCCCTCGAAGAACAAGGTCTCGCCGGCTTGCAGACGCCGCATGTTCAGCGGCATGCCGGGCGCTCGGTCACCCTGACCGAGCGGTACGCCAATGAGATCGAACATCTCCTTCATGCCGGTGTGCTCGCGCGGCTCGACGGCAGCAAGCCGGATGACCCGGTTGGCACTGAAAAGGGGCTGCGAGTCCTGCAAGGGGATGGCGCTCATCGGGATGCTCCTTGGGCCGCGATGGGATGCCGGCGGCGGACGAAGAATGCACCGCGCCTTGCGACTCGGCCATCGGCCACCTGCCCTGCGGAGGGGCGGATTCTTCCTAACGACAGCGGATTCTTCTTACCAACGATTCGGAATATTCCTAACGTCCAACGACGGATCGAGCCCGGCGACAACCCCAGATCTGGGGGTTGCTTTTTGTCGGAAGACGGCTGATAACAGTCAGTGATGCCAAACCCCGCGCTCCGCGTGCTCCTGGTCGACGACCACGCGATCGTCCGGCAGGGCCTGATGCGCCTGCTGGATGCGGAGGCCAACGATTGGGCGCTCACCGAAGCCGTGACCGCCTTCCAGGCGCTCGATCTGCTTCGCGAGAACGAATACGACCTCGCGCTCGTCGACCTGACCATGCCGGGCATGACCGGGCTGGAACTGGTCCATCGCATCAAGACCGAGTTCGCCAGCGTGCGGGTGCTGGTCCTGAGCATGCATGCGGAGGAGCAATACGCGTTGAGGGCATTCAAGGCCGGTGCGGATGGCTATGTCACCAAGGACGCGGCCGCAACCGAACTCATCGGTGCGGTGCACCGGGTCGCCGCAGGTGGCGCCTACGTGACCGCGAGCCTTGCCGAGCGCGTGGTGCGCCAGGTTAACAAGAGTGCCGAAGCGCCGCGCCACTCGCTGCTGACCGACCGCGAATTCGAGGTGCTCCGACGCATCGCCACCGGCCAGCGCCTGACCGAGATCGGCGATGCGCTGCACCTGTCGGTGAAGACCGTGAGCACGCACAAGACACGGATCCAGGAAAAGCTCGAGATCTCGAGCACGGCCGAGCTGATCCGCTACGCACTCGAAAACGACATCGGCTGATCGGCGGCGGCCTGGAGCGCCAGGCGCATCGCGCGATTGATGAATATCAACCCGCACCGGCCGTCCGGGGCGCCAAATCGCCAGGCAGTCACGACACCCTTTTCGTGCTCACTTTTCTTCAACGCAACTGCAGGAGAGCTGACATGGACAAGCGATCTTTCTTGGCAGGAGGGCTCCTGGCCATGCTCACCGCGGCGTGTACCACCACCTCCACCACCGGCGGCGATCCGGCGGCCAAGCGCAGCAGCATCGACGCGTCGGTCGACAGCGCTCTGTCCAGGCTCTACGCACAGGCGCCCGGTTCGCGCGAGATGACGGGCAAGGCCAAGGGCGTGCTGGTGTTCCCCTCGGTGCTCTCGGCCGGCCTGGGCGTGGGCGGCTCCTATGGCCAGGGCGCGCTGCGCGTCGGCGGCAAGACCGACGGCTACTACAGCACGACCGCGGCATCGGTCGGCCTGCTGGCCGGTGCGGACTCCAAGGCCGTCTTCGTGCTCTTCATGACCCAGGAGTCGCTGGACAAGTTTCGCGCGAGCCGGGGCTGGACCGCAGGCGTCGATGCCTCGGTGACCATGCTGAAGGTCGGCGCATCGGCAGCCATCGACACGCAGACCGCGCAGCAGCCCGTCGTAGGCTACGCACTGAGCAATGCCGGCCTGATGGCCAACCTCAGCCTCGACGGCACCAAGGTCAACAAGCTCGAACTCTGACCGCCGATTTCCCGTCGGCGCAGGCGGCGGACAGTCACGTTCGATCCGGCTGAAAACCTTCCGTTTTGCATCGCCTTGCGATACGGAATACCTGCACGTCCTCCTCTTCTCATCGATTTTGTGTATCTTATTGCGATACACTATCGGTCGTGATCAAGACCTTTCAACACAAGGGCTTGCAGGCCCTGTTTGAGAGAGGAACGCAAGCCGGAATCACGCCTTCACATGTCGCGCGGCTGAAGCGAATCCTGTCGCGCTTGAACGAAGCGTCGAATCCACAGGCGATGAACGTGCCCGGCTGGGGGCTGCATCGCTTAAAGGGCAATCAGGCCGCGCGATGGGCCGTCACGGTCAACGGCAACTGGCGTTTGACATTTGAATTCGAGGGTAGCGACGCGATCCTGGTCGACTATCTGGACTACCACTGAAAGCAGGAAGCCAAGATGACTCGCATGTTTGATCCGCCCCATCCCGGGCTGACTCTGCGCGACGATGTATTGCCGGCACTTGGAGTGGGAGTCGGCGAGGCCGCCAGGCAACTCGGGGTGTCGCGCGTTGCCTTTTCGCGCGTGGTCAACGGACACGCGGCGATATCGCCCGAACTGGCGTTGCGCCTGGAAGCGTGGCTAGGGGTCGACCGGGGAGGCGACGCTGCGGTATGGCTGGCCGAGCAAAGCGCGTACGACCTGTGGCAAGCGGAGCAAACCCTGAAGGACAAGCCCGCGCCCATCGGTGCCCCATCGGAAGTCGCGATCCTCGCAGAAGCCATCGAGGACAAGGCTCCCGGTCAGGACGAGGACACGACCGCCTCGGACTCCTTCCTCCCGTACAGCATGCGCGCGACGGTTGCGAGGTACGCAGCCGAAGACGGCGTCGACGAAAGAGTCTGGATCGTCGGCGCCGTCAATCAGCAGATCGGATGGCGGCGCCACGAGGCAGGTTCGAGCGAAATGGCCACGGAGCCGACTGCTTCCGCCGTCGCTTCGGCATCCGCTCCGGCGAAGCCGCCAGCAACACCGAAAAAGGCAAAAGGGAAGGCGTCGAAAGTCGGAACCAGACGTGCGCTCCCCACGCCCAAGCCGGGGCGTCGCGACCGTTAGCCTGCCTGCGAACGACACAAGGGCGGCCGAAACAACCTCGTCAGCGCTCAATCGAAAACGATCACCCCCCGCGCATTGCGCCCCTGCGCCAGGTCCTCGAAGGCCTGTGGCGCCTCGTCGATGCGATAGCGGTGCGTGATCAACTCGTCGAGCTTGAGCTTGCCCGCCTGGTACAGCGCCAGCAGCCTCGGAAAATCGTGCCGCGGGCGCGTCGAGCCGTAGTAGCTGCCCTTGATGCCCTTCTCTTCCAGCGCAAAGCTGGCGGTCTTGAGGGTGGTCGTGTTCGTCGGTCCCGCCAGTCCCACCACGATGGCCGTGCCGCCCTTGCGCAGGCACGCATAGGCCTGCGCGACGATCTCGCCGTGGCCGACGCATTCGAAGGCATAGTCGGCGCCGCCACCGGTGAGCTTGCGCAGTTCCTTCACGACGTTCTCCGACTTCGATGCGTCGATCACGTGCGTGGCGCCGAAGACCTTGGCGAGTTCCAGCTTGCTGGCCAGCATGTCGACGGCGACGATCATGGTGGCGCCCGCGATCTGGCAGCCCTGCAGCGTGCTCAGGCCGACGCCGCCGGCGCCGAACACGACGCAGATCGCGCCCGGCTCGACCTTTGCGGTGTTGCAGGCCGCGCCCCAGCCCGTCATGACGCCGCAGCCGACCAGCGCGCAGCGGTCCAGCGGCACGTCGGGCGTGACCTTGACCACGTTGTTCTCGTGCAGGGTCGCGTACTCGGCCATCACGCCGCAGCCGCCCATCACGTTGAGCGGCTGGCCGTTCGCGTCGCGGGTGCGGGGCTGGGCGCCGGGCAGGGTGTAGGGCGTGGTGTTGCCCTGGTCGCAGAGGTTGGGCTTGCCGCTCGTGCAATAACGGCAGCGACCGCAGGTGTTGACGAAGCTGCTGATGACGTGGTCGCCGACCTTCAGGTCGGTGACGCCCTCGCCCACCTGGCACACGACGCCCGCGCCTTCGTGGCCGAGGATGACGGGCGCGGGCAGCGGCAGTGTGCCGTTGGTCACCGACAGGTCGCTGTGGCAGACGCCGCAGGCGCCGACCTTGATCATGACCTCGTGCGGGCCGGGCGGGTCGACCAGGATGTCCTCGACATGGACGGTCACGCCGTCGGCGCGGAAGACGACGGCTTTGGAGCGCATTTGCATGGTTTGAATCTCTCGGTTTTCAGGAAGGGATGGGACGGCCTCAGCCGACCATGGTCTGCGTCGTCGTGAATTCAAGCAAGCCCTCGACGCCGTTCTCGACGCCGACGCCCGACTGCTTGCGGCCCGCGAAGGGCGACAGCGGGTCCAGCAGGTGCACGCTGTTGATCCACACCGTGCCGACTTCCAGGCGCGCACCGATGGCACGGGCCTGCGCGATGTCGTTCGACCAGACGGAGCCGCCGAGGCCGAACTCGGAGTCGTTGGCGCGGCGCACGACCTCGTCGACGTCCGAGAAGCGCAGCAGCGGCACGATGGGGCCGAAGGGCTCCTGGACCACGATCCGCGCATCGTCGGGCGGGTTGTCCACCACGGTCGGGGGAATGAAGTAGCCGGGTCCTTCAGGCACCTCGCCGCCGGCAAGGAAACGGTGGCCGGCCGCACGCGTCGCCGCGATGAGTTCTTTCACGCGTTCGTACTGCGGGCGGTTCTGCACCGGCCCGAGCATCACGCCTTCCTGCGTCCCAGGCCCCATCGGCGTTGCCTTCGCCGCCGCCGCGAAGGCCTGCGCGAACGCGTCGTAGATGGCATCGTGCACATAGATGCGCTTGGCCGCGATGCACACCTGCCCCGAGTTGAGAAAAGCGCCCATGAAGAGCTTGCGCGCCGTCTTCACGACGTCGACATCGGGCATGACGATCGCTGCGTCGTTGCCGCCCAGTTCCAGCGTGAGGTGCTTGAGCGTGGGCGCGGCGGAGGCCATCACGCGGCGGCCGGTGGCGGTAGAGCCGGTGAAGGCCACCTTCGCGACACCAGGATGCGCGGTCATCCAGGGCCCCAGCGCATCGCCGCCGCAGAGCACGTTGAAAACGCCTGCCGGGAACAGGTCGGCCGCGAGCTCGCCCATCCGCAGCGTTGCCAACGGCGTGAACGGCGACGGCTTGAGGACCACCGTATTGCCCGCGAGCAGCGCCGGTGCGAGCTTCCACACCGCGAGCGTGAGCGGGAAGTTCCAGGGCGCGATGGCCGCGACGACGCCGAGCGGCACACGGCGGGTCGACCAGCTCACGCCGGCAGGGTCGGTGCGCTCTGCAACGGGCAGCGCCATCTTCGCGACGCTGCGCAGCCAGTGCACGCAGCCCAGCACCTCGGCCTTGGCGAGCGCGAGCGGCCTGCCCTGCTCGCGCGTCAGCAGCAGCGCAAGCTCGTCGGCGTGTTCCTTGATGCGACCGCCCAGCGCTTCGAGGCGCTCGCGTCGTTGTTCGATGGGCTCCGCGCGCCAGGCTTCGAAGGCCGCGGATGCGGCTCGAACGGTGGCGTCGAGCAGTTCGTGGCTGCAGTCGGGCACGTGGGCGATCGTCTCCTCGGTCGCGGGGTCCAGCACCGGCAGGGTCGCGGGCAGGTCGAGGAGCTGGCCATTGGAAAGTGGCCTGAAAGTCGATGTCATGTTTTCCTTGGTTCTCTCTGATGCAATTCTTCAGGGCCCTGGCAAGGCCGTGGCGCCCTAGGGTTCGACGACGTTGAACATCGCGTCGAACTCTTCCAGCATGCGCAGCAGCCGCAGCACGCTGCCGGCATCGCCGTCGACCTCGATCCGCCCTTCCGCCACCAGTCGCTCGAAGGCTGCTGGCATGCCGGCGCTGTCCGATTGCAACGCGGCCAGCGCGGCGCGCTTCAGGCTCACCCGTGCCGTCGCCCCGTTCCGCACGGTGCCGGGCAGGTAGGTCATGGTCGCGTTTTCGAGGCGCATCGCCCAGCACTCGCCGGTCTCGGGGTTCGCCCATTCGATGCTCATCTCCACGCCTTCGGCCTGTTCGGCATCGAGGCGCACGGCCATGTGGTCCAGCAGCAGCTCGATGGGCAGCACCGACACCAGGTCGCGGCTCACGTTGCGGCGGCGCACCTTCGGCACGCCGTGGCGCAGCTCCTGCGCACCCAGCAGGAAGGCATTGCGCCAGGTGGCGGACTCGGCCGCGAAGCCGAGTTGCTCCAGCGCATCGGCGCACAGCGCGCGCGCCTCGACGTTGTCCGGCTGCGCGAAGACCAGGTGGTTCGTGACCTCGGCCACCCAGCGGTACTCGCCGTGTTCGAAGTCATTGCGCGCCCGCGCCAGCAGCGCCTTCGCGCCGCCCATGTACTCGACGTAGAGCGGGCCCGATTGCTCGGGCGGCAACGCATGCAGGTGCGCCGGGTTGCCGTCGTACCAGCCCAGGTAGTGCTGCACGATCGACTTCACGTTGTGCGAGACCGTGCCGTAGAAGCCATGGTTGGCCCAGGGCGCGGCGAGCGCGGCCGGCAGCTTCATCGCCTCAGCCACCTCGATGCCGGTGAGCCCGCGGTTCATCAGGCGCACGCTCTGGTCGTGCAGGTGCTTGTAGAGGTCGCGCTGATGGCGCAGGTAGGCACGGATCTTCTCGTTGCCCCAGGTCGGCCAGTTGTGCTGGGCGAAGACGACGTCGGCGGTCGGTGCATAGCGGTCCAGCGCCTGGTCCAGGTAGCGCGACCACACCCTTGCATCGCGCACCTGTGCGCCCCGCAAGGGGCAGAGGTTGTGCATCGCCTGCGTGCCGATCTCCGCCGTGTTGAGCGCGCGCAGACCGGGGAAATGCATGAACATCTCCGAGGGCGCCTCGCTCTCGAGCGCGAGGTGGAAGACGATCTCCACGCCGTCGAGCGTGTGCGTCTCGGTCTCGCGCTCGATGGTCCGCGTCGGCGGGATGAGCGTCGTCGTGCCCATCGGCACGGCCTTGCCCATGCCGCAGTCGACCTGGCCGCAGGCATTGCGCGGCAGCATCACGCCGAACTGGAACATCGCGCGGCGGCCCATGGCATTGCCCGCCAGCACGTTCTCCGAGACCGTGTGCCACATGAAGCCCCGCGGCGCGACGATGGGCACGCGCCGCGCGATCGCGTCGGCCTCGTCGAGCACGCCGCGCGCGCCGCCGAAGTGGTCGGCGTGGCTGTGGGTGTAGATCAGCCCGGTCACGGGCCGGTCCCCGCGGTGCGCGCGATAGAGCCTGAGCGCGGCCTCGGCCGTCTCCGACACGGTCAGCGGATCGATCACGATCACGCCGGTGTCGCCCTCGATGAAGCTGATGTTCGAGACATCGAACCCGCGCACCTGGTAGACGCGCTCCGTCACCTTGAAGAGGCCGTGCACATTGTTCAGCCGCGCGTGCTTCCACAGGTTCGGATGCACCGTCGATGCGGGTTCGTCCTGCTCCAGGAAGCGGTAGTCGCGCAGGCTCCACACCACGCGGCCGCGCCCGTCGACGATGTGCGCGTCCGGCAGCGTGGCAATGAAGCCGCGGTGGGCGTTCTCGAAATTCTCTTCGGCGTCCGGAAGCGGGACCACCGGGTCGGTGATGTTCATGGATGGATCTATTGCTGCGCGAGTCGCCTTCGTTGGCTTGCAGTGAAACAGCCTCTCGCAGTGCAGCATCCACCCGGATCGGGGGGGCGGGGAAACCCCGCTGCTCCAACGGCCCCTTCCACCCATGACGGGTGGGGCCGCGCGGGCCGTCCGGTACGACCATTCATCCCGTACGCAGACTTCGCCCGGCTGGAGACAAACGGCATCGAGACGTGGTTGCGTTCCCTCCTGCAACCATCGACGAAACAAGGACTCCCCGTGAAGAAGCCATTCAGCCTCGCAAGCGCCGCCCTCGCGGTCGCAGCACTCGCCGCCGCCGCCCACGCGGGCACGCCGCTCGCCCAGGCGCACAACCCCTACCTCGCGCAGTCGTACAACAACCAGACGCACTGGGACGATGCCGCCTCCGACAGCACCAGCATCGCCGTGCCGCGTGGCTTCTTCGAGGTCACGCCCGAGTCGGTCCAGCTGATCCCGAACGAATCGGTCGGCCTGCCCTCCATGAGCGACAGCGTCGCCGGCCAGGAAATCCAGTGGTGGTGGTCGGGCTTCGGCCTGCGCAAGGTGAGGGCCGAAGGCGGAAAGCTGGTCGAGATCGCCCGCGCCGACATCCCGGTGAAGCTGCCGAACTTCGCGCCCGTGAGCGCAGAGGAACGCCGCGCGCAGGCGACTGCCATCCAGAAGTTCATCGAAGCGAAGGATGAGAAGGGCCTGCTCGACTACCTGAAGTCGCAGCCCAACCGTGCATCGACGGCCTCCTCCGACCAGATCGCCAATGGCGCCGTGTACGCGGTGCTGACGCGTGACGACGCCTTCATCGGCTGCAACGGCCGCCAGGTGTTCCGCATCGACCAGCAGGACCCGAAGAACCCCGCCTCCGGCATGAAGCCGGCGCGCTTCACCACCCTGCCCGTCTCGCTCTTCGACAACGAACGCGCCCGCGCCAAGACGCACTTGCCCGGCGACATGTCCTTCGGCCTGGGTATGACCTTCAACGGCTACCTCGTGGTCAACACGCTGGGCGGCAAGGTCATCACGCTGAACCGGGAGACGCTCGAGATCATCGACACGTACACCACCGCCGGCGCCGACGAGTCGTTCATGAACAGCTTCGCCACCGGCCCGGAGGCCAATGGCGGCGCCGTGTACGTGGCGTCCAACACGACCATGTATCGCCTGGTCGTCGACGCCAACGGCAAGATCCACGCTGACGAGGCCAGTGGCGCCTGGGCGGCGAAGTACGACCGCGGCATCCAGATGCCCCCGCCCAAGATCGGCGACGGCACGGGCTCGACGCCCACGCTGATGGGCTTCGGCCCGAACGACGACAAGCTGGTCGTCATCACCGACGGTGCAAAGAAGATGCGCCTCGTGTCGTTCTGGCGCGACGGCATCCCCGCGGGCTGGAAGCAGAAGCCCGGCACGCAGTCGCCGCGCATCGCCGACCAGATCGAGGTCGACATGGGCCCGGGCCTGGACATCGTGCAGTCGGAGCAATCCGTGTCCGTCTACGGCGACCAGGCTTTCGTGGTCAACAACATCCTGACCAAAGAGGAGCCCCAGCTCAGCCGCGACAGCTTCTATGTCAACCTGGTCAACGGCGCCACGCGACCCGGGCCGGTCGGCGCGGCCGGCTTCAAGTGGGACAACGGCAAGCACGCCTGGGCGCAGCAGTGGTCGCGCAACGACGTGTCGTCGATCTCGATCGTTCCGATGATCAGCGGCGGCAGCCACATGGCCATCATTGACGGCTACTTCGCCGGCCGCTGGGGTGACCGCCACCACATCGGCATGGACCTGGACACGGGCAAGACGGTGATGAGCATCCGCACCGGCACCAACCCGATGTTCAACGGCATGTACGCCCCGATCAAGGTCGATGCGGACGGACACCTGCTCTACGGCATGGCCTTCGGCATGGTGCGCGTGGACACCTCGAAGATGAAGCGCATCGAGCCCTGAGCCGTCGAGGCCTGTCCACCCGGAATTGCCCTCCCCCCACACCGGGGGGTCGGGCGCGGCGCAGCCCCGCGCATCCTGCGTGCATGAAGACCTCCTCCTCCCCCCAGCCCTCCGCTTCCATGAACCCCGAACCGACCCGCCTCGCCGCACGCGGCATGCCGCTGAGCCTGCGCTCGCAACGGCCGGACCGCGACGTCCGCGCCTTCCTGCGCTGGTTCAACCTGGCGCCGGGGCGCATCGAAAACCGGTCCGTGCCCACGCAGCGCAAGCTCTGGCGGCTCATGGCGCTGGCCCTGGGGCGCCGGCCCCGGGTGGCTTCGGTGACGCAGCGGACGATCGCCGGGCCCGGCGGGCCGATCGAGCTGCGCATCTTCTCGGGCGCACCTTCGAAGCAGCCGAGGCCCGCGTTCCTGTGGTGCCATGGCGGCGGCTTCATCGTCGGCGACCTGGACTCCGGCGATTCGATCTGCCGCAGCATCGCGCTGGCCACCGATTGCGTGGTCATCGCCGTGCGCTACCGGCTCGCGCCCGAGCATCCGCTGACGGCCGGCCGCGAGGACTTCCTCGAAGCGCTGCAATGGGTGGCACAGTTCGGTGGCAGTCTCGGCATCGACCCAAGCCGCATCGCCATCGGCGGCGATTCGGCCGGCGGCAACATCTGCGCCGCGGTGGCGCAACACGTGCTGCGCAACAACGGGCCCAGGCTGAGCCTGCAGGTGCTCGCCTACCCGGCCACCGACCTGGTCGCGGAGTTTCCTTCGCTGGAGGAAAACGCGAGCGGCTACCTCATCACCGAACGCCTGCTGCGCGGCGTGCTGGCGCACGTCGGCGACATCCCCGATGCGGACGACCCCTGGCTCTCGCCCCGCCGGCAGCCCGACCTGAAGGGTGTCGCGCCCGCGATGGTCATCAGCGCCGGCTTCGATCCGATCCGCGACGACGGCCTGGACTATGCCGCGCGCCTGCGCGACGCCGACGTGCCGGTGGACCTGCTGCACTACGCCGGGCAGATCCACGGCTTCCTCAATTTCGATTCGGTGATCGACGCGGGCCGTGACGCCCTGCATCGCATCGCCGGTGCCCTCGACAGGGCCTTCGCAGGCGACGCCGCATCCGACCGCACGATCGAGGTCGCGGACGCGGCGCGCGCCGCGCCGGCCTGGCCTCTCCGGCCGATGACCGAACTGCTGATGACCTCGCTGACCGGCTGGGCCACCGCGGAGCGCGTCTGGCTGGCGCTGTTCGGCCGACTCTCCGCGACCACCGACCACGCAGCCCGCCGGCTTCTCGAATCGCGCCTCGTACCCGGTGCCTTCCTGCGCCGCAGCGCGGCGGCGCACACCCACGCGCTCGAAGCGCGTCAGACCTGGCCCCATGCCACGAGCCTGCAATGCGCGCCGTCGCGAAAGCCCCATGAATCCTCTCCGCCATCCGCAGGGGCGCAAGCCACGCCAGGCCGTGGCACACGGAAGCGGGTACCCAAGGAAACCTCCACATGATTCCCAAGCAGATCCTCGACCCCCTGGCGATGTGGCGCGATGCCATCGACCGCCTCGAAGGCGGTGTCAACAACCTCACCACGCGCAACATGGAGACGGAGCAGTTCTCGCAGGCGCTCGCGCTCGTGCTGCGCGCATCGCTCGGCACGCACCATCTGCTCGACAAGAACCTGGCCCGTGTGTACGAGCGGCTGGGCTTGCCGAGCCGCGGCGAGGTCGAGGCGATCGCCGCCAGCGTGCGGCGCATCGAGGACAAGCTCGACATGCTGCTGCCGCCGCCCGCACCGGCACATCGGCCCGCCCGCACGAAGCGCGCGCCGGAAGCCGCGCCCGCCGCGCTGGCGATCGACGCCGCACCCTCTGAAACGAAAGCCGCGACCGTCGGTGCCCGTGCCAAGGTGCCTTCCGCCGCTCCGGCGGCCCCGCGCGCCCGTTCATCGAAGCGCAAGGGGTGACGCATGAACGCCGCCGTCAAAACTGAAGACGCGTCCCTCACGCAGCGCCTGCGCACCGAGGTCGACCGCGCTATCCAGCGCAGCTTCAAGGGCCTCGAATACCTGGGCTCGCCGGCACCGGCCGTCGGCACCACGCCCCGCAGCCTCATGCACCGCCGCGGCACGCTCGGCCTCTACCACTACCACCCGCAAAGCGCGGAGGTCTATCGGGTGCCGCTCCTGCTGGTGATGGCGACGACCAACAAGAGCTACATCTTCGACCTGGCACCGGGCCAGAGCCTGATCGAGTTCCTGCTCAAGCGCGGCTACGACGTCTACGTGATGGACTGGGATGCCCCCACCCTCGACGAGAAGCGCCTGAAGTTCGAGGACTACACGCTCGACTTCATTCCCGACTGCTTCCGCCGCGTGCAGGAACGTTCGGGCGAACAGGATGTCACGCTGGTCGGCTACTGCATGGGCGGCGTGCTGTCGACCATCTACGCCGCGCTCCATCCGGAAGGCCCGCTGAAGAACCTCGTGTGCTTCACCACGCCGATCGACTGGAAGAAGATGACCCTGTTCCAGTCGATGGCCGACCAGCGGCATTTCGACGTGGACCGGCTGGTCGACACGCTGGGCAACGTGCCCTCGCAGGTAGTGATGGGCGCCTTCGAGGCGCAACGCCCGGCCGGGCGCGTCGCCGCGCAGGTGCGCCTGTGGGACAACATGTGGAACGACCAGTACGTCAAGGGCTACCGCATGATGGACCGCTTCGGCGCGGAAACGCTGCCGCTCGCGGGCGAGTACCTGCGCCAGACCGTCAAGGAACTGGTCTGGAAGAACCGGCTGTACGACAACACCCTGCGCGTCGGCGGCCGCACCGTCGACATCCACGCCATCACCGTGCCCCTGCTGCACGTGACCGCGCAATACGACCACCTGGTGCCGCCCGAATGCGCCGCACCGCTCGTGGCGCAGGCGGGTTCGCCCGACAAGGAACAGATCACGTTGCCGGGCGGACACGTCAGCCTGGTGGCCGGCCCCAATGCGGTCAAGCGCATGTGGCCCGCACTCGACCAATGGCTTGGAAAGAGATCCGAATGAACGACATCACCACTCCCCGCGCCTATCCGCGCAAGCACCTCATCGGCAACGCGACCGTCGAAGTCGAGCTGCTCGAACCTTCGCAGGGCGCCGAGGTCGCCCGCTTCGTGCAGAAGCTGCCGACACATGACCTGCTCTTCGTTCGGCGCGACCTGAGCCATCCGAAGGTGGTGACCGCGTGGCTCGACTCCGTGGCCGAGGGCAGCATCACCAGCCTGGCCGCGCGCTGCAATGGCGAGCTGATCGGCTGCACCGCCATCGTTACCGACCCGCGCTCCTGGTCGCGCCACGTGGCGGAGCTGCGCGTCATGACCTCGCCCGCGTGGCGCGGCCGCGGGCTCGGTCGACTGCTGATCCAGGAGTGCTTTGCGCTCGCGCTCGGCCTGGGCCTGGACAAGCTCTACGTGCAGATGACGGTCGACCAGCGCTCGGCCATTGCCGTTTTCGAGGAACTCGGCTTCAGGGCCGAGGCGGTGTTGCGCGACCACGTGAAGGACCGCGACGGCACCACCTACGACCTCGCCATCCTCAGTCATCACATCGCCGAGGTACAGGCCCGCTTCGAGGTCTACGGCGTGGCCGACGCGCTCGGCGGCTGACCGCTTTTTTGACAACGACGGAGACAAACCATGCAACTCACACAGACGCTGCGCCGCACGGCGCAAATCTTTCCCCGCCGCACCGCCACGGTGTTCGGCGAACGCCGCCGCAGCTGGTCCGAAACGGCCAACCGCGTCGCACGACTCGCAGGCGGCATCGCGTCCATGGGCGCGGAGCCCGGCGACCGCGTGATGATCCTGGCGGGCAACAGCGACCGCTACATCGAATCCGTGTTCGCCATCCTGTGGGCCGGCTGCGTGGCGGTGCCCGCCAACACGCGCTGGGCGCCGGCCGAGCATGCCTACGCGTTGCAGGACAGCATGCCGACGCTCTTCATGGTCGACCAGGACTTCGTCGAGATGGCGCGCAAGCTGCCCGGCGTCGACGCGCGCCGCACCATCTACATGGGCGACGACGCACAGGCCGGCATCGCCTCGTACGAGGCCCTGATCGCCGACAACGCGCCGCTCGCCGACCGCGCGGGACAGGGCCACGACATGGCCTGCATCATGTACACCGGCGGCACCACGGGGTTTCCCAAGGGCGTGATGCTCTCGCACGACAACCTGACGATGGCCACGATGAGCTTCGCGCTCGAATGCCCGTACGAGCAGGACACGGTGTTCCTGCACGTGGCCCCCATGTTTCACCTGGCCGCGCTCAGCTCGATGTTCAGCTACACGGCGGCCGGCGCCACGCAAGTGATCGCGCCGCGCTTCGACCCCGCGCTGATCTGCAACCTGATCGCGACGGAGAAGGTGAACATGACGCTGATGGTGCCGACGATGATCGACTTCATCGACCGCTACCTTCAGGCCGTGCCGACCGACGTGGGTTCGCTGCGCAAGATGATCTACGGCGCCGCGCCCATCTCCGAGGCGCTGCTGCAGCGCGTGATGAAGAGCCTGCCGAATGTCCAGCTCTACCAGGGCTACGGCCAGACCGAGATGGCCGGCGGCGTGGTCGTGCTGCGCCCCGAGTTCCACGCGCTCGAAGGGCCGAACGCGCGCCTGCTGCGCGCCGCGGGCCGCTGCAGCCCGGCGACGGAAGTCCGCATCGTCGATGACGACATGAACGAAGTGCCTCGCGGCACCGTCGGCGAGATCGCGGCACGCGGTCCGACCGTGATGCTGGGCTACTGGAACAAGCCGGAGCAGACGCGCGCCGCCATCGAGGACGGCTGGCTGCGCAGCGGCGATGCGGCGTACATGGACGAGGACGGCTTCATCTTCATCGTCGACCGCAAGAAGGACATGATCGTCTCGGGCGGCGAGAACGTTTACTCGGCCGAAGTGGAAAACGCCCTCTCGCGCCATCCGGCGGTGCTGGAATGCGCGGTGATCGGCATCCCGCACGAGCAATGGGGCGAGGCCGTGCACGCGGAATTGCGCCTGCGCGACGGCGTCGACGTCGACGAGGAAGCGCTCAATGCGCATTGCGCCGAACTCATCGCCGGCTACAAGCGCCCGCGCTCCTACAACTTCCGCAAGGAACCGATGCCGCTGTCGGCGGCCGGCAAGATCCTCAAGAACGAGCTGCGCAAGCCGTACTGGGAAGGTCGAGAACGACGGGTGGCTTAATCACCCCCGAGGCGCCTTCGGCACCTCCCCCTCAAGGGGGCGATACCAGTGGCCCGGCGAAGCCGGTTCCACGGTATCCCTGGACTTGGGGTGTGACGGTTTCGAGCGTTGGGGCGAGATTGAACGTCTTGCGAGTTGGGGCGGTGGAGGGTGAGCCCTGCGTCCGGGGTGGCGATTGCGATGCGCGGGCCGCTGCCGCGGCGCGCACTTCGAGGAGACATTGACGCAGGAGTGCCAAGGTGGGCCTCGCTTTCGCTCAGGACGCGTCGGCGCTGTCGCCTTGCAGGCCGAGGCCCTGGTGGCGCAGGCGGGCGATGGCGGCGGGGTCGAAGCCCCAGTCGCGCAAGGCCGCCGCGCCGTGCTCGCCGCGCTCTGGCGCGCATCGGGGCACGGGCGAAGGCGTTGCGGAAAAGCGCGGCGCGGGTGCGGGCTGGATGACGCCGCCCACTTCCATGAAGCTGTCCCGTGCGCGGTGCTGTGGGTGGCTGGGCACTTCGCTGAAGCCGAGCACCGGCGCAACGCAGGCGTCGCTGCCTTCGAACACGTCGCACCACTGCGCACGCGTGCGGCTGGCGAAGGTCTTCTCGAAGACTTCACGCATCCGGGGCCAGCCCTTGCGGTCGTATTGCGGCGACAGGCCGGCGTCCGCGAGGCCGAGCTTGTCGATCAGCTCCGCGTAGAAGCGGCCTTCCACCGCGCCGACCGTCATGTATTGGCCGTCGCTCGTCCGATAGGTGTCGTACCAGGGCGCGCCACCGTCGAGCCAGTTGCTGCCGCGCTGCTCTTTCCAGCCACCCGAGGCGATCATTCCCCAGAAGACCGATCCGAGTTGGGCCGCGCCTTCGACCATGGCTGCGTCGACGACCTGGCCCGCGCCGCCACGCTGCACGTTGAGCAATGCGGCGAGCACGCCCATGGCCAGCAGCATGCCGCCGCCACCATAGTCGCCCACGAGGTTGAGAGGCACCGTGGGCTTGCCGCCTGCCGGGCCGATGCCGGAGAGCACGCCGGAGAGCGCGATGTAGTTCAGGTCGTGGCCTGCACGTTCGGCCATCGGGCCGGTCTGGCCCCATCCGGTCATGCGCCCGTAGACGAGGCGCGGATTGCGCGCGAGCACCGCGTCGGGGCCGAGGCCCAGCCGCTCCATGGCGCCGGGCCGAAAGCCTTCAATGAGCACGTCCGCGCGTTCGATCAGTTCGAGCGCGGTGGCCACGGCCTCCGGCTGCTTCAGGTCGAGCGTGACCGAGCGGCGCCCGCGGCCGGTGATGTCGATGCGCGGGCCGCTCTTGGGCGGGCCCAGGTCCGAATGCGCCACGGGACGATCGATGCGGATCACATCGGCGCCCATGTCCGCGAGCAGCATGGTGCCGAAGGGGCCGGGGCCGATCGCCTCGAATTCCAGGACGCGAATGCCGGACAAAACACCCATTGAAGTCTCCATTTGGTTCAGAAGGCAGCGCCCCGCGCACACGGGAAACGAGGCCTGCCGATTCGATGAGGCGAGTAGATCAGCAAACGCCGCCCGGCCCCCCTACCCCTATCGGGTAGTGGGGGCCGACAGGGATACACCGCGGGCACATGCTGCTGCACAATGCCCCGCTGCGCCGGCTTCCACGCCGCAACCCGACCCCTCATGCCACCTCGCACCGTACCGATCGCTCCGCCGCGAGCGCAGCCAGAAGCAGCGCCGAACGGCAGTCCGGGCGCCGCCATGGCGGTGCAGCGCTCGGGCGTCGGCATCGTGGCGCGAGAGCGCCTGCTGGCGCGCCTGCTCGAAGCGCGGCGGCTGCGCTGCATCACTGTCACCGGCCCGGCCGGTTCGGGCAAGTCGACCTTGATCGCCGCATGGCGGCAGGCGCTCGTCCCGCTGGGCACCGATGTCGCCTGGTTCACGTCGACCGCCGACGACAACCAGCCCGCCCGCTTCCTCGACGGCCTGCTGGCCAGCGTGGCCCGGATCGACCCGGCGCTGGTTGGCGAAGCGGCACGCTCGCGCAACCCAACCATCGAGTCGGATCCCGACGGCATCGAGCGCCTCGCCATCTCGCTGGTGCGCGGCATCGCCGCCCACCCGCGCGACCTGCTGCTGGTGCTCGACGACGTGCACCACCTGACCCACCCTGCCATCCAGGATGCGCTCCAGTGGCTGCTGGACTACGCCCCGCCCAACCTGCACATCGTGCTGGCATCGCGCGGCGCAGTGCGTCTTTCCCTCGACCGGCTGCGCAGCCAGTCGCAGACGCTGGAACTCGACCAGCGCGACTTGCGCCTGACGCCGGCGGAAAGCGCGCAATACCTCAAAGCCCAACTCGGCGACGAGGCTGACGCGCGCACCATCAGGACCTTGCACGACCTGAGCGACGGCTGGGTCGCGGGCCTGCGACTTTTCACGCTGGACTGGAAGAAGAAGCAGATCGAAGCCGGCCGCGCCGGTCCGGGCGAACCCTTTGCGCGCCTGCCGGCGCGCGACGCGCTCGCGGTGACGCAGTATTTCGAGCAGGAGGTGCTGTCGCTGCTCGCGCCCGCCGAACTCGACCTTCTTGTGCGCGCGGCCGCCTGCAGCCGCTTCTGCGCACCCCTCTGCGCCGCGTTGCTGGACACGCCGGAGGCGGTCGCCGAAGCTTCGGCGCTGCTCACGCGGCTGGACGGCAACGATCTCTTCGTCTTTCCTGTCGAAAGTCAGTCACCCGAAGCCTGGTACCGCCTGCATCCGCTGCTGCGAGAAACGCTGTTGGCGCGTTTCGCGGCGCTCGACCCGTCCACCCGCCAAGCCGTGCACGCACGCGCGTTCGCCTGGTTCCGCGACAAGGGCCTGCTGGAAGACGCGGTTCGCCATGCCGTGCAGGCCGGTCAGCCGGCCCAGGCCGCGGCGCTGATCGACCAATGCGCGCAATCGCTCATCGTGCGTGGCGAACGACGCGAACTCGTCGCGCTGCTGCACCAGATGCCGCCCCGCCAGATCGAAGAGAGCTTCAGGATGCGCCTGTGGCTGGCGCGCGCGCAGTTCTTCGAGCGCGATACGGATGCGTGCGTCGAGACGCTCGACGGGCTGGCCCGCGACCTTCCCGCCGATTCGGCGGTGCTGCGCTTTCATCTCGCGACCTTGCAGGCTGCGCTGGCCGTGCAGCGCGACGACACCGCTGCCGCCCTGGCGATCCGCCCGCAACTGCTCGACGTGCCGCCGGATGCCGAACCGCTGGCCGTCGGCGCGCGCAACAACATCCTGTCGTGGCTGCACACGCAGCAGGGCGAATACGAGAAGGCCCGGCGCCTGCTGCTGGACGCACCGACGCTGCTGGTGGATGGCGCGCCCCTGGTCGCGTCGGCGGCCGGCAGCCTGCAGGGCCGCTGCCTCGTGGGCCTCAGCTATGCGCTGGAGGGCCGGATGACGCAGGCGGAGCGCATCTTCCGCGCCGTGGCCGCCGAGGCCGAGCAAGGCGGCAAGGCCTGCGCCGACGCGTGGTACCTCGCACTCAGCCTGCTTTCCGACGTGCTCTACGAGCTCAACGATGCACGCCAGGCACTCGCCCTGCTCGAGAACAAGGTCGACATGCTGGAGCGCATCGCCATGCCCGATGCCGTCCTGCGCGTCTACCGGGTGCTCGCCGCGGCCAACTGGCAGGCCGGCAACCCCGTCGCGGCCTTTGCGCATGTCGACCGGCTGCAGGCCTACGGCACGAGGAACCAGCTCGATCGCCTGCTGGCGCATGGGTTGGGGGACGAAGTGCATTACCGGCTGCTGCTCGGCGAACTGACCGCCGCCGAGGCCGCGCTTGCACGGCTCAATGCCATCGAGGCGCGCCACGCCTCGGCGTCCTCGGGCGCGCCCGACGAAATCGGCGAAGTGGCGCAACGCGCCCGCATTCGCCTGACCGCGACGCTGGGCGACTTCGAGTCCGCCGCATCGCAACTCGCCACGCTCATCGCGCAGTGCGAAGAGCGCGGCCGGCAGCGCACTGTCGCGCACCTGCTGGTAAAGAGCGCGGCTGTCGATGCACGGCTGGGCCGCTATGGCCCGGCGCGTCAGAAACTGCTCGATGCCTTGCGACGCGGCCACCGGCTGGGCTTGCTGCGCAGCCTGATCGACGCGGACCCGGCGGCCCGCACCATGATGGGCGAGCTCGCGCAGACCGAGTCGCTCGACCCGGTGCTGGCCTTCTACGTCGAGCGGCTGCAGGCCATCCGCGCCCGGCCGGACATGCCGGCAGCGGAAGTCGAAGCCAGGCCAACCCTGCGCGCCGCGATGGCGGCGGATCTCGACGCCTTCAGCGAACGCGAGATCGAGATGCTGCGCTTGCTCGCCCAGGCGAAGCCCAACAAGAAGATCGCGCGTGCGCTCGGCCTCTCGCCCGAGACGGTGAAGTGGTACCTGAGCCGCATCTACAGCAAGCTGCGCGTCGCCGGCCGCGACGAAGCGGTCGCGCGGGTGCGCGACCTGGGCTGGGACGTCGATGGCCCGGGCGGGGTCGCAGCGCCCGCCTGAGGCGCGGCACCACCCGGCGCGGGTGGGTCCCTGGCGGAGAGTGCGGCGGATCATGCCGCACACCGACGCAAAGAGGACACCATGCCGAGCGACATCATCCCGCTGCGCGAGTCGCAGCTCTCGATCGACGAAGACGGCGTGGCCGTGTTCACGCACCAGCGCCCGGCCGCACGCAATGCCCTGTCGATGGAACTGCGCGCCGACTACAAGGACATGCTCAACCATGTCGAGAACGATCGCCGCGTGCGTGCGCTGGTCCTCACCGGCGCCGGCGGCAGCTTCTGCGCGGGCGGCGACCTCAAGGGGCGACTGACCAGCACGGACCCGGACTTCCGCACCGCCCATGCCCTGCGGCGCCGCCTGCAGGACGGCCATGGCTGGGTCCGGCGCCTGCATTCGCTCGAAGTGCCTGTCATCGCCGCGGTCGACGGTCCGGCCGTCGGCGCGGGCTTTTCGATCGCGCTGGCCGCCGACTTCATCCTGGCTTCCACGCGCGCCGTGTTCTGCATGTCTTTCGTCAAGGTCGGGCTGATCCCCGACCTGGGCGCCTTCCACTTCCTGCCGCGCGCCGTCGGCCTGCCGATGGCCAAGGAACTGGCGCTCACCGCGCGCCGCGTGAGTGCCGCCGAAGGCAAGCAGCTGGGCTTCGTCCACACCCTGCACGAACCCGATGCGCTGCTGCCCGACGCCATCGGCTTCGCCCGCCGCTTCGTCGCGGGCCCGCGCGAGGCCATGGGCCTGACCAAGAACCTGATGAACAAGAGCTTCGAAACCTCCTACGCCACCCTGGCCGAACTGGAGTGCACCGCGCAGGGCGTGGCCTCGACGGCGCCCTACCACGACGCCGCCGTCGAAGCCTTCCTGCGCGGAGAGCCGGCCGCCTTCGACTGGGACCGCATCCCGGGTTGAGCCCGCCCCCCATCCGGAGTGGGGGCTACCCGCTCCCCGAGGATTAACTTCGAAACCCGAGCACAGAGACCCTGGTGGAGACAAATTCATGCAAGTGACCCGCAACGTCTTTCGAGACGACCACGAGATGTACCGCGAGACGGTGCGCCGCTTCATCGAGCGCGAATGCCTGCCGCGCCAGAAGGCCTGGGACGACGCCGGCCAGGTGGATCGCGAGACATGGCTGAAGGCCGGCCGCGAAGGCCTGCTGTGCGCATCGCTGCCGGAACAATACGGCGGTGGCGGCGGCGACTTCGGCCATGCGGCCGTGTTCGGCGAGGAGTTCGCGCGCTCCGGTGTCAGCGGCCCGGCCTTCGGCATGCACTCGGACATCATCGCGCCGTACATCCTGCGTGCCGGCACCGAGGAACAGAAGCAGAAGTGGTTGCCCGGCGCCGCCTCCGGAGAGATCATCCTGGCGATCGCGATGACCGAGCCGGGCACCGGCAGCGACCTCAAGGCGGTGCGGACCACGGCCGTGCGCGAGGGCGACGAGTACGTCATCAACGGAAGCAAGACCTTCATCAGCAACGGCCTCACGGCGGACCTGATCATCGTGGTCTGCAAGACCGACCCGGCCGCCGGCGCCAAGGGCATCAGCCTGATCGCGGTCGAGGCGACGCGCGCGGGCTTCCGCCGGGGACGCAAGCTCGAGAAGGTCGGCCAGTACGCGCAGGACACGGCCGAGCTCTTCTTCGACAACGTGCGCGTGCCCGTGACGAACCGCCTCGGCGAGGAAGGCAAGGGTTTCAGCTACCTGATGGGCGAGCTGCCGCAGGAACGCTTCACCATCGCGATCTCCGCCGCCGCACGCCTGGAGCGCGCGCTGCAGACCACCATCGACTACGTGAAGGACCGCCGCGCCTTCGACGGCACGGTGTGGGACTTCCAGAACACCAAGTTCAAGCTGGCCGACATCAAGGCGCAGGCGGTGGCCGTGCGCACCATGATCGACTACTACATCGCCGAGCACATGCGCCGCCGCCTGACGCTCGAAGAGGCGGCGATCGCGAAGCTCTTCGCGACCGAGACGCTGGGCAAGGCGCTCGACGAGATGGTGCAACTGCACGGCGGCTACGGCTACATGCTGGAGTACCCGATCGCACGCGATTTCGTCGATTCGCGCGTGACACGCATCTATGGCGGCACGAGCGAGGTCATGCGCGAGCTGATCTCAAGGGGGCTCTGAGCACCCCCAGGCTGCGCGCACTTCGTGTCGCTACGCCTACCCCCTTGCAGGGGGCAGTACCGGCGGACCGGCGGAGCCGGTTCCGCAGTACTTCCCGAAAAGACAACTGAATCAACAGGAGCAGTGAGATGACAAACAAGGTATTCGTCGCGGGGGTCGGGATGATCCCCTTCAAGAAGCCGGGCATGAGCGAGCCCTATGACGTGATGGGCGAGCAGGCAATCCGCGCGGCGCTGGCCGATGCGGGGCTGGACTACACCGATGTGCAGCAGGCCTATGCGGGCTATGTGTACGGCGACTCCACCTGCGGCCAGAAGGCGCTTTACCGCGTCGGCATGACCGGCATCCCGGTGCTCAATGTCAACAACAACTGCGCCACCGGTTCGTCGGCGCTGTTCCTCGCCCGGCAGGCGGTGCAGAGCGGCGCGGTCGACTGCGCGCTGGCTTTCGGCTTCGAGCAGATGAACCCAGGTGCGCTGAAGTCGCGCTGGGACGATCGCGCGCCGGCGCTCGAACGGGCGCAGAAGGTGGTCGACGAACTGGTCGGCCGGCCCGAGATCCCGTCGGCCATCCGCCAGTTTGCGGGCGCCGGACGCGCGCACATGCAGAAGTACGGCACAAAACTGGAGACCTTCGCGAAGATCCGCGCCAAGGCCAGCCGCCATGCCGCGAACAACCCGCTGGCCGTATTCCGCAATGTCGTATCGACCGAGGACGTGATGGCCTCGCCGATGCTGTGGGACGGCGTGATCACGCGCCTCATGGCCTGCCCGCCGACCTGCGGCGGCGCCACGGCGATCGTGGTCTCGGAGGCCTTCGCCCGCAAGCGCGGCCTGCGCACGGACGTGCTCATCGCCGGCCAGTCGCTCGCGACCGACCTCCCGAGCACCTACGACGCCAAGGACATGATCCGCGTCGTCGGCTTCGACATGACGCGCCTGGCTGCGCAGCAGGCCTATGCACAGGCCGGCGTGGGCCCCGAGGACATCGACGTGATCGAACTGCACGACTGCTTCGCGCAGAACGAACTCCTGACCTACGAAGGCTTGGGCCTGTGCGGCGAAGGCGAAGCCGAGAAGCTGGTGAACGACGGCGACAACACCTACGGCGGCCGCTGGGTCACCAATCCTTCGGGCGGCCTGCTCTCCAAGGGTCATCCGCTCGGCGCGACGGGCCTCGCCCAGTGCTACGAACTCACGCACCAGCTGCGCGGCACGGCGGACCAACGCCAGGTGCAGGACGCGAAGGTCGCGCTGCAACACAACCTCGGCCTCGGCGGCGCAGGCGTGGTCACGATCTACAAGAAGGTGTCCGCATGATCGACAAGAAGCACATCGGCATGAAGCTGCCGGTCTACAAGGCGACGGCGGAAGCCGGGCAACTGCGCTTCTTCGCCAAGGCCATCGGCGAGACCGATCCGGTCTACATCGACGAGTCCGCCGCGCGCGATGCCGGCCACCCCGGGCTGCCGCTGCCGCCGACCTTCCTGTTCTCGCTGGAGTTCCAGATTCCGTCGAACGCATGGCGCGACGAGCTGGGGATCATCACCTCGCGCATCCTGCACGGCGAGGAAACCTTCAAGTACCACCGCATGGCCTACGCCGGCGACACGCTGCAGTTCGAGACGCACATCGCCGACATCTACGACAAGAAGGGTGGCGCGCTGAGCTTCGTGGTGCGCGAGTCGCGAGTCACCAACCAGCGCGGCGAACACGTGGCGGACCTCCGAAGCGTGCTCGTGCACAAAAACGCATGAAGGCAGGAACACAAACCATGAGCCAACCCACATTCGCGGCCGTCAACGTCGGCGACACCCTGCCCGTGCTGGAACTCCCGGCCATCAACCGCACCACGCTGGCCCTGTTCGCAGGTGCCTCGGGCGACCACAACCAGATCCACATCGACACCGACTACGCCCGCAAGGCCGGCATGGTCGACGTGTTCGCGCACGGCATGCTGTCGATGGCCTACCTCGGCCGGCTGCTCACGCAGTGGGTCGACCAGCGCCGGATCCGCAGCTTCGGCGTGCGCTTCACCGGCATCACGCACCTGGGCCACAGGATCACCTGCAGCGGCAAGGTGGTCGAGAAATTCGAAGCCGATGGCGAACAACGCGTGAAGCTCGAAATCGAAACCCGCAACCAGTACGGCGACACCAGGATCGTTGGCGAAGCCGTGATCTCGCTCTCCCCCAGGCTCGCTCACTTCGTGTAGCCGCCTACCCCCTCGCCGGGGGCAGCACCAGCGGCCCGGCGAAGCCAGTTCCGCGCTGCTCCCCGCACAGAGACCCAATCCATCTCAATCAATCAACCCAGGAAGAAGACATGAAAACACTCGACGGCAAAGTGGCACTGGTCACCGGTTCGGGCCGCGGCATCGGCCAGGCCATCGCCATGAAGCTCGCCAGCCAGGGCGCGCGCATCGTCATCAATGACCTCGACGCCGATCCGGCGCAGGAAACGGTCGAGCTGCTGAAGAAGAGCGGCGCCGAGGCCGTGGCCTGCCCGGGCAACGTCAGCGCGCCGGACTTCGCCGAGCGCTTCATCAAGACCGCGGTCGACAACTACAAGGGCATCGACATCATCGTCAACAACGCCGGCTTCACGTGGGACGACGTGATCCAGCGCATGAGCGACGAGCAGTGGTACGGCATCCTCGATTGCCACCTCACCGCGCCCTTCCGCATCCTGCGCGCCGCCTACCCGGTCATCAAGGCGCAAGCCATGGCCGACCAGGAAAAGGGCATCGAGAACTTCCGCAAGGTGGTCAACATCTCGTCGACCTCCGCGCTGAACGGCAATGCCGGCCAGATGAACTACTCGTCGGCCAAGGCCGGCGTGATCGGCATGACGCGCGCACTGAGCCGCGAATGGGGCCGCTTCAAGGTCAAC
Source organism: Variovorax glacialis (assembly GCF_051216375.1). NCBI lineage: Bacteria > Pseudomonadati > Pseudomonadota > Betaproteobacteria > Burkholderiales > Comamonadaceae > Variovorax > Variovorax glacialis. Next base: position 274,823 of record NZ_JBPJZT010000007.1, on the reverse strand, counting down.
GTCAACGCGGTGGCCTTCGGCCTCATCCACACCCGCATGACGAGTGCCGATGCCAAGGCCGGCGCCACGATCAACATCGAGGGCAAGGACATCCGCGTGGGCCTGAACCCCGAACTGCTCAAGTCGCACGCGCAGCGCAATCCGCTGGGCCGTGGCGGCTCGCCGGAAGAAGCGGCCGGCGCGGTGTACCTGTTCTGCCTGCCCGAGTCGAACTACATCACCGGCCAGGTCGTGGCCGTGGCGGGCTCGCCGCAGTAACTGCGCGCTGCGTGGGGACGTCGGCGGGCGCTGGGTCCGCCGACGGAAGTCGATCTAAAAGAATTCTGGAGACAGGCCGCATGACCACCCTCGCCACCGAAGCCATCGCGCCACCGCCGGCGCGCTATCGACCGGTGCCCTATGAGATCCGCAAGGCCGTCTGCGAACGGCGTGCCGACGGCACGCTGATCCTGCGCTCGCCGATCGTTCCCAGGCCCACGGGCCGCACCGGCTTTGCGGGTTTCATCCCCCACTGGGCCGAAAAGCGCGGCGACGCGCCGGCCTTCAACGAGCGCGACGCGCAAGGCGCCTGGAAGCGCATCACCTGGATGCAGATGTGGCAGCAGGTGCAGGCGATCGGCGCCGCCCTGCTCGAACTCGGCCTCGGCCAGGACCGCCCGCTGGTGGTGCTGTCGCCCAACTCGCTCGAACAACTCGTGCTGCTCATGGCCGCCGAATACGTGGGCGTACCGGTGGCGCCGGTGTCGCCGGCCTATTCATTGCTGAGCCGCGACTTCGCACGGCTCAAGGGTGTCTGCGAACTGGTGCCGCCTGCGGCGCTGTTCGTGCAGGACGCCGCTACCTACGAGCGCGCCATCGCCGCGCTGGGTTGCCCGGATGCCCCGGTCATCGCGGTGCACGGCGCCACGGCGGGCCAGCACGCATGGGCCTCGCTGGGGTCCATCGAACTCACCGCGGAACGACGCGAAAAGGTCGCGGCGGCCCACGCGGCGATCCGGCCCGAGGACGTGGCCAGGATCCTCTTCACTTCCGGCTCGACGGGCGTTCCCAAGGGCGTGCCCATCAGCTACAGCAACCTGCAAGCCTGCGCGGCCAATCTCTCGAACATGTTCGCGAGCCTGGCCGGACAACACGAGCCGCCGGTCTTCCTCGACTGGCTGCCCTGGCACCACGCGCTGGGCGGCGTGCTCAACATCGGCCGCTCGGTGCTGCTCGGCGCCACGCACTACATCGACGACGGCAAGCCGTTGCCGGGGATGTTCGATCGCACGGTGCGCAACCTGCGCGAGGTCTCGCCGACCGTGTTGACCAGCGTGCCCGCCGCCTGGGCCCTGCTGGCCGCGGAACTCGAACGCGACCCGCAGCTTGCACGCAGCGTGTTCGCGCGCGTCATCAACTTCGGTTACGGCGGCGCAAGCCTGCCCAAGGACGTCAACGAGCGCATCCAGCGCGTGGCCGAGCGCACCGTGGGCGAGCGCATCGTGTTCGGCACCGGGCTGGCATCGACCGAGACCACCGGCGTCGGCACCTACCGCACGTGGGTCAGCGACGACCTGGCCAACATCGGGGCGCCCGCACCCGGCACCGAACTCAAGCTGGTGCCGCTGGACGGCGACCGCTACGAGATCCGGGTGCGCGGCGCCCACAACTTCACCGGCTACGTCGCGCGGCCCGATCTCACGGCAGCGGCGTTCGACGAGGAAGGTTTCTTCCGGCTCGGCGACGCCGTGCGCCTCGTCGACATGGCGGACCCCGCCAAGGGCATGCGCTTCGACGGTCGCGTGGCGGAAGACTTCAAGCTCGTCAACGGCACCTGGGTGCGCACCGGCTCGATCCGCCTCGGCCTGATCGAGCGCTGCGCGCCGCTGATCACCGACGCCGTGATCTGCGGCCATGACCAGGACTACGTCGCGGCGCTCGCCTGGCCCAACGTGGCCGCCTGCCAGAAGCTCGTGCCCGAACTCGCGGGGATGGACGCCGCCGGGATGGTGACGCATCCCGCGCTCATCGAGGCCTTGAGCGAAAGGCTGCGGAGGGACAAAGGCAGTGCCAGCCTGCGGGTCGAGCGGCTGATGCTGATGGCCGAGCCGCCCTCGATGGACGCCAACGAGATCGCCGACAAGGGCTACGTCAACCAGGCCACGACCCGCTCGCGCCGTGCCCACCTGGTCGATGAACTCTTCCAGCCGCAGCCCGGCGCCCACGTGGCGCGTGCGTGCGCATAGGCCCACGCGTTTCGACAATACCGGAGACAAAACCATGCGTACCGTGAAAGCACTCATCGGCATCGCTGCCCTCGCCTGCGGCGTCCTTGCCTTCTCGCAGGACTACCCGACCCGGGCCATCACCCTCGTCGTGCCCGCGCCGCCGGGCGGCGCGACCGACGTGCTGGCCCGCGTTCTGGCGGAGGAAATGGGCAAGAGCCTGAAGCAACCCGTCATCGTCGACAACAAGCCCGGCGCCTCGGGCATGCTCGGCGCGTCGGCCGTGGCCCGCGCCGCGCCGGACGGCTACACGCTCTTCCTGTCGCACGCCGCGCCGATCTACTACGCGCAGTACATGTTCTCGAAGGTGCCGTACGACGTGAAGCGCGACTTCGCGCTCATCACCGAGATCTGCTCGGCCAGCCTGGTCTTCGCGGTCGGCAAGGAAGTGCCCGCGCGCAACATGAAGGAGTTCATCGCCTGGGCGCAGACGCAGAAGGGCAAGGTCAACTACGGCTCCTTCGGCGTCGGCTCGTCGAGCCACCTGATGATGGCGTACCTCGGCGAGTCGCGGCACCTCGACATGACCCACGTGGCCTACAAGGGCGAGGCGCCGATGATCCAGGACATGATCGGCGGCCAGATCCCCGTGGGCATCGGCACGCTGGGCTCCATGGCCCCGCACATCGCCAGCGGCAGCCTGCGCCCGCTGGCCATCATCGGCGACAGTCGCCTGTCGGACATGCCGAAGGTGCCGACGATGGCGGAAGCCGGGTTCCCGGACGAGGAGTTCAAGCCGCTCGGCGGCGTGATGCTGACCGCGCCTGCCAAGACGCCGGCACCGGTCCTCGCGAGGCTCGAGAAGGAAGCGCGTGCCGCCGTTCAGACCGCGGCGATGAAGGCGCGGTTCCAGATGTACGGGCTCGTTGCCATGGGCAACAGCTCGGCCGAGTTCCGGAAGAACTTCGAGGCCAGCGGGCCCATCGTCCAGAAGCTGGTGCAGGTGTCGGGCGCGAAGGTGGACTAGGCGCCGCCCTCCCGCATCCACGAGACTGCCTCGTCGCGGCCGGCCACGCCGAGCTTGCCGTAGATGTTCTTCAGGTGCCACTTCACGGTGTCGATGGAAAGGCCGAGCGCCAGCGCGATCTTCTTGTTGGGCATCGCCTGGGCGAGCAGGCCCAGCACGTCGCGCTCCCGTTCGCTCAACGGCTCGACGGGGCGCTTCGTCGCACTGCCCGACGCCACGGTGGCGTGCGCCGCGTCGGCGGCGACAGGCACCCTCCCCGCACTGATCAGCCGCTCCGCATAGAAACCCAGCACCGGATCCAGCGAGGCGTCCTTGGCGACGTCCGCGACCAGCGCCGTCACGGACGGATCCGCATCCAGCAGACTGCGCACGAGCCCCAGCCGATGGCCGCGCCGCAGCGCCGCCAGCGTGCATTCCCTGGCTGCCTCGATATGCCCGCGGCGCCGCTCGATGGCCGCCTGCATCAGCTTCAACTGCGCCACCAGCCGTTGCCGTCCGCGCATCTCGATGTTGGCGATCAGCGGCTCGATGCGCCGTGCCGCATCGTCGGGATCCCCCCGCGCCATCGACCACCGGATGCGCGCCCGCTCGGCGATCACCGAAATCTCCATCAGCGCGCTCTGGGCCGCATCGGCATGTCGCGCATCGATCGCGTCGAGGCGCTGCATCGCGGACTCGGCCGCGGACGGGTCGCCCATCTCCATGCGGTAGTGCGCCTGCAGCGCCAGGCTGTAAACCAGCAGCCGGTCGAGGCCCAGCGAGACGCTGTAGTCCTCCAGCCGCTCCAGGTAGGCCATGCCTTCCATCCTTCGGCCGGCCACCCAATGCGAGGCCGCGAGGGTGCGGTGGACGCGCAGCACGGAGTCGGGGATCGACACGCGCTCCAGCGCATCGACGCGGTCTTCCAGCAGTTGCACCGCGGCGTCGGTTTCGTCGTGCTCGTAGAGCACTTCGCCCAGCAGCGCGGTAGCGAGGTACGCCGGGTCGACGCAGGCGCTGCCGCCCTCGTTGGCCTCGCGCAGCACGTCGCGGTAGATGCGCTCGGCCTGCGTCATGCGGCCTTCCATCGCGTAGCTCAGGCCGACCAGGGCGCGCCCCTGCAGGGTGCCCGAAGGCGTGCCGCGCAACGGGACGCCATTGATGAGACGGATCGCGTTGTCCTGCTGGATGCGCCGCGCCAGCTCGTAGTCGCCGCGGTGCATGTAGAGCCACGTCAGGATGTTGTCGCGCCCGCCGATGGTCATGGCATCCGCGCCCTCGGGCACGGCCAGCAGGCGCGGCAGCAGGGCCATGGCGGCGTCGGTGTCGTCGCGTTGCACCGCGAGCGTCCCTTCCATCATGGTGAGCGCGTAATGGCTCATGGCGTCGTCGGGCGGAATGTCCTTGCGCAACTGATCGATGAGCGCAGAAAAGGCATCGAACTCTCGCGCGAACAGCTGGACCCGGATCATCCACAGGCGCAGGCCGACGCGCGCCTGCACCTGGGCCGGCGGCAACTGGCGCACCAGGCCGATGAGCTTGCGCAGTTCACCGCCCACGGCCAGGTCGCGCGCGGACTTCTCGACCAGCGCGGCCGCGGCGGCGCCCTCGCCCGCCGCCACGCCTTGCCGCACCGCTTCGTCGATGAGGCCGTGGTCGCGGAACCATTGCCACGCGATGCGGTGGACCTTCAGGCGCTCGGCCTCGCTGCGCTGGCCCAGGCGATCGCGCAGGGTTTCGCGCAGCAGCGGGTGCAGGCGGTACCAGGTGTCGCGCTCGGTACTTTCCACCGGCACGATGAAGAGGTTCTCGGCTTCGAGCCGCGCGAGCAGCGGCGCCATGCCCGTGTCGCTTTCAGGGAGTCCGAGCAGCACGGCGCACATCGGCGCGCAGAAGCGGCTGCAGGCCGAGACGCTGATGAGCAGTTCCAACTCCTGCGGCGACAGGCGCGACAACACTTCCTTCTCGAAATAGACCGCAAAGGCCTGCGGGTCCTGCACGTGCGTGCGGACGAAGTCGCCGGGGGCCTTGGCATCGCCCTGGGCGGCACCCAGCTCGTGCCGGCGCTTCTTCCAGTTGATGGCCAGCAATTGAAGACCGGCGGCCCAGCCGTCGCAAAGGTCATGCAATTGCATCGCGTCGCGGTGGTCGATGGTGCCGAGCTGGCTCTGCAGGAAGCGCTCCGATTCCGCCGCCGAGAAGCGCAGGTCGCGCACGTCCAGTTCGAGCAGCTGGCCTTCGGCGCGAAGCCGGTCGAGCGACAGCGGCAACGCCCCGCGGGAGGCCATCATCAGGTGCAGGTTGGCCGGCGCGTAATCCAGCAGCCATTGCAGCGCCTCGTGGATGCGCGGATCGGTCAGGTGGTGCAGGTCGTCGAGCACCAGCACCAGGTCGCGCGGGTGGGCGGCGACGGAGCGCACCAGCGCGATCAGCGTGCGCTCGACAGCCTCGCTGTCGATGCCGCGGCCGGCGAAATCGGCCGCCGCCTGCGTCACGGCAGGGGCCGCCTGCGCCAGGCTGGCGAGCAGGTAGTCGAAGAAGCGGGTCGGCTCGTTGTCTTCCGCCGTCAGGGTGAGCCAGGCGACGTCGAAGCCCAGCGGCAGCAGCGCCTGGCGCCAGGCGACCAGGGTGGTGGTCTTGCCGCAGCCGGCCGGGCCCTGCAGCACCAGGCAGCGGCGGCGGCGCGCCTCCATCAGCCGGGCCAGCAGCGCCTCGCGCGCCACGACGCGGACCGCGCTGCGCGGCGGGACCATCTTGGTGCTGACCAGCGCCTTCAGTGCCGAAGCGTCGGATGGGATTCGTGCGGGATCGGTTGTCTTTTGGGGCATGGGCAGGGTCGCCATTGTGGCTCGCCTGCCACCCGATCGGGGTAGTGAGGTTACGGGGGGTGGCTCCCAGAATCACCCACAGACAAGGAGACCCCGTGAACATCAACCGTACCGTCTACCGCGAAGACCACGAAATGCTGCGCGAGACCGCGCGCCGGTTCTTCGAGCGCGAATGCCTGCCGCGCCAAGCCGAATGGGACAAGGCCGGCCGCACTGACCGCGAGACCTGGCTGAAGGCCGGCCGCGAAGGCCTGCTGTGCGTGACCGTCCCCGCCGAATACGGCGGCGGCGGCGGCGATTTCGGCCATTCCTGCGTGCTGGCCGAGGAGCTGCACCGCTCCGGCGTCTCGGGCTTCAGCCTCTCGGTGCACTCGGACATCACCGCGCCCTACATCGTGCGCTTCGGCACCGAGGAACAGAAGCAGCGCTGGCTGCCGAAGATCTGCCGCGGCGAGACGATCATGGCCATCGCCATGACCGAGCCGGGCACCGGCTCCGACCTGAAGTCGATCCGCACGACGGCCGTGCGCGACGGCGACGAATACGTCATCAACGGCAGCAAGACCTTCATCAGCAACGGCCTGAACTGCGACATGGTGCTGGTCGCCTGCAAGACCGACCCGAAGGCCGGTGCCAAGGGCGTGAGCCTGATCATGGTCGAGGCCGACCGCGCCGGATTCCGCCGTGGCCGCAAGCTCGACAAGGTGGGTCAGCCGGCCGCCGACACCACCGAGCTCTTCTTCGACAACGTGCGCGTGCCGGTCGACAACCTGCTGGGCGAAGAGAACAAGGGCTTCGTCTGCCTGATGCAGGAACTGGCGCAGGAGCGCCTGATCATCGCCGTGTACTCGGCCGCCAAGCTCGAGCGCCTGTTGGAGCAGACCATCGAATACGTGAAGGAACGCAAGGCCTTCGACGGCACGGTGTGGGACTTCCAGAACACCAAGTTCAAGCTGGCCGACGTGAAGGCACAGGCGGTGGCCGTGCGCACGATGGTCGACTACTACATCGGCGAGCACATGACGCGCCGCATCTCGGTGCAAGAGGCCGCGATCGCCAAGCTGTTCGCGACCGAGACGCTGTGGAAGTGCATCGACGAGATGGTGCAGCTGCACGGTGGCTACGGCTACATGCTGGAGTACCCGATTGCACGGGCGTTCACGGACTACCGCATCACGCGCGTGTTCGGTGGCACCAGCGAGGTCCAGCGCGACCTGATTTCAAGAAAGCTTTGACCTCCCCCAGGTGTTCTTGGCTAACCCCCAGGCTTCGCGCACTTCGTGTCGCTTCGCCTACCCCCTTGCAGGGGGCAACACCAGCGGCCCGGCGGAGCCGGTTCCGCGGTGTTCCACCAATCAGTCAATCTAGGAGCGCTTCATATGTCCGAAAAAGTAATCGTCGCCGGCGTCGGCATGATCCCCTTCGCCAAGCCGGGCCAGAGCCTGAGCTACACCGCGATGGGCGCCGAGGCCACGCGCCGGGCGCTGGCCGATGCGGGCGTGGGCTACGACGTAGTTCAGGAAGCCTACGTGGGCTATGTGTACGGCGACTCGACCTCGGGCCAGACGGCGCTGTACGAAGTGGGCATGACGGGCATTCCGGTCGTCAACGTCAACAACAACTGTTCCACCGGCTCGACGGCGCTGTACCTGGCGCGCAAGGCGATTGCATCCGGCGACGCCGACTGCGTGCTGGCGCTGGGCTTCGAGCAGATGCAGGCCGGCGCGCTCAAGGCCCAGTACACCGATCGCCCGCCGACGCGCGAGCGCTTCCTGCCGGTGCTGCACGGCCTCACGGCCGACATGGACGGCATGCCGCAGGCGCTGCGAACCTTCGGCGGCGCGGGGCGTGAATACATGGCGCGCTACGGCTGCAGCATGGAAACCTTTGCCGCGGTGCGCGCCAAGGCCAGCCGCCATGCGGCCAACAACCCGCTCGCCCTCTTCCGCACTGTCGTGACTACCGAGGAAGTGATGGCCGACAAGGTGTTGCTGCCCGGCGTGATGACGCGCCTGATGGCCTGCCCGCCGACCTGCGGCGGCGCCGCGGCCCTGCTGGTATCGGAGCGCTTCGCGAAGAAGCACGGCCTGCGCACCGACGTGCAGATCCTGGCGCAGTCGATGACGACCGACCCGGTCGAATCCTTCGAGCCGCCCTCGATGCTGAGCTGGGTCGGTACGCACATGACGAAATCGGCCGTGAGCCGCGTCTACGAAGCAGCCGGCGTCGGCCCCGAGGACATCGACGTGTGCGAGTTGCACGACTGCTTCGCGCAGAACGAAGTCATCAGCTACGAGTCGCTGGGCTTCTGCCCCGAAGGCGGCGCCGAGAAGTTCGTGAACGACGGCGACAACACCTACGGCGGCAAGATCGTGGTGAATCCCTCGGGCGGCCTGCTGTCGAAGGGCCATCCGCTGGGCGCGACCGGACTGGCGCAGTGCTACGAACTCACGCACCAGTTGCGCGGCAGCGCGGACCAGCGCCAGGTGGAAGGCGCCCGGCTCGGCCTGCAGCACAACCTGGGCCTCGGCGGCGCTTGCGTCGTCACGCTCTACGGCAAGAACTGAGCGCCATGGACCTCCAGCTGAGCCCGAGCGAGACCGCGTTTCGCGACGAGGTGCGCGCCTTCATCCGCGACCGGCTGCCCGCCGAGATCCGTGAACGCCTGAGCAAGGGCCATGCGGCCCGCAAGCAGGACATCGTGGCGTGGCAGCGCATCCTGCACGAGCGTGGATGGGCGGCACCGCACTGGCCGCGCGAATACGGCGGCGCCGGGCTCGGCACCGTCGAGCGCCTGATCCTCGTCGAGGAACTGCAACGCGCCGCGGCGCCGCAGCCGCTGCCCTTCAACGTGGCGATGCTCGGCCCGGTGCTGCTGCGCTTCGGCACCGAGGAACAGAAGCGCTTCTTCCTGCCCAGGCTGGCGCGGCTCGACCTGTGGTTCTGCCAGGGCTTCTCGGAGCCGGATTCGGGCTCGGACCTAGCCTCGCTGCGCACGCGCGCGGTTCGCGATGGCGACGAGTACGTGGTCGACGGCCAGAAGATCTGGACGACGTCGGCCCACCATGCCGACTGGATCTTCGCGCTGGTGCGCACCGAGCAGGCCGCGCGCAAGCAGGACGGCATCTCCTTCCTGCTGATCGACATGAAGACGCCGGGCGTCTCGGTGCGGCCGATCGTTTCCATCGACGGGCAGCACCACCTGAACGAAGTCTTCTTCGACAAGGTGCGCGTGCCGGTCGCCAACCTCGTCGGCGAGGAAGGACGTGGCTGGGACTGCGCCAAGTACCTGCTGGCAAGCGAGCGCACCAACATCGCGAGCATCGGCCTGTGCTGGGAGCGGCTGGGGTACGCCCATGAACTGGCCGGGACCATCCGCCAGGGCGGCAAGCGCCTGATCGACGACACGAAGCTGGCCGCCGAACTGGCCCTGCTCGGCGCGGAAGTGCGTGCGCTGGAGCTGACCAACTGGCGCTTCCTGCTCGACCCGGAGATCGGTCGCAAGAACCCGGGCTTCGCTTCGGTGCTCAAGGTCAAGGGCTCCGAGACCCTGCAGGAGCTGACATCGCTCATCGCCCGCCTTGCCGGCCCCGCCGGACTGGAACGGCGCGACGGCGAAGGCGATGCCGCCCTGCACCCGCTCGCTGCCGCGTCACCGCGCTACTTCTTCTATCGCGCAGCCACCATCTACGGCGGCTCCAGCGAAGTGCAGAAGGACATTCTGGCCAAGACGCTCCTGGGATAAGCCATGCAATTCGATCTGAACGAAGACCAACAGGCGCTGGCCGAAAGCCTCGCGCGCCTGCTCGACGACCACTACGGCTTCGAGAAGCGCCGCGCCATCGCGGGCTCGGAAGCCGGCTGGAACGAAGGAGCATGGCGCAAGCTCGCCGAGCTGGGCGTGACGGCCCTGGGCATTCCCGAAGCCTTTGGCGGGCTGGGCGGCGGCGCGACCGACCGGCTTCCCGTGATGCAGGCCTTCGGCCGCGCGCTGCTGCTGGAGCCCTACCTGGCATCGAGCGTGCTGGCGACGACAGCCGTGCTCGCAGCGGGCACCGAAGCGCAGAAGGACGGCCTGCTGCCGATGCTTGCCAGCGGCGAACTGCGCATGGCGTGGGCGCACGAGGAAGCGGCCGGTCGCCACGCAGACCTGTGGGTCGAGACGCATGCACGCCTCGACGGCAAGCAGTGGCGCCTCGACGGCACGAAGTCGCTCGTGCTGCATGCCGGTACGGCCAGCCGCTTCGTCGTCAGCGCGCGCGTGAGCGGCCAGCCTGGAGACGAAGACGGCCTCGCCCTCTTCCTGGTCGATGCGGCCAACGCCGGATTGCGGACATACCGCCTCGTCGACGACTCGCCGGCCGGCGAATTGATCCTCGACGGCGCCGCGGCAGAACCCCTGTGCGATGCGGCCAGCGCAGCGGCTGCCATCCGCGCCACCCTCGCGGCCGGCACCGCCGCCGTCTGCGCCGACATGGTCGGCACGATGGAATCGGCCTTCGCGCTCACCACCGCCTACGTCAACACCCGCAAGCAGTTCGGCCGCCTGATCGGCGAATACCAGGCGCTGCGCCATCGCGTCTCGGAGATGGCCGTCGCGCTCGAAATGGCGCGCAGCATGGCTGTCGCGGCGGCCGTGGCCGTGGACGACCCCGCGTCGCCCAGCGCCGCCACCGACCTGCCCCGCGCCAAGCTGTCCATCGGCCGCCACGCCCGTGCGCTTTGCCAGCAGGCGATCCAGTCGCACGGCGGCATCGGCATGACGGAGGAGTACGCGGTCGGCCATTGCCTGCGCCGCATCCACGTGCTCGACCAGCTGTTCGGCGACGTGGACACGCAGGCCGCGCGCCTCGCCCGCATGTGATTCGAATCAACCAGACTGGAGACAAGCATGAAACACCTCAAGACCCTTCGCCTCATCGGCACGGCGCTGACCGCGCTGGTCGCCTTCGCCCTGCCCCTGCAATCGACGCAGGCCGCCGACCCCTTCCCGTCGCATCCCGTGCGCTTCATCGTGCCGCTGGGCCCGGGCAGTGGCTCGGACACCGTCACTCGCCTCGTCGCCAAGCTGGCCGGCCCGGAGCTGGGCCAGTCGACCTTCGTCGAGAACAAGCCGGGTGGTGACGCCGTACTGGCTGTTCAAAGCCTGTTGAGTTCGCCGGCCGATGGCTACAGCGTGCTGATGCTGTCGCCTTCGTCGATGGTGATCAATCCGCTGGTCAACGAAGGCCTTGCCTATGACCCGCAGAAGGACCTGCGCCCGGTCGCCACCATGCTGCGCAGCGCCGCGGTGCTCGTCACCGGCGCCAACTCGCCGTACAAGACCTTCGCCGAGGCGATGACCGCCGCACGCAAGGCGCCGAAGACGGTGAGCATGGCGAGCTACAGCCATCACTACCGCATCGGCTCGCTGATGATGCAGCACGCGGCCGGCGTGGAGTTCAACTACATCCCCTACAAGAGCCCGGGCCAGGTGCAGACCGACCTGATGGGCGGCCAGGTGGACCTGGCCCTGCTCGACATCGGCGGTGCGCTTCCGCTGATCGCCGCCGGCAAGGTGCGCCCGCTGGCCGTGACCGGCAAGGAGCGCCATCCCAAGCTTGCCAACGTGCCCACCGTCCGCGAAAGCGGCCTGCCCGACTACGACCTCTACGTGTGGATCGGCTTCGGCGTGAGCAGCAAGGTGCCCGATGCTGTCGCGAAGACGCTGGAGACCGCCCTGCTGAAGGCCATGGCGCAGCCGGAGTTCAAGACCTACGTGACGGAGACGGCAGGCGCCGAGGTCTTCACCATTCCCGGCAAGGACATGAGCGCGATGATCGCTTCGGAAACCGCGCGCTACCGGGCGCTGGCGAAGCAGGTCGACATCGTGCAGCGCTGAGCCGCACACCCGCCACGAGAGATTCAGGAGAAAGACATGCAACAGCTCTGCAAGGACCGCGTGGTCGTCATCACCGGCGCCGGCCGCGGCATCGGCCGCGAGTACGCGCTCGAATTCGCGCGCCACGGCGCCAAGGTCGTGGTCAACGACCTGGGCGGACGCGGCGACGGCGGCCCCGGCGCCGCGACCGGCCCGGCCCTCGAAGTCGTGGCCGAGATCGAGGCCCTGGGCGGCCAGGCCATCGCCAACGCGGACGACGTGGCCGACTGGAATGGCGCGAAGCGCATGATCGACGCTGCCATCGACACCTTTGGCGGCCTCGACGTGCTGGTCAACAACGCGGGCATCCTGCGCGACCGCACCCTCGTCAACATGGAAGAGGAAGACTGGGACGCGGTGATCCGCGTGCACATGCGCGGCACCTTCGCGCCCTCGCGCCATGCGGCCGCCTACTGGCGCAACGAATCGAAGGCCGGGCGCCAGCGCGATGCGCGCATCATCAACACGAGCTCGTCGTCGGGCCTGTATTGCAACGCCGGCCAGTCGAACTACGGCGCGGCCAAGGCCGGCATCGCCGCCCTGTCGGTGATTGCATCGCGCGAGCTGGACCGCTACGGTGTGACGGTGAACGCCATCTACCCCACCGCCATGAGCCGACTCACCGAAGACATCTTCGCCAGCCCGAAGTGGCAGGCCATCCGCAACGAGGCCCCGGGCTTCGACCCGCTCGACCCGTCGAACGTCGCGCCGCTCGTGGCATGGCTCGGCAGCAGCGCATCGCGCGGCGTCACCGGGCGCGTGTTCGGCGCGCGGGGCGGCCGCATCACCGTGGCCGAAGGCTGGCACGCCGGCCCGCGCATCGAGAAGACGGGCCGCTGGACGGTCGAGGAACTCGGCGGACTGATCCCCGACCTGGTGAAGCAGGCCGCGCCCAATGCATTGACCACCGGCGAGATCCCGGCCGCCGAAGAGGTGACGTCATGAGCACCCAGTTGCTCGAGGCCTTCCGCCTCGCGCACTTGCCCGAGGAAGCGCAGGCCTTCCGCACGGAAGTGCGCGAGTTCCTGTCGAGCAACCTGGAGCCTGCCGCGCCGGCCGTTCGGGCACGCACCTGGATGGGCTTCGACGCGGCTTTCAGCCGGCGGCTCGCGGCGCGGGGCTGGGTCGGCATCACGTTGCCGAGCGCGTACGGCGGTGCGGGCCTCGACGCCTTCCGTCGCTTCGTGCTCGTGGAGGAAATGCTCGCGGCCGGTGCACCGGTCGCGGCCCATTGGATCGCCGACCGCCAGAGCGGTCCGTTGATCAACAAGTTCGGGACGGAAGCGCAAAAGGACTTCTACCTGCCGCGCATCTGCCGCGGCGAAGCCTTCTTCTGCATCGGCATGAGCGAGCCCAACTCGGGCTCCGACCTGGCCAGCGTGCGCACGCGCGCTACGCGCGTGGAAGGCGGCTGGCGCCTCACGGGCCGCAAGATCTGGACGACCAACGCGCACCGCTCGCACTACATGATCGCGCTGGTGCGCACCTCCGGCGCGCCGGAAGACCGCCAGGGCGGGCTGTCGCAGCTGATCGTCGATCTTTCCCTGCCGGGCATCGACATCCGGCCGATCGCCGACCTCACGGGCGATGCGCACTTCTCCGAAGTCACCTTCGACGACGTCTTCCTGAAGGACGACGCGCTCATCGGCGACGAAGGCAGCGGCTGGATGCAGGTCAATGCCGAACTCGCCTTCGAGCGCAGCGGCCCGGAGCGGCTCTATTCGAGCGTCGTGCTGCTCGATACCTGGATGGCGAGCCTTCGCAAGAGCGGCTTCTCCGCGTCGGACGCAGCACTGCTGGGCGGGTTCGCCATACAGCTCGCGACCCTGCGCAGCCTGTCGGTGGCTGTGACCACCAAGCTCGCGCGCGGCGAAAGCCCCGTCGTCGAGGCGGCGCTGGTGAAGGACATCGGCACGGAATTCGAGCAGGCCATTCCGGCCGCCATCGAAGCGGCCGTGGCCGCCGACCCGACGCGTGCCGTCGATGCCGACCTGCATCGCACGCTGGCCTACCTGAGCCAGATCTCGCCGACCTTCTCGCTGCGCGGCGGCACGCGCGAAATCCTGCGCGGCATGATCGCGCGCGGCCTGGGCCTGCGCTGAAACATCAAGGAGACAAGACCATGTTTACCGAAGCCATCGAGGCCATCCTCATGGACCAGTGCACGCCCGCGGCGATCCGGGCGATCGAGAACGGCGGTTCGCCTGCGGCGCTCTGGAGCGCGCTCGCTGACAACGGCTTCCTGGAGCTGATGGCGAGCGAAGCCGCCGGCGGCGCAGGCCTTGACCTCGACGCGATGTTTCCGATCTTCGTCGCCTTCGGCCGCCATGCGGTGCCGGTGCCTGCGGCACAGAGCATTGCGGCGCGCGCCCTGCTGCGCGACGTGGCTGCGCCGGAAGGCATGGTGACACTCGTCGGCCATGCACGGCGCGAGGCGGACGGTTCGATCAGCGCGGCCGATGTGGCCTTCGGCGCCATCGCGGACCATGCGCTGGCCAACGTGGAAGGCGCGCTCGTGCTGCTCGACTGCGCCAGGGCCGAACGCACCCCGACGGGCGTGCGCGGCAGCCAGGGCGCATCGCTGCGTTGGACGCGAGACGCCGTCGGCGCGCCCGTCGGCGACCACGGCAGCGAGGTCGCGGTGTTCAGCGCGGCCCTGCATGCGGCGGCCATGGCCGGCGCCATGGAGCGCATGTTCTCGATGACGCTCGGCTACTGCAACGACCGCGTGCAGTTCGGCAAGGCCATCGGCAAGTTCCAGTCGATCCAGCATCAGCTCAGCGTCATGGCCGAGCATGTGGCGTGCGCGGGCGTGGCGGCGGAGCTTGCTTTCAAGGCCGGCACCCGGGTGCCGGCGCTGCTCGCGGCGGCAACGGCCAAGGCTCGCACCAGCGCGTCGGTGCCCCTCGTCGCATCGACGGCGCATGCGCTGCACGGCGCCATCGGCGTCACCGAGGAATTCGATCTCCAGCTCTACAGCCGCCGCCTCCACGCGTGGCGCATGGCCGACGGCTCGGAGGCGTACTGGAACCGCATCGTCGGCGAGGCGATGCTCGGGCATGCCGCGCCGTCGGTCCTGCAATTCGTGATGGAGGAGATCCTGCAATGAGCGACTTTCTGATCTATGAACAAGAGGGCCACATCGTCACCCTGACGATGAACGACCCCGAGCGTCGCAATCCGCTCACGGGCAACACGGCCGTGCCGGAATTCCTGGCCGCCATCGATCGCATCCATGCCGATCATTCGGTGCGCGCGGTGATCCTCACCGGCGCGGGCACCGCCTTCTCCTCGGGCGGCAATGTGCGCGACATGGCCCGCTACAGCGAGATGCCGGCCATGGAGCTGCGACGCGAGTACCGCCTCGGCATCCAGAAGCTGCCGCTGGCGCTGTTCAACCTGGAGGTGCCTGTCATCGCCGCGGTCAACGGCCATGCCATCGGTGCGGGTCTGGACCTTGCCTGCATGTGCGACATCCGCATCGCCGCCGAGGGTGCCAAGTTCGCCGAGAGCTTCGTCAAGCTCGGCATCATTCCGGGCGATGGCGGCGCGTGGCTGCTGCCGCGCATCATCGGCCTGTCGCGCGCGACCGAGCTGACCCTGACCGGCCAGACCATCGACGCGAAGCAGGCCGCGGAATGGAACCTGGTGTCGCGCGTCGTGCCTCCGGACCAATTGATGCCGACCGCACGCGAACTGGCCGGGCAGATCGCCGCCAACCCGCCGCATGCCGTGCGAATGGCCAAGCGCCTGCTGCGCGAGGCGCTGCATTCGCGGCTGGACACGCTGCTCGAGATGTCGGCCGCCTTCCAGGTGATGTCGCACCAGATGCCGGACCATCACGAAGCAGTAGCAGCGTTCAACGAGAAGCGCAAGCCCGAATTTCGCGGCTGACGCGGGGCGCGGTGGGCGGGCTCGCCGCAAGGGTGTCGTCGCAGAAGCAGGTCAGTGTGCCTTCGCTTGCGCAAGCGCAAGCCCGGATGTTAGAAAGGCCAAGGCAGCGAGCAGAAGATCGCGCTGCATTCCTCAGGTGTAGACCAGGAAGGGCCCAGTGCCATGCCTTTGCTCCCAACTGCCCTTGCGCGAAAGCCGTGCAAGGGCCACCCGGGTTGCCAACGAATCGCCCCGTTCGCCCGCAAGATCACCGCTGTCTCGGCATCTGTCATCGCCGGACTGCTTGCATCGGGTGCTTCCAGGCCCGCCAGGGCGGACTGCCTGCCCAACCCGCCGGGAAACGGCCAGACCGTCACCTGCACCGGACCGGCCCCCACGACCGTGCCGCTCGATGCGTCCGCGGCTTCCGGCGTGACGGTCAACGTCAACCCGGATGCCGTGATCACCGGAAACACCAACCTGATCGCGTTGGGTACGGGCGCGCAGCTCAACAACTTCGGAAGCATTCGACCGGTGTCCACGGGTGCGGGGAACATCGGCGTGGTCGCGCTCGGCGCCAACAGCACGCTGCGCAACTTCGGAACGCTCGTCACGAGCGGGTTCAACTCGCTGACCTTCGTCAGCATCGGGGCCAACAGCGTATTGCGCAACGAAGCCGGCGGGCGGATCACCGTCAACGGCGACCTCGCCACGGGCCTGATCGCCTCCAATACCGACGACAACCAGTTGATCAACGCGGGCCAGATCACGTTGAACACCTTCCAGGGCTCAGGGATGTTTGCGCAGGCGACCAACCGCTCCGTGCTCACGAACACCGCGACCGGCGTCATCGAATCCAACCTGGACGAAGCCTTCGGGATGGCGGCGAGCACCGGCATCGGACACGTGCTGCGCAACGACGGCAGCATCGTGACGCGGGGCCAGGGGTCGCACGGGATGCTGCTGGTGGAAACGAGCGGCTCGTCGATGACCAATGCCGGATCGATCACCACGTCGGGCGGCAGTTCGGAAACGGTGAACCGGGCATTCGGGATGTTCGTGGCCGGCGGAGGCGGCAACATCGTGCAGAACGTGGCCGGCGGGACCATCACCGCCAGCGGCATCGGTTCGAGCGGGATGGAGATTGACGGGAGCACCGGCACCCTGCTGCGCAACGACGGCACCGTGAACGTCAGCGGCACGGGCGCGCACGGCCTCTACGTGCTTTCCGGCTCGAACAACACACTGGAGAACCGGGGCACCGTCAACACCAGCGGCCAGCGCGGCAACGGCATGCGCGCGGATGACGGCGACAGCACCTTCATCAACAGCGGCAGTCTCCTCGTCGGCGGCCGCGATGCCTTCGGTGTCTTCATGCAGGGCACCAACAACACCTTGCTGAACAGCGGCACGATCCGGGCATCGGGCATCAATGCCGATGGCGTCCTGTCCAACACCGTCGCGGGCAGCTTCGTCGCAAGGATCGAGAACACGGGTTCCATCATCAGCGAGCGCAGTTTCGCGGTGCGCGGGGTGAATGGCCAGGAAAGCCTGATCAATTCCGGCGTCATCCGGAGCGATGTCGGCACCGCGATCGACCTGCGCGGCGGCAACGACACGCTGACCTTGCGAACGGGCTCGCAGATCACCGGGCTCGCCGACGGCGGCACGGGGACCGACGGCGTGATCCTTGAAGGGACGGGCACGGCGTCCAACGCGTTCGCCAACTTCGAGACCCTGCGCATGACCGGCAGCGACTGGGCCTGGGCCGGCAGCGGTGCGTTCAACGACACGCAGGTCGAGAGCGGCGCGCTGCGCGTGAGCGGCACGCTGACCAGCCCGGCGACAGTGCGGGCAGGCGCCCAGCTGCACATCGGCGTCGGTGGGGCGAGCGGCACCGTCGCGGGCGGCATCACGGACAACGGCGCGCTGGTTTTCAATCGCAGCGACGCGATCACCTATTCGGGCGTCATCGGCGGGACCGGAACCCTCACCCAAGCGGGCACCGGCACGACGACGCTGACGGGCGCGAACACCCTGACGGGCCCGACCACCGTCGCGGCCGGCACGCTGCGGGTCAACGGCTCGCTCGCCAGTGCGGCGACGACCGTCCAGAACGCCGCGACGCTCGGCGGCACCGGCCGCATCGCCGGCTCCGTGACGGTCCAGGACGGCGGGCACATCGCGCCCGGCGCCAGTCCCGGCACGCTGACCATCGGCGGCGATCTGTCGCTGTCGCCCGGCTCGGTGCTCGACTACGAACTGGGTCAGGCCAACATGCCGGGCGGCGCGGTGAACGACTTGACGGTGGTGGGCGGCAACCTGCGTCTCGACGGCACGGTGAACGTCACGCAACCGCCCGGAGGCAGCTTCGGCCCGGGCATCTACAGGTTGATCAACTACGGCGGCGCGTTGAACAACCAGGGGCTGAATATCGGTGCGATGCCGGCGGGCGGTCCGTTCCTCGTGCAGACCTCGCTGGTCAACCAGGTGAACCTGGTCAACACGCAGGGCCTGGTGCTGAACTTCTGGGACGGGAACAACGCCGCGCTGTTCAACAACGCCGCAGTGAATGGCGGCGCCGGCACGTGGCTGGCAAGCACGAACGATGGATGGACCGACAGCGCCGGCACCGTGAATGCGCCATGGCAGCCGAACGGCTTTGCGATCTTCCAGGGCACGCCGGGCACCGTCGCGGTGGACAACGGCGCGGGCGCAGTGACCTTCAGCGGCGCGCAGTTCACAACGGACGGCTACACCGTCACCGGCCAGCCGCTGACGACGACCACGGCCGACACCATCATCCGCGTGGGTGACGGCACGGCCGCGGGGGCCGCGATGACCGCCACCATCGGAGCCGCGATCCAGGGCAGCGGCGGTATCGACAAGACCGACCTCGGCACCCTCGTGCTCACGGCGGCCAACACGTACACGGGGAACACCACCGTCGACGGCGGCACGTTGAGCGTACGCGGCGGCGCCATCGATTCACCGGCCGCGACGATCGCCGTCGGCGTTTCGGGGACCGGCACTCTGCGTCTCGAGAACGGCGCGCGGGTGAACGGAACGACCAGCGTCATCGGGGCCAATGCCGGTTCGCAAGGCGCCGTGGTGGTGACGGGCAGCGGTTCGGCGTGGACCACCGGCAGCGGCCTCACGATCGGCGATGTCGGCGCGGGCTCGCTCACTGTCGAGAACGGAGGGGTCGTCCAGAGCGGCTTCGCGCTCGGCGCATTCCAGGGCAGCGGGACGGCCACCATCCACGTGAGCGGCACCGGCTCGCGCTGGACGACCAGCGGATTCGTCAGCCTGCTGTCGGGCACGAGCACGATGACCATCGACCAGGCGGGCCAGGTGCGTGGCGGCAGTGTCGTCATCGGGGAGAACGCAGGCGCGCAGGCCACGGCCGTGGTCAGCGGACCGGGATCGACATTGACGAGCGATTCGACCTTCGAAGTCGCACGCGCCGGCACCGGCTCGCTGACCGTATCCGGTGGCGCCACGGTGACCAGCGCGCAGGGCTTTGTCGGGCGCGTCGCGGGCGGCGTGGGAAACGCTGTCGTCACGGGCGCCGGATCGAGTTGGGTCAACACGGGGCCCGACCTGACTGTGGGCAATGGCGGTACCGGAACGCTCACGATCAGCGAGGGGGCCGCTGTCAGCGCGCCCGCGACCTATGTGGCGTTCTATCCGGGGTCGGTGGGCACGCTGAACATCGGTGGAGCGACCGGCAACGCGCCGGCGGTCCCGGGCTTGCTCGACACCCCGACCGTGGCGCTGGGCGATGGCACGGCCACGATCAACTTCAACCACACCTCGTCCAGCTACGAGTTTGCGCCGCTGATGACCGGCACCGGTACCGTCAACGCGCTGGCCGGCACGACGATCCTGACGGCCGACAACAGCTACGCCGGTGCAACGACGATCGCGGCGCCCGCCACGCTTCAGATGGGCAATGGCGGCACGACGGGCAGCATCACGAGCAATGTGGCGAACGACGGGACGCTGGTGTTCGACAGGTCCGACGTCCTCACCTATGACGGCCTGATCTCCGGCACAGGGCATGTCGTTCAGCAGGGCACCGGAACACTGATCCTGCAGGGCGCCAGTTCCTTCAGCGGCGGCACGACGGTGAACGCAGGAACGCTCGTTGTCGGCGACGCGGGCAGCCGCGACGCCGCGCTGGGGGGTGGCGGGACGGTCCTGGTCAACCCGGGCGCGACGCTGGGTGGCTACGGCAGCGTGACCGGCGATGTAGTGAACAACGGCGTGCTGAAGGTCGCCGATGCGATTGCGAGTGCAGCTCCGGCGCCCGTCTCCACCAAGCTGGCGAGCAAGCCGGCGGTCCTGGCCGGTGGCAACGGCAGCTTCACGGTCAACGGCACGCTGCAGAACGCGGGATTGGCACAACTCGGCGCGGTCAACGGAACACCGGGCAATGCGCTGATCGTCAACAGCTATGTCGGCGCGTCGGGCAGCCGTGTGGCGCTCAATACTTTCCTGGGGGCCGACAACTCGCCATCCGACAGGCTGATCATCAACGGCGGCAGTGCGCGCGGCGCGTCGACGCTGCAGATCACCAACGCAGGCGGGGGCGGCGCGCTCACGACAGGCGACGGGATCGCGGTCGTCGATGCGGCCAATGGCGCGACGACTGCCGGCTCGGCCTTTGCACTGGGCTCACGCGTGGCGGCGGGCGCCTACGAATACCTGCTGTTCAAAGGCGGGGCTGCCAATGGCGAGAGCTGGTATCTGCGTACCACCTTGCCGGCGACTGCGACAGCGACTGCTGCCCTGCCCGGCGCGGCACCGCCCCCGGCACCCGCGCCATCCGTCGTGGGTTCGGTTCCGTCCGTGGTGGGCTCGGCGCCTTCCGTCGCGATGAGCGCGCCGTTGCCCAACTACCGTGTCGAAGTCCCGTTGGACATGTCCGCCCCCGTGCTCGCCAACCGGCTTGGCATCGCCATGCTCGGCACCTACCACGACCGGGCCGGCGAAGACAGCGTCAGCCCGACCAGCGAAGGCCCCAGCCGCCTGGGCACCTGGGGGCGCGTGTTCGGCGCGAGCGGCGAAGTCCGCAACGGCAGCGGCGGCACCAACACGGATCGCTTCAACGACTTCACGCGCAACGGCCCTTCCTACGACTACAACGAGGCCGGCGTGCAGACCGGCATCGACCTCTTGCGCCGGGCCGACGCGAACGGCCAGAGCGATGTCGCGGGCGCCTTCATCGCCGTCGGCCACATCGACAGCGACGTCGATGCGATCTACGGCGGCAAGGCAGGCACGGCTTCGATGGACGGTTATTCGCTCGGTGGCTACTGGACACGCAAAGGCGCTTCAGGCTGGTACGTCGACGGCGTGCTGCAGGGCACGCGCTACGACAGCGTCAAGACGCGTTCGATCCTTGGCGAAGCGCTTGCTACCGATGGCTGGGGCGTCGCGGCCTCGCTCGAAGCCGGCTACCCCTTCGCGCTCGCACCTGGCTGGGCCCTCGAGCCGCAAGGCCAACTCGTCTACCAGTGGACGAGGCTCGATGACGGGCGCGACAACTTCGCCCGCGTTTCGTTCGATGACACCAGCACCTTCTATGGCCGCATCGGCGCCCGATTGACGCACCGCATCGCACAGGGACTGGACGGGCAGGAGATCACGGCCTGGGCACGCCTGAACGTCTGGCATGCCTTCGACTCCGACGCGACGACGACCTTCACCAGCCTGCAAGGCTTCAATCCGGTGGCGCTGAGTGCGCCGCTCGGCGCATCGACATGGGCGCAGGCCGGCGTCGGGCTGTCGGGATCCATCGCGCGCAACGTGACTGCCTTCGGCTCCGTGGATTACAACCGTTCGCTCGATAGCGGCGACAGCCACGGATGGAGCGGCCGCGTGGGCGTTCGATTCAAGTGGTAGCGCCATGCAGCGCCCATCCGGGGCCCGATGGGTGCAGACTGAGGGGATGGAAAAGCACTATCTTGCTCCCCTGTTCTCGCCCGCGTCGATCGTCGTCTTTGCGGGCGCACGCGCGGGGGCGGCCGATGCGGGCGCCGCGCCCTTTCCCGCCCCACTCGGGCAGGTGCTGCAGGAGTCGCTGCGCGCCCAGCGCTTCGAAGGCACGCTGCAGTTCCTCGACATCGGCACCAGCGGCACGCTGGGCGACCTGGCCCTGACGCGGGCGGACCTCGCCATCATCGCGCTGCCACCGCAGGAAGTTCCGGCGGCGCTGGAGGTCGCGACCCGGATCGGCTGCCGCACCGCGCTGGTGATCTCGAGCGGCATGGACGCCGGGGAGGCCTCGGCCCTCAGGAAGATTGCGCAACGCGAGGGCATCCACCTGCTGGGGCCCAATTCCCTGGGCTTCCAGCGTCCGCACCTGCAACTGAACGCGAGCGCGGCCGGGCCCCTCGCCCGGCCCGGGTCGCTGGCGCTCGTTTCCCAATCGGGCGCGCTCACCGCCTCGATGCTGGACTGGGCCCACAAGAACAGGGTCGGCTTCTCGTGCGTCGTGTCGGTCGGCCGGCACGGTTGCCTCGACATCGCGGAGGTCCTGGACTTCCTCGCGCACGACGGTCAGACGCAGAGCATCATTCTCCAGTTCGAAGGCATCCACGCCGCACGACCGTTCATGAGCGCGTTGCGGTCGGCGGCCAATGCCAAGCCGGTGGTGGTGCTGAAAGCCGGCCGCAAGCCCGCCGGCAATGAAGCGGCGCAGACCCACAGCGGCACCATCGTCGGCAGCGATGACGTGTTCGATGCCGCGTTGCGCCGCGGCGGCGCGGTGCGGGTGCGTTCCTTCGTGGAACTGTTCTCCGCCGCCAAGTGCCTGGCGTCGCGCTATCGGCCGGTGGGCCGCCGCCTTGCGATCGTCACCAACGGCGGCGGGCCGGGCGTCCTGGCGGCCGACTGGGTGAACGAAATCTCCCTCGAACTCGCCCGGCTGTCGCCCGACTCGATCGCGGCGCTGGCACCCTTGCTGCCGCCGGCGGCGTCCCTGTCCGACCTGGTCGACCTGTCGGAAGCGGCCACGCCCGCGCACTACGAGGCGGCCATCGCGTCGGCCGGCAAGGACGCGCAGGTCGACGGCGTGCTGGCCATCTTCTCGCCCAAGGCCGGCGTCGACGCCTCCGCCACGGCGCGCGCGCTCCTCGACGTCCACGGCGCGATCAGCAAGCCACTGCTGGCCTGCTGGATGGGTGACGCCTCGGTCGGCGAAGGCCGCGCGATCATCAACGAGGCTGGCATCCCGAATTTCCGCACGCCCGAAGCCGCCGTCGGCGCCTTCGGCAACATCGCGGCCTTCTACCAGAACCAGCAACTGCTGCAGCAGATCCCGCCGCCGCTGTCGACCATGGCCAAGCCCGACATCGAAGGCGCCCGCCTCGTGATCGAGAGCGTGCTCGCGGAGCGCCGCAAAGTACTGACCGAGATGGAATCCAAGACGCTGCTCTCGGCCTTCCATATCCCCATCACGCGGACCTTGCTGGCGCGCAGCGCCCACGAGGCCATGATGATCGCGACGCAGCTCGGCTTCCCGGTCGCGCTGAAGATCGATTCGCCGGACATCAGCCACAAGTCCGACGTCGACGGCGTGGCGCTCAACATCATGAACGGCGCGAACGCGCGCGACACCTACCGCGACATGGTGGAGCGCGTGACACGCCTGATGCCCGATGCCCGCATCAACGGCGTGACCGTGCAGAAGATGGCCCGCGCGCACCGCGGCCGCGAGGTGCACGTGGGGCTTGTGACGGACCGTCCGTTCGGGCCGGTGATCGTGTTCGGCGCCGGCGGCACGATGATCGAACTCATCGACGACCGCGCGATGGAACTGCCGCCGCTCAACACCTTCCTGGCGCGCCAGCTCATCGCACGCTCGCGCGTGGCCGAGACCCTCGGGGAGTGGCGCGGCGCCAGCGCAGTCGACATGGCCTCGCTGGAGCAACTGCTGCTGCGCGTGTCGGAGATGGTGTGCGAACTGCCCGAGCTGCGCGAGATGGACATCAATCCCATCATCGTCGACGCCTCGGGCGCGGTCGCGGTCGACGCCCGCATCGTGGTCGACAGCGCCTCCCATCCCCAGGGCGGCCGTTCCGGCGACTACCACCATCTTTCGATACTGCCGTACCCGGCGCGGCACGAGCGCGCCTGGCCGATGCCGGGCGGCGGCACGTACACCGTGCGCCCCATTCATCCCGGCGACGCGCAGATGCTGCAGGCGCTGGTGCACGATCTTTCGCCGCAGAGCCGCTATTTCCGCTTCGTGTCCTGGTTCGAGGAACTGCCGGCCGGCATGCTCTCGCGCTTCACCCTGATCGACTACGACCGGGAGATGGCGCTGGTGGCGGTGTTCAAGGAGCGCAGCACGGACGCCGGCGGCCAGGTCACCGAGACCGAGCGGATCATCGGCGTGTCGCGCTACATCACCAACCCCGACCAGCGCAGTTGCGAGTTCTCGTTGCTGGTGGCGGACACCTTCAGCGGCAAGGGCATCGGGTCGCGACTGATGGAGAGCATCATCGACGCCGCGCGCGAGAAGGGCCTGACCGAAATGGATGGGCTGGTGCTCAGGAGCAATACGGAGATGCTGAAGCTGACGAGGAAGCTGGGCTTCTCGGTAAAGCGTTTCGACGAAGACCCGGACTTCGACCTGGTGACCTACGCGCTCTGAACCTCCATGCCCCCGAGCAGTATTGGATGGCGGATGCCGAACAGCTCGGTGATGCGCGTGCGAAACGCCATCGCCGTCAGCTCACCTGCCGGAGTTGTCCGGCCCAGTGCGGCGCGCGCAGTTCGCGCTTGAGCACCTTGCCCGCGGCGGACAGCGGCAGCGCCTCCCGGAACTCGATGGTCTTCGGGCACTTGTAGCCGGCGATGTGAAGGCGGCAGTGATCGTGCAGGCCGGCATCATCCACGTCCGCGCCCGGCTTGCGCACGACCACCGCGTGCACCGCCTCGCCCCACTGCGCATGCGGCACGGCGATGACCGCGCAGGCCTGCACGGCCGGATGCCGGGCGATCACGTTCTCGACCTCGGCCGAGTACACGTTCTCCCCGCCGCTCACGATCATGTCCTTGAGCCGGTCGACGATGAACACATGGCCGTCCTCGTCCATCCTCGCGCCGTCGCCCGTGTACAGCCAGGCTTCGCGAACGGCGCGCGCCGTCTCCTCGGGCTTGTTCCAGTAGCCGCGCATCACGTTGGGACCGCGCACGATCAGTTCGCCGACTTCGCCGCGCGGGACCTCGCGGCCCTCGCCGTCGACCACCATCACGGCCACGCCCGGACTCGCGCGCCCCGCCGAACGCGACAGGCCCGAGGCCCGTCCTGACGCACCGTGGTTTTCCGGCGGATTCGAGGTGACGCCGCCCGCCTCGGTCAGCCCGTAGGAATGGGTGAACGCCACGCCCGGCCACAGCGTCATGGCGCGCTCCAGCACAGACTCCGCGATCGGTGACGCGCCATAGATGATGCGCCGCAGGCTGTCGAGACGGAAGCAATCGAACTCGGGGTGTGTGATGAGCGCCTGCAGCATGGTCGGCACGAGCAGCACATCGGTCACGCCTTCGCGCTCGATCGTCTGCAGCACCTCGCGCGCGTCGAAGCCCGGCACCAGCACATGGCTTTCTCCCGCGACGAACTGCACCAGCGCCCGGCCGATGCCGCCGATGTGGAACAGCGGCGCCACGTGCAGCGCAATGCTCGGCCCCGGCGTCAGCGGCGTCTGCACCAGCCGCTGCATGCAGATGGCCCACAGGCTGAAGTGGGTGTGCATCACGCCCTTCGGAAAGCCGGTGGTTCCGCCGGTGTAGAGGATGCAGGCCAGGTCGTCGCCTGCGCAACCGGCATCATCGACCGGCGCCGCCGCGGCGATCAGCGTCTCGTAGCGCAGCATGCCTTCGGGCGTCGCGCCCTCGCCGGTGTGGATGAAGACGGGCACGCGCTGAGCGCTCGCGCGGATGCCCTCGACCCGGCTCAGGAAATGATCGTCGACCAGCAGGATGCCGGTATCGCAGTCGTCGAGCGAATAGACCATCTCGGACACGCTCCATCGCGTGTTGACCGGGTTGAGCACGCCGCCGGCCCACCACACGGCCATCATCTGTTCGAGCCACCGGTCGGCGTTGAGGCCCAGAACGCCGATGCGGTCGCCCTTCGACAGGCCGATGCGCTTGAGTGCGGCGGCCAGGCGCGCGACGCGATCGCCGAAGGTGGCGAAGGTCTGGCGCCTCCCGTGGAAGGTGGTGGCAATGCGATCGGGCGTGGACTGGATCGAGCGCTGGAGCGCGAGCGTCATGGACATGGCGGGGCCTTCAATGGACGAGGGTCGTTGCTTCGCTGGACGATGCGGCGCGCGCTTCCTGCTCCTGCAGTTCGCGCCATGCGATCTTTCCGGTGGGCGACTTCGGCAGTTCGTCGACGATCTGCACGATGCGCGGCGCCTTGTAGGCGGCCATGTGCTCGCGGCTCCAGGCCAGCAGGCTGGCACTGTCCTCGCGGGAACCGTCGCGCAGCGTGACCACGGCCTTGACTGTTTCGCCGCGACGCAGGTCGGGCGCGGCGATCACGCAGGCCTCGAGGATCGACGGGTGCGCATGCAGGGCGGCCTCGACCTCCGCCGGCCAGACCTTGAAGCCCGAGGCGTTGATCATCCGCTTCAGGCGGTCGCGCATGAAGACGTAGCCTTCCTGGTCCATGCTCGCGAGGTCGCCGGTGCGGAAGAAGCGCTTGCCGTCCCGCACGAGGAAGCTCTCGGCATTGGCCTGCGCATGGTTCCAGTAGCCCAGCATGATCTGCGCGGCATGCACCACGATCTCGCCAACCTCGCCTTGCGGCACCGATGCCAGCGTTTCCGGATCGACGATGCGCAAGTCGACGCCGAAGGTGGGCACGCCCAGGCAGCCCTTCTTCGGCTGGTGCATCGGGTTGGCGCAGAGGAAGTTGGCGCTTTCGGTCAGGCCGTAGCCCTCGACATAGTCCAGCCCGTAGCGGTTCTTGAGGATGTCGTTCACGTGCTGGGGCGTGGCGGCCCCGCCGCCGGTGACCACCGCCAGGCTGGAGAGATCGCGCCGCTCGATGCCGGGCTGGGCGAAGAAGTCGACCAGCATGGCCGGCAACGCAGCCCAGAAGCTCACCCGGTGACGCTCGATCAGCAGGGCCGCGGCCTCGCGGTCCCAGCGCGGCATCAGCACGATGGTGCCGCCCCAGAAGATCGCCGAGTTGACGTTGTTCTGCAGGCCCAGCAGGTGGAACAGCGGCGCCACCGCCAGGTACACCGACGACGGGTTCGTGCGGCGCCACAGCGAGGAGCCGACGCAGGACGTCATGACCGTGCGGTGCGTGTGCACGCAGGCCTTGGGCTTGCCGGTGGTGCCTGATGTGTAGGGCAGCATGCACAGGTCATCGGGGCCGGCGCGGTGCGGCGCGGGCACCCGGTCCTGCGCCAGCGCGTCCTGCCAGCAAGCGGCGGATGGCGGCAGCGCGACATCGGCCATTCGCGTGCGCACCCAGTCGGGCGGCGGCAGCGCCGGGTCGGAATCCGCATCGTCGCCGAGTGCGTCGCCGTAGGCATGCACTACGAGGCGGCGCAGCGCACCGGTGCCGACCAAGGGTGCGATGCGGTCGAGCAGTTCGCTGGCCACGAAGGCGGCCACCGCGCCGCTGTCGCGCACGATGTGTTCGAGTTCGTCCCGGACCAGCATGGCGTTGACCGGCACGAAGACGGCGTCGGCACGCAGGATGGCGAAATAGGCGGCGATGAACTGCGGGCAGTTCTGGCTGAACACGATCACCCGGTCGCCGGGCGCCACGCCGCACACCGCCTGCAGGTAGCCGGCCATGGCCTCGGCTTCGGACAGAAGCTCGGCGTAGCCCACGGCATTGCCGAAGAACTGCACCGCGGTCTTGGCCGGGTAGCGCCGGGCCGAGATCTCGAGGTTCCGGAACAGGCTCGTCCCCGGGATGTGGGCTTCCCGGGGCAAGCCGCCGCGAGCGAGCGCCGGGTCGATGTGCAGGGCTCCGCTGGGGCGTTCGATCACGCCTGCAGGCGTGGGGCACGGGTGGATGGCGCTGGGTACTTGCATGGTGGCGTCCGGTTCTGCCTCGTCTCTTGAATGGCTTCGAGTAGAACGCGCGCCTCCAAAGGCGCTGCCACCCCGAACGGGTGGCAGGGTCGGGCAACGGGAGCCACCCCGGCCACCCGCCCGGGGTAGTGCCGTCGCGGCGCGATTCGGGGACCATGTGCCAGCCCATTGCACAGGACACGCACCCCACCATGGATCTGCCTACACCTTCCGCCCCCGCGCGCCGCCTGCTCCACACGCGCGAGATCATCTGCAACGGCTTCCTGCGCGACGACGGCCTGGTCGACGTGGAAAGCACCATGCGCGACATCTCGCCCTGCGGCTCCGACCTGTTCTTCAAGCCGCTGGGTCCGGGGGAAGACCTGCACCGCATGCGCATCGTGCTGACCGTCGATGCGGAACTCGTGATCCGGGGCATCCAGGTGAGCACGGATGCCGCCCCCACGCCCTGGTGCGCCGAAAGCAACGCCGTCTACGACGCCCTGGTTGGCATGAAGATCGGCCCGGGATTCACGAAGAAGGTTCGTGCCCTGGTGGGCGGCGCCAAGGGCTGCACCCACCTCACGGAGCTGATGGGCCCGGCAGCGACGACGGCCATGCAGACATGGTTCGCACTTGGTCGCGAGAGGGGCGGACTGCGCGCCGCGCATGCCCGGCCCGGCCCCCTGCCGCGACCGGCGCTCGCCAATACCTGCCAGGCCTATCGCAGCGAGGGCAAGGCGCTCGAGGCGATCTGGCCGCTGCACCGGCGCGCAGTCGAAGCAGAAGATCGGTGAATCGCGGCGGTCCATCCGCCATCACCCCAAATGACGATTGCCGGGCTCTCGAAACTGCCGAATACTTGAGCACCGGTCAACGTGGCCGTTTGGAGTCAGCAAAACATGGACACGCCTACCGTTGCAACCCGGCTGCGCCAGTTCGACGACCTTCCGGGCCCGCGCGGCGTGCCGGTGTTCGGCAACCTGCTTCAGGTCGACTCCACCCGGCTGCACCTGCAGATGGAGAAGTGGTGCGAAGAGCACGGTCCGATCTTCAAGCTGCGCCTGGGCCCCCGCCGCGCGATCGTGGTGGGCGACCATGAGCTGATCGCTGCCGCCCTGCGGGACCGCCCCGACGGTTTTCGCCGCACCACCAAGTTGCAACAGGTGTGGAGCGAACTCGGGCTCGCAGGCGGCGTCTTCGGTGCCAATGGCGAGACCTGGCGGCGCCAGCGACGGATGGTGATGGCCGGCTTCGACCCGGGCAGCGTGCGGCGCTATCACCCTGCGCTTCAGCGCGTCGCGCAGCGTCTGATCCAGCGATGGCAGCAGGCTGCGCGCCAGGGCGCCACCATCGACCTGCAGGCCGACCTCATGCGCTTCACCGTGGACGCGATCGCCGGCCTGGCGTTCGGCGCCGACGTCAATACGCTCCAGAGTGACGAAGACGTGATCCAAAAGCACCTGAACCGGATCTTTCCGACCGTGTTCAAGCGCATCTTCGCGCCGCTTCCGCTGTGGCGCTGGTTCCCGTCGGCCGAAGACCGCGCGCTGGCGCACAGCGTCGCGGAGGTAAACGTGGCGATCGACGGCTTCATTGCCGAAGGACGCAAGCGGCTGGAGGCGAATCCTGCCCTGCGCGAGCATCCCACCAACCTGCTGGAGGCCATGCTGGTGGCTGCCGACGAGCCCGACAGCGGGATGGACGACCAGCAGGTGGCCGGCAACGTGCTGACCATGCTGCTGGCCGGCGAGGACACCACGGCAAACACCGTGTCCTGGATGATCCACCTGCTGTGGCAGAACCCGGAGGCGCTGGCCAAGGCCACCGCCGAAGTGCGCCGCGTGTGCGCCGACGGCGAGCCGCCCGCCGTCGACCAGATCGCGCAGCTCGACTACGTGGAAGCCTGCGCCCACGAGACGATGCGCCTGAAGCCGGTGGCACCGCAGAACGCCATGCAGGCCATCCGCGACACGACGCTGGGCGATGTGCAAGTCCAGGAAGGCATGGTGGTGATCGCGGTCATGCGGCGCGACGCGGTCAGCGAAACGTACATTCACGATGCCGACCGCTTCGAGCCGGAACGCTGGCTGGCGGACGGGCACCCCGGCCAGAGCGCCAGTTCGGCCAAGCGGATCTCGATGCCCTTCGGCGCCGGCCCGCGCATCTGCCCCGGGCGCTATCTGGCACTCATCGAAATGAAGATGGCGATGGCGGTCCTGTTGAGCCACTTCGACATCGAGGACGTGGGCACGGTCGACGGCAAGGAGCCGCGTGAACTGCTCCAGCTATCCATGGCGCCTGTCGGCCTGACCATGAAATTGAAGGCGGTCTAGCCTGGACATCGCCCCCAGGCTTGCCCACTTCGTGTGGCCGCCTCCCCCCTCTCCGGGCGCAACCCCTGCGGCCCGGCGGAGCCGGTTCCGCGGGGTTCCTGGCGCTCTCTCGACGCTTCAGCTTCCGGCCTTGTTCGGATCCCGCCAGGCGCGCTCGAAGGGGAGGCGCCATGCGTGCGGCGCGATCAGCTGGTGGATCGGCTTCGGGCCCCAGGAGCCGGGTTCGTAGAGTCGCACCGGCGGCGGCGTTTCTAGCAGGTGCGTCGAAACCTGCCACAGGCGCTCGATGCCCTCGGCGGTGGTGAACAGGGTACGGTCGCCGCGCATGGCATCCAGAATCAGGCGCTCGTAGGCCTCCAGCACTTCGCCGACCAGCCCGGTGTCACGCATCGCGAACTGCAGGCTGAGCTTGTCCAGCCGCATGCCCGGACCGGGTCGCTTGCCGTAGAAGGACAGGGACATCTTCGACGCGTCCGCCAGGTCGAAGGTCAGGTGGTCGGGGCCCTGCGAGCCGACGCCCGATCCCGGCGGGAACATGCTCTTTGGCGGCTCGCGGAACGCGATGGAGATGATGCGCTGGCCCTCGGCAAGGCGCTTGCCCGTCCGCAGGAAGAAGGGCACGCCGGCCCAGCGCCAGTTGTCGATGTGGCACTTCAGCGCCACGAAGGTCTCGGTGTCGGAATCGGGGTCGACGCCCTCTTCCTGCCTGTAACCGCTGTACTGGCCGCGGACCACGTCCGAAGGCGAAATGGGCAGCATGCTGCGGAAAACCTTGTTCTTCTCCTCGCTGATCGGTGCCGGTTCGAGCGCCGTCGGCGGCTCCATCGCCATGAAGCCGAGGATCTGGAACAGGTGCGTCACCACCATGTCGCGGTAGGCGCCGGTCTGCTCGTAGAAGCCTGCGCGCTTGCCGAGGCCGAGCGTCTCCGGCACGTCGATCTGCACGTGGTCGATGAAGTTGCGGTTCCAGATCGGCTCGAAGAGGCCGTTGGCGAAGCGGAAGGCCAGGATGTTCTGCGCCGGCTCCTTGCCGAGGAAATGGTCGATGCGGAAGATCTGCTCTTCCTTGAACACCTCGTGCAACTGGCCGTTCAGGAACACCGCGCTCGCGAGGTCGGTGCCGAAGGGCTTCTCCATCACGATGTGCGAGCGCTCGACCAGATCGGCCGCCCCCAGCATGCGCACCACCGACAGGGCCGCGCTCGGCGGCACGCTCAGGTAGTGCAGGCGCCGGCATTCGGGTGCGCCGAGCGATTGCTCGGCACGCTCGACCGCCTCCTTGAGCGCCTGCGCACCGCCCGAGAGCGGCACGTAGTCGAGGATGCCCGCGAAGGCGTCCCATGCCGCCGGCAGCACCTTGCGGCTGCCGAACTCGTCCAGCGCACTGCGCGCGACGGCGCGGAAGCCCTCGGCGTCGAGTTCGTCGAGCGAGACGCCGATGATCCGGCAGCCAGGTATGAAGCCCGAGCTGCAAAGGTGGAACAGGCCCGGCAGCAGCTTGCGTCGCGCCAGGTCGCCGGTCGCGCCCACCAGCATCACGACCTGGGGGAAGCGGGGACCGACGCCGGGAGGGATCTTGGCCATTCTTGTCACCTTGCATCGTTATCGTGCCGGAGGGCAAGCGATTTTGATGCCAGGCGACGTAAGTCGCTCAGTTCCTCTGCATGAGCTGTTCGAGGATCTGCGGATTCTCGAGCGTCGAGATGTCCTGCGTGATGGTCTCGTCCTTGGCGATCGACCGCAGCAGGCGCCGCATGATCTTGCCGCTGCGGGTCTTGGGCAGGTTGTCGCCGAAGCGGATGTCCTTGGGCTTGGCGATGGGGCCGATCTCTCGGCCCACCCAGTTGCGCAACTGGGTGGCAATGGCCTTGGCCTCGTCACCGGTCGGGCGCGAGCGCTTGAGCACGACGAAGGCGCATATCGACTCGCCCGTGGTGTCGTCCGGCCGGCCCACCACGGCCGCTTCGGCGACCAGGTCGGTGCAGGACACGAGCGCCGACTCGATCTCCATCGTTCCCATGCGGTGGCCCGAGACGTTGAGCACGTCGTCGATGCGGCCTGTGATGGTGAAGTAGCCCGTCTCCGCGTCGCGGATCGCGCCGTCGCCGGCGAGGTAGTAGCCCTTGAGCTCCGGCGGGTAGTAGCTGCTCTTGAAGCGCTCCGGGTCGCCCCAGATCGTGCGGATCATGCTCGGCCAGGGCTTCTTCACCACCAGGATGCCGCCCTGCCCGTTCGGCACATCGTTACCGGTCTCGTCGACGATGGCCGCCGCGATGCCGGGGAACGGCAGCGTGCACGATCCGGGCACCAGCGGCGTGGCACCGGGCAGCGGCGTGATCATGTGGCCACCCGTCTCGGTCTGCCAGAAAGTGTCGACGATCGGACAACGGCCGCCGCCCACGTGCTTGTGGTACCACTCCCAGGCGGCAGGATTGATCGGTTCGCCCACCGAACCCAGGATGCGCAGGCTCGACAGGTCGTACCGGCCGGGATGCACCTTTTCATCGGCTTCGGCCGCCTTGATGAGCGAACGGATGGCGGTGGGGGCCGTGTAGAACACCGAGACTTGGTGGTCCTGGATCATCTTCCAGAAGCGGCCCGCGTCCGGGTAGGTGGGCACGCCTTCGAAGACGACCTCGGTCGCGCCCAGCGACAGCGGGCCGTAGGCGATGTACGTATGGCCCGTGACCCAGCCGATGTCGGCGGTGCACCAGAACACGTCGTCGTCCTTCAGGTCGAAGGTCCACTTCGTCGTCAGCGCGGCATGCAGCAGGTAGCCGCCGGTCGAATGCTGCACGCCCTTGGGCTTCCCGGTGGAGCCCGACGTGTACAGCAGGAACAGCGGGTGCTCCGCGCCCACCCACTCAGGCTCGCAAACCGCTGGTTGGCTTTGCGTCTCCTCGTGCATCCAGTGGTCGCGCGACCCATCCCAGGCGATGTTCCCGCCCGTGCGGCGATACACGATCACATCCTTCACCGATTCGCATCCTCCAAGCGAGATCGCCTCGTCGACGATGGCCTTGAGCGGCAAATGCTTGCCGCCGCGCGCCTGTTCGTCGGCGGTGATCACCATCACCGCGCCCGCGCCCTCGATCCGGTCGCGCAGGCTCTGCGCCGAAAAGCCGCCGAACACCACGGAGTGCGTGGCACCGATGCGCGCGCAAGCCTGCATCGCGACCACGCCCTCGACGCTCATTGCCATGTAGATGACGACGCGGTCGCCCTTCCTCACGCCACGAGCCTTCAGCGCATTGGCCAGACGGCAGGTGCGCGCCAGCAGGTCGCTGTACGTCACGCGAGTGACCTGACCATCGTCCGCCTCGAAGATGATCGCGACCTTGTCGCCCAGGCCACGCTCCACCTGCCGATCGAGGCAGTTGTACGAGACATTGAGCGTGCCGTCCTCGAACCACTTGAAGAACGGCGCATCACTGTCGTCGAGCGACTTCGTGAAGGGCGTCTTCCAGCTCACGAACTCGCGTGCCAGCCGGGCCCAGTAGGCGCGGTAGTCGGCATCGGCCTCGTCCACGAGGGCTTCGTAGCCCGACATGCCGCTGACGTGGGCGTCGGGCATCGCGGTTTCCGGCAGCGCAAGGCTGATTGCTTCGTTGTTGCTCATGGTCTCGATCCTTGGTTTACGTGAAAGATGAGTGAAGGGAAATTCAGTCGTCCGCGTGCGCTCGCAGCCAGCTTGCGACGGCGGCGGCACTGCGGAAGTCGTCGCAGGCGCGGGCGGGAATGGACGGAAAGGCCTTGTTCCACATGCGCGTGAGCGCCTGACCGGGCCCTATCTCCAGCACACAGCGAACCTGGCGCGCCGAGACGTTTTCCATGCATTCGTCCCAACGCACCGTCTGCGCGGTCTGGGCGGCGAGCGCGGTCTTTGCAGATTCGGCATCGCGGATGCGATCGCAGGCATTGCTGAACAGCAGGATCCGCGGTGATCGGAAGTCTACGGTCGACAGGGTCTGCGCGAAGCCCTCTGCCGCGCCCCGCATCCACGGCGTGTGGGAGGCGACATTGATTCGCAGGCGCGTGCATTGCGCGCCCTGATGGGCTGCCATCATTTCCGCCCTCTCCAACGCAGCCACGGGGCCGCCGAGCACGAAGCTGTCGAGGCCGTTGCGGATCGCGAGCGCCAGGCCGGTGTCGCCGCGCAACTTCTCCATCGCGGCAGCCGGCAGGCCGTTGATTGCCAGCAGGCCCCCGGCCTCCCGGGCAGCACTCCTGTCCATGGCCGCGGCGCGCTGCGGCGCCAGCGCCATCGCAGTGGCCCCGTCGAACACGCCCGCCGCACTGAACGAAGCTAGCTCGCCAACGCTGTAGCCCGCGACCACCGCGGGCTGCGGCACCATGGGGATCAACTGCGCCCAGGCCGCGAGCGCAAGACCGGTCAACAGTGTCTGTGCGTTGGCGTTGTTCGCCGCCCAGGCCGGATCGGCAAGGCTGCGACGCCAGTCGCGCACGCCGAGCTGCGCCTGCACGTCGTTCACGCGTTCGTCATCCGCCAACCAGGGCAGCATGTCGGGATGCTGCGTCCCCTGGCCGGAGAAGAACACGGCAAAGCTCATGGCGCCGCACCCATGCGTACGACCCAGCACGCCGCGGCAAGTGTGTCGGCCGCACCGCCCGGAGAGAGCCGACGGGCGACGAATGCTTCCGCGATAGCTTGCGCTTCCGCAAGGCCGCCGGCCCTGGCAACGCCGCCCCTGTCGATGAACCCTTGCGCCATGCGCTGCGCATCGCGCAATCCGGAGAGGCCGCCACGGTGCGCGAGATTGCTGTCGTCCAGAACGGCCATCACATGGAACAGCGTATCGAGCCGCGCCAGTTGCGGCGACAGGCCCCGCGCAAGTCCGCTCGCCAATGCCGGCACTGCCACCTCGAACAGCACCGGAAAGCCCAGCGCCGCTTCCTCCGAGGCGCCACGCAGGCCCAACTGCCGCGCTGCGATACCGCCGGGCAAGGTCGACACGCGCTGGCTGCGCGCCATCAGCGCGTCGCCCCAATGCAGACGCAACGCCGCGCGCAATTGCGATGCATCGATGGGACCCTCGCACTCCCGCGAAACCGCACCAGCGGCCGCGCACAGGAGGCCCAGCATGAAGATCGCGCCGCGGTGCGTGTTGATCCCTCCGGTGGCCGCCAGCATTCGCGCCTCGGCGGCGATGCCGCAGCGTTCGAGTTCGCCGAACGCGGCGCCCGCATGACCCGCTTCGGCAATCCGTACGAAATAGCCGCGCAAGGCGAACAGGCTGCGCATGAAGGTGTGCGCATCCATGTCCTGATGGCTGCCGTTGTCGACCAGCGTGACGAGGCCCGGCTTTGGCGTCAGCGCGAGTTCGTCGTGCAGCGCCAGCGTGGCGGCGCGGCCGATCGCCGTCGGCGTGCGCGGCGCTCCTTGGTGCAGGGGCAGGCGTGCTGCGTTCATGCTGCAATCGCCGCGATGCGGTCGCCCTCGCACCAAGCGGTGTCATGCCGCAGCGCCGAGCCCGTGAGTCGCTTGACCATCACGGCGCGCACCCGCCCTGCCCGCCATTCGACCCACTCGCGCCACGCGACCGCAGTGCCATCGGGGAACAAGAGTTCGCCATCCAGTCTTGGCTCTACGCCGGGGAAGCAAAGCAATTGGCTGGCAACCGCGTCCGCATGTGCGGCATCGTCAACCGCCACCCAGACGTCCAGATCGGAGCCCGGCCGCACGTGATCGAGACCGCTGACTGCTTGCCAACCGTAGCTGCCGTAGACGTGCGCCGTGGCATCGCATGCTGCGAGTCCCGCACGCAGATCGCTGGCCGCAAGACGTACGGAAAGCGGCAAGAGCGACAAGACCTCGCCGAGGTCGGCAAATTCATCGAAGCGGTTCACTGCGTTCGACGGAAGCTGCAGCGCGATGCGCCGCCGTCCCCACGCCGCCGGCGCAGGCAAGCCCAGGGCGATCAGTCCGGCGGCACCCGGGTCGTTCGACTGCCGTGTCACGACCAGCGGCAATCGATGTGCAGCCCAGTGCGTCAGGACATCGCGTGCCTGCGCATCCCAGGGCCGCGCGAGCACGGCGGCCCAGCCTGCCACGGTCAGGCGAGCGAGTCGATGACGACGCAGCGGTTCCACGTTGCCTCTCCTGCGCGTCAGGCCGCTGCCAGCACGCGCTGAACGACCGACGCCGCCAGCTTGCGGCCGCCGCGCTCCGCCCCGTCTTGCGCCCGCGTGTCCTCCACCGGCGTGTCGGCCAATGCATCGCGCAGGGCCTTCCGCAAGTCGCCTTCCCACAATGCGCGAACGCCGCCCATCGCCACGTAGTTGCCCACGCCCGGCGCAAACACCGGATTCGATTGCGACAGCGCCGTGAGCGTCTCCTCCGACAGCTTGGTGACCCGCGCCATCGCAGGAATGCGCATCACGCGGATCTCCGCTTCCGGCAAGGCGTAGCAGCCGTCAGCGATCAGCCCCGAGGTGATGAAGCCGCCCGAAAGCGCCTGGTCATACACCAGGCCGATCACCTGATGGCCCCGCCGCCGCGCCAGGTCGATGCACATGCCCAGATGCGCCATCGCGCGATTGATGCCCAGGGTTTCGTCACGCCGGCGCAACTGCTGGCCCTGCGTGTCGATCGGCAGCAGGATGGCCCGCCCCGGATGCCGGGCGATCGTGTCGAGGATGACGCGGGCCTGCGCCAGGGCCAGCGCAACGCCGATCGGCGCATGGTTCGTCGTGCCGACGACCGTGAGGGGACGGCCTTCGAAGATCACATCGCCCTTGAGGAAATCGCCGGCGGCGCGCATGCCGTGATAGGACCCGAAAAGCTGGGTCACGAGTGCATTCCAGTTCATGTTCGTTTCGCCTTTCATGCCGTGCGCAACGCGCGCACCGCGCCTACATCCAGTTCGGGCACGCACTCGGCTTGTTCGATGCCGAGTCCGTGCCACAGCCACGTGGCCGAATCCGCACCGCCGGTTTCCAGCGGAAGCAGATGCAGTCGCGTTTCGAGCAGCGCGTGCTCGGCTTCGAGCGATTCGAGCGTCACCGGCCGCGACCGGTCGAGCGCGGCGATGGCCGCGGCGCGAAAGTCCTGCACGTCGTCCTCGACGAGCGCGTCGCAGTCGCCGGTCAGCCAGCGGTGCTTGCCGCCGCTGGTGCGCCACACCAGGGCCCGATCGCGCGAGTCGTATTCCTCCACGCCATGCGAGGCCTCGATGACTTCCGGCCCCGACATGGCCAGCCGCCCGACATCGCTCATCACGATGAAGTCGGCGCAGCGCGCCACGATGCCCATGCCGCCGAAGCAGCCGTTGGCGCCGCCGATGAGCACGATCACCGGGATGCCGGCGGCGCGCACGTCCAGCACGGCGCGCATCGCTTCCGACACTGCGATCAGGCCGGCATTGGCTTCGTGCAGGCGCACGCCGCCGGACTCGGCCAGCAGCACCACCGCCTCGGGCCGGTCGCGCAAGGCGCGGCGCAGCATGCCGACCAGCTTGGCGCCGTGCACTTCGCCGACCCCGCCGCCCATGAAGGCACCTTCCTGCGCGGCGACGAAAACTTCATGCCCATCGAGCTTCGCGTGCCCGATCGCCACACCATCGTCGAAGGCCGATGGCACGCCGAGTTGGGCCAAATGCGGGCTGGTGAGCCGCTCGGACGGCGGAATCCATTCATGAAAGCTGCCCGCATCGAACAGCAAGGCAAGGCGCTCGCGCGCGGAGCATTCGGCGAAGCTGATCATGAGGAGGCTCCTTGAGGTAATTCGGCGACGGCCTGGTCGAGCCGCAGGCTCACCACGGCGGGCGTCGCGCCCATGTCGTTGATCGAGACGCGCAGTCCGCCCAGCGGATGGCGCGCGAAGAAGTCGTCGGCAACGGCCTGCCAGATCGGGCCGAAGCCGCGCGCGGAGGTCTCGACGCGCACCAGGCATTGGTCGTCGACCGAAGCCTCGAGCATCACTTCGAGATTGCCCGAGCCCACCACGCCGACGAGCACCGGTTCGAATGCGCCGACGGGACGCCCGCCTGCGAATGAGAAGTCCAGGGTTTCGATCCCCACGGGAATGTCGCTCATGTCTGTTGTTCCTTACCAGTTGCGGAAGCGCTTGGGCGGCTGGTAGAGCCCACCGGATGCGCGCACGAGGTCGCGCATGCTGCGCGCGGCCAGGAGGTTGCGGGTGGCGTCGCGCGGGTCGATGCCGAGGTCTTGCGGACGGCGGATCACGCCGCGGTCGCGCAGGTTCTCCACCGCACGCTTGTCCCGGCCCAGGCCGACCGTGGTGTAGCCCGCCACGCCGCGGATCGCCTGCTCGCGCTCTTCGTCGCTGCGGCAGAGCAGCAGGTTGGCGATGCCCTCCTCGGTGAGGATGTGGGTCACGTCGTCGCCGTAGATCATGATCGGCGGCAGGTCCATGCCGGCCTGCTCCTGCAGCGTCCATGCGTCGAGCCGGTCGACGAAGGCCGGTTGCATGTGCTCGCGGAAGGTCTCGACCATCTGCACGACGAGCTTCTGCCCGCGCGGCGTGCCGGCCGCACCGCTGCGGCCTGCGCGCGCCTCGCGGCCGGCCTTCAGCCAGGCGGGACTGGCATGGCGCCGGCCGCGCGCATCGGCACCCATGTTGGGCGCACCGCCGAAGCCGGCGATACGGCCCAGCGTCGCGGTCGAGCTGTTGCCGTCGAGGTCGATCTGCAAGGTCGAGCCGATGAACAGGTCGCAGGCATAGTGGCCCGCCGCCTGGCAGAACGCGCGGTTGCTGCGCAGGCTGCCGTCGGGGCCGGTGAAGAACACGTCCGAACGCGCGCGGATGTAGTCCTCCATGCCCAGCTCCGAGCCGAAGGAATGCACCGACTCGACCCACCCCGCCTCGATCGCCGGGATCAGCGCCGGGTGCGGATTCAGCGCCCAGTGCTTCGCGATCTTGCCCTTGAGGCCCAGCGATTCGCCGTAGGTCGGCAGCAGCAACTCGATGGCCGCGGTGTCGAAGCCGATGCCGTGGTTCAGGCGCTGCACGCCGTATTCGCCGTAGATGCCCTTGATCGCCATCATCGCCATCAGCACCTGGATCTCGCTGATCTGCGCGGGGTCGCGCGTGAACAGCGGTTCGATGAAGTTGGGGCTGGGCGCCTTCACCACGTAGCTGACCCAGTCGCCGGGGATGTCGATGCGCGGCAGGGTGGTCGTCTTGCCGTCGACCATTTCGTTGACCTGGGCGATCACGATGCCGCCCGAGAAGGCCGTGGCCTCGACGATCGCCGGCGTGTCCTCGGTATTGGGGCCGGTGTAGAGGTTGCCCTCGGCATCGGCCGCCTGTGCCGCCACCAGCGCCACCTTGGGCGTGAGGTCCACGAAGTAGCGCGCGAACAGTTCGAGGTAGGTGTGGATCGCGCCGATCTCGATGCGGCCGGCCGAGACCAGCTTCGCCAGCCGCGCGCCCTGCGGCCCCGAGAAGCTGAAGTCGAGCCGCGAGGCAATGCCGTTCTCGAAGATGTCCAGATGCTCCGGCAGCGCCAGCACCGACTGCACCATGTGCAGGTGATTGATGCGCTGGGGATCGAGTTGCACCAGCGCCTTGGCGAGGAAGTCGGCCTGCTTCTGGTTGTTGCCTTCGAGGCAGACCCTGTCGCCGGGTTCGATCGCCGCTTCGAGCAGCTGGCCGATGGCCTCGGTCGCCACGCACTTGCCCACGCGTTGCGCGCCGAGCGCCTGCGAGACCCTGGCCAGCCGCGCATTGCGGTTGGCCGTCTTGGTATTCCAGATCATGCGGTCCATGTGAAGTCCTCAGTGCACCAGGGCCTTGACGGCGAAGAACAGGAGCGACGGGCCGAGCAGGCAGCCGAGGCCCGTGTGAAAGGTCGCGACCAGCGCGCCGTAGGGCACCAGCTTCCGGTCGGTGGCGGCAAGGCCCGCCGACACGCCGCTCACCGTGCCGGCCAGTCCGCCGAACACCATCGCGGAGCGCGGCGTCTTCAGGCGCAGGAAGCGCGCCGCGACGGGCGTCCCGACCATCACCAGGATGGCCTTGACCAGGCCGGTGGCGATGCTCAGCGCCATCACGTCGGGCGTGGCACCGATCGCGGCGCCTGTCACCGGCCCCACGATGTAGGTCACCGCACCCGCGCCGATGGTCGTCATGCTGACCGCGTCCGAATAACCGAAGCTCCACGCAATCGCCGCGCCCACGATGAAGGGCAGCACGGTCCCGAGCAACAGCGCGACCACGCCGATCATCCCGGCCTTGCGCGCCTCGGTGGCCTGCACTTCGAAGGCGGTCGCGACGATGGCGAAGTCGCGCAGCATCGCGCCGCCCATCAGGCCGATGCCGCCGAAGAGCGACATGTCGGCCAGCCCCTTGTGGCCGCCGGTCTGCGTGCCGCCCCAGTAGGCGAGCGCCAGTCCGATGACGATCGCGATGGCCGAGCCATGGACGCGGCCCATGGTCAGCCGGCGCGAGATC
The DNA here is from genome assembly GCF_051216375.1 of Variovorax glacialis. Lineage (NCBI taxonomy): Bacteria > Pseudomonadati > Pseudomonadota > Betaproteobacteria > Burkholderiales > Comamonadaceae > Variovorax > Variovorax glacialis. Next base: position 234,164 of record NZ_JBPJZT010000007.1, on the reverse strand, counting down.
TGCCCTGAGACCAGGACGACGAAACCGACGATGGCGAAGGCAGTGACGAGCCCGTTCAGGGCGGCGGCTTTTTCGAGGATTTCGAGCATGGCGTTCACTCCGCTTCGGCGACCAGGGGGTTGTTGTGCAGGATCGGGCCGGTCACCGCTTCGTCTTCCGGACTTTCGGTGCGATTGATGACCGAGATGACGATGGCGCAGACGCCGACCGCCGCGATGGCGGAGAGCAAAGCGACCGGGCCGCCGCGCAGTGCCGACACCATGTCCTGCTGGGCCGCCATGGCGACGACGACCGGGATGTACATCGCGCCCCAGTACTCCACGCCGAGTTCGGTGAGCTTGGGCAGCATGTCCTTCTTCTGCATGTAGATCCGCGCGAAGATCAGCAGCAGCATCGCGATGCCGACGCCTCCCACGTTGGTCTTGACGCCCATCGCCTGCCCGAGCAGGTCGCCGATGAAGATGCCGAGCAGATGGCAGACTGCCAGTAGCGCGGTGCCGTAGATGATCATGGGTTTGTCTCCTGGTTCGTGCCGCACGAACTGCGCGACCCGGGGGAACTGCTTCCCTGGAGACGAAAGGTACCGGTGGCTCCGGGTGCGATCAATTAACCACCCGTGCGCGAAAACGCGCCGGGTGAAACGATCGAGGGTTAACCCTGAATGCGCCGAACAGGCGGGCGCGGCGTCAGGAGAGGTCTGCGCGTGCCATTCGGCACACGGTCAGCAGCGCCAGCAGGTTCGGATCGCGCTCCCGCGTGCGAAGGAAGCTGACCCCGATCTTCTGCCGCATGAGGTAGCGCTCCTGCAGCGGCAGCAACTGCACGCGCTGGGGCATCACGGCGCGCACGCGGCCGGGCAGCAGCGTGTAGCCCACGCCGCCACTGACCAGGTTCATCAGCGAGAAGATGTCGCCTGTTTCCATCACCACGTTGGGCGTGAAGCCGGCCACGCGGAACGCATCCTGGAAGCCGGTGTAGGTCACGAACCCTTCGCCCAGGCTCACGAAAGGCTCGTTGGCGCAGGCGCCGAGGTCGACCTCCGCGAGCTCGGCGTAGCGCGAGCCCGTCGGCGCGGCGAAGAAGATGTCGTCCTCGAACAGCAGTTCCGATTCCACGTCGGCCGCACCCTCGGGCGTGCCGATCAGGGCCGCATCGACCGTGCCGTCGCGCAGGCGCTGCAGCAGGTCGGCGTTGGAGCCGAGCACCAGTTCCAGTTGCAGTTCGGGCTTGCGGACTTTCATCCCCATGACGATGGTCGGCACCGTGCGGCTGGTCAGCGAATAGAGGGAGCCGATGCGGATCCGGTCGGCCGAATAGCCGGCCAGCTCGCGCGTGGAGCGGATGCCGTCGGACATGGTGCGCAGCACTTCGCGCGCCACTTCGGCGAGCTCGCGTGCGGCGTCGGTCGGATGCAGGTTGCGACCTTCATGGCGGAATAGCGCGCACCGCACGCCCGCCTCCAGCGAATGAAGCGCCCGGTGCACGCTCACCGTGCTGACATCGAGGCGCTCGGCCGCGCGCGCGAGATTGCCCGTCTCCATGAACGCCAGGAGGATCTCCAGCTTGCGAAAGGTGATGTCCTCGTCGATACGTATGAGCATGGGCACGGCTGCGCAATGAAGGGATCATCCTAGTGCAATTGCATGCGCGCGGGCCGCTTCACGGCGACGCGCTAGCATGGCGCGTCCGCCCGTCGCATCGCCAATGTCGCAACCCGCCATGGAATCCACCAGGTCCCGCCTTCAGCGCGTGCTGGACGGCGTGAGCATGGCGATGATGCCGCTGGCGCTCGCCATCACGCTGCTGCTGTTCCTGCAATGGCCGCTGCGGGACTGGATCGGCAAGGGGTCGACCCAGGCAAACGATCTTGCGCAGTGGCTGTTCGCGCTCTACGTTGCCGTCGCCATCAACCATGCGCGGCGACGCGGCGCGCATCTTGTCGCGCGGCCCGACCTTCCGCCGTCAGGCGCGGGCCGAGTTGCATGGCTGCGCCGCGTCGGCGCGCCGCTGTGCGTGCTTCCGTGGGCCTTGTTCCTGGTGCTCAGCGCGGCGGCGCCCGTCGGCCAGTCGGTGCGTGCACTGGAGCTTTTTCCGGACACCTTCAACCCCGGCTACTTCATGATCAAGGTCGCATTGATGCTGATGGGCCTGCTGATGCTGGTGCAGGCCGCGCTGGACCTCTGGCGCGCGCTGCGTGCCGTGCCGCCGGGGCCAGGGGACTGACATGGGCTGGTTCGGCCTCGCCCTCCTCGCATTGGCGCTCGCGCTGATGATGACCACCGGCTGGCCGACCTACGCGGTGCTGCTCGGTGTGTGCTCGGCCGGAACACTGGCGGCATTGGCGTCGGGTGCCGTCGACACTGCCGTGCTCGGCGCCCTGCCCACCCGCATCGTGGGCCTGCTTGATCGCGATCTGCTGCAGGCGCTGGCACTCTATGCGCTGGTCGGTGCGCTGCTGAACCGGCTGACGATCGCCGACAGCCTCTACAGCGGGATCGACAAGACTTTGCAGCGCCGTGTGCCGTCCGCTGCACCCGAGCTGGCCGGGCTCGGACTCGGACTGATCCTTGCGCCGATGAACGGTTCGGTGGGCGCCAGCCTGATGACGCTGTCGCGCACGGCGGACGCGAAATGGGCTGCCGCAGGGCGCGCGCCGGCCCGTCGAACCGCGATGGTGGCGCTCGCCAGCACACTGGGCGTGATCGTGCCGCCATCACTGGTGTTGCTCCTGCTTGGGGACGCGATGCTGCAGGCGCACACCGAAGGCGTGAATCTCGCGCGACAGATGGGCCTGCCGCATGCCGAAGCGGCCGTTCGCATCGTCAATACGCAGGACATCCTCCAGGCGGCGCTGTTGCCGGGCGCCGTGCTGCTGGCGTTCTGGGCGATCCTCATCGTGCTCGCCGCACCGCGCGGCTCCCGTGAAGCTTCGCCGGCACCGATGACGAAGAGCGAACGGCTCATCACGTGCGTGGTGCCAGTGATCATCGTCATCCTGCTGTCGCTGGTCGCGATCGGCATGGTGCGCGCGGTCGAGGCCGCCGCAACCGCGGGGATGCTGCTGCTCTGCTGGGGCGTCATCTCGCGACGGCTGACGGGCGCGGTGCTCTGGAAAGTGCTCGACGAGGCCATGTCGCTCACCGGCGCACTCTTCGCCCTGCTGGTTGCCGCGACCAGCTTTTCGTTGCTGCTCCGCATCCTGGGCACCGACAAGCTGGCGGTGCAACTCATGCAGTCGTTGCAAGGGCATCCGATGGCCGCGACGCTCACCGTGCTCGGCGTGCTGCTGGCCTGCGCCTTCGTGCTGGACGCGTTCGAGCTCATCTTCCTGGTGGTGCCGATCATCATGCCGCCGCTGCTGGCCCAGATCGACGACGCCGCCTGGGTCTCGACACTGGCCCTGCTCGCCCTTCAGGCGGGCTTCCTGCTGCCACCGTTCGGCTACGCGGTGGTGCTGGCCCGTGGTCACACTTCGCCGCGGCCGTCGTCGTGGCGCGTGTTTGCGGTGCTCGTTCCTTACCTCGTCGCACTGCTGCTGGTGATGGGTATGGTGATCGCCTGGCCGGCGACGACGCGCTGGCTCCGCACCTCGCCGGCCACGCTCGCACCGGACGAGAACCTGCGCCCCGACCAGATCGATCAGCTCATGCGCGACATGGCGACACCGCCGGACGAAAGCACGTCGCAGCCCCCGCCCGACCAGTAGTGCGGCACTGCCTCGCGGTCGCGCCGTTCAGTCCAACTGGACCTTCAGGCCCCTGGTGCGTGGCTTCGCCGGCCGCCAACGGCTCGCGAACGCGCGGCCGAAAGCGCACGCGGGCCGCGTGAGCATGGCCGCGACCGAACTTCACCTCACGTTGAACGGCGCATCCCAGTTCTGTACGTCGACCAGTTCCCACTCCTGGTTGACGGCGTTGGGCGCGCTGAACCTCGTCGTACAGTTCCGGGCGTGCAAGCCTTCTCCTTGCTGGGGAGGCGTCCCGAGTTCGACGTTCGCGGCATCGAGGCAGCGCCGCCCGCGGTCGTGATAGTTCTCCAGGACCGTCCGGCGGCCCATGAAGCATTGACCGCTGGCCCGACATTCGGCGGCCGTCATGACCACGGGCCGCAAACGCCACAACTGGGAGGCGTCTCCGCTGCATGTCTCCTGGACGATGGCCGCGCCCGCCTGGAAACCGGCGGTCTTCAGGCATTTCCCCGAATGCCGCGCCCGCAACAGGAACCACTGCTCCTGCAAGGGCTCCGGATTGGCTGAACGCGGCAGCCGCTGGATGCTGAACTGCTGGCTGGGGCCACCGTAGTTCGGCCAGAGGACCACCGGCGCACCGTCATCCGTGCGGCGTGCGACGACGTCGGCCATCATGAGCGTCCCGGAATTGACCACGTAGAAGTACGGAACGTCGTCGGCAGCGGCAGTGCGAGGCATCGCGGCGAGCACGCAAGCGGCCGACAACATCAGCACGGGAAGAAGCCGGGTTCTGAAAACCCCGGCACTGCGAAGCGCGATGCGTTCAACAAGCATGACAACCTCCGTCCGCGACGCGACCGCCTCGATGCCACAACCGCTGCGGCACCGCCTGCCAGGTCCGGAAGCGGAAGACTGAACCATCCGCCTTCAGGCGTCAATACGCGAAGAAGGATCGTCGACTGCGGTCTGCTCGACGAGTCCCGGCGACCGGGTTCGACGCGTCGATGGCGGCGTCGGGGTCGGGCGGTGGCGGTGTCGTGAGCTGCTCGATGACACGAACGCGGCGAACGACGAGCTCGTCGATCTCCAGCCGACGGATCCGGACCCGGCCGACGAAGAGCCAGCCGATCGACAAGGCGCCGATGGCCAGGGCACCGACCGCGACCGCGCCAAGCGCGACGGAGCCCAATGCGGCGGTGCCGATGGCGTGCGCGCCTGTCGCGGCTGCGGGTGTCGTCCGGCTGCGTCCGAAAACGGAAGGCATCGATTTCATTGCGACTCTCTGGGTTTCTGCTCTCGCCGATCTTGGCCCCGCAGCGCGCGCTCGTCAAAGGGGCGGCTTCATGCGAAGAGCTTTCGAGCGATCAGATCCTTCATGATCTCGGTCGTGCCGCCGTAGATGCGCTGCACGCGCGCGTCGGCGTACAGGCGGGCGATGGGGTATTCGGCCATGTAGCCATAGCCGCCGAAGAGCTGGACGCACTCGTCGATCACTCTGCCCTGCTGCTCGGTGCACCACCACTTGGCCATGTAGGCGGCCTCCTGGTCGAGCGTGCCGTCGAGCATGCGCTGGATGCAGTCGTTGACGAAGCTGCGCACCACGTGCGCGATGGTCGCGCACTCGGCCAGCTTGAAGCGCGTGTTCTGGAAATCGGCGACGGATTGCCCGAACGCCTTGCGTTGCCGCGTGTATTCCACCGTCAATGCCACCGCGCGCTCGATCGCCGCTGCGGCCGGCACGCAGATGAACAGACGCTCGTAGGAAAGCTGGCTCATCAGTTGCACGAAGCCCTCGCCCTCCCGGTCGCCCAGCAGGTGGCTGGCCGGCACGCGCACGCCGTCAAAGAACAGCTCCGCGGTGTCGGAGGCATGCTGGCCCAGCTTTTCCAGCCGCCGCCCGACGCGGAAACCCGGCAGGTCCTCCGTCTCCAGCACGACCAGCGACACGCCGCGGCTGCCGGCATCGCCGGTGCGCACGGCCACTACCAGCAGGTTCGCGGTGAAACCGTTGGTGATGAAGGTCTTGGCGCCGTCGATGACGTAGTCGTCGCCATCGCGCCGGGCGCGCGTGCGCAGCGCCTTGAGGTCGGAGCCGCAGCCGGGTTCGGTCAGCGCGATGCCGGCGAGCAATTCGCCGCTGGCCATCCGCGGCAGCCAGCGGCGCTTCTGCGCCTCGGTGCCGTAGTCGAGGATGTAGTGCGCGGCCAGGTTGTGCACGCCGGTGTTGGCCGGGATCTCGACCTTGGCCAGTTCGTCCTGCACCACGAGTTGACAGGCCAGCGACGCCCCCGCGCCGCCGTAGGCTTCGTCGAGTTCGGGCAGCAGAAAGCCCATCTGCCCGAACGGGCGCCAGACCTCGCGCGGGATGTAGCCCTGGCGGCGCCAGCCCTCGACGTGCGGCGCCAATTCGCCCACGACGTAGCGTCGAACCTGTTCGCGGAACGCGTCGATGTCCTCGTCCATCCAGCGATGGTGGTAAAGCTGCGGCAGCATGGCCGTCAGATGCCGGTGAGGCCGCCGCTGCACATCAGCGTCTGGCCGCTGACGTAGTCGGACTCGGGGATGCAGAACAGGTACACGGCCCCCGCCGCCTCGTCGGGCGTGCCGCCGCGGCCCAGCGGGATGGTCTTCTCCATCATCGCCAGCAGGTCCGGATTGACGCCGACCTTGATCTCGCGCCCATCGATGCTGGCGGTGGACTCGCCGGCGGCGCTGCTGGTCAGCCGCGTCTTGATGAAGCCGTAGGCGACGCAGTTGACGGTGACGTTCATCCGGCCCCATTCCTTGGCCAGGGTCTGCGTCATGCCGACAATGCCGGCCTTGGCGGTCGAATAGTTCGCCTGGCCGGCGTTGCCGAACAGGCCGGCCATCGACGAGATGTTGACCACCTTGCGCACGACGCGTCGGCCGCCTTCGGCCTCGGACCTGGAAAGCGCACGGATCACCGGCTGCGCGGCGCGCAGGATGCGGAACGGCGCCGTCAGATGGGTGTCGAGCATCGCGTACCACTGCTCGTCGGTCATCTTCTGGATCACGTTGTCCCAGGTGTAGCCGGCGTTGTTGACGATGATGTCCAGGCCCTTGTACTCGCTGGTGGCCAGGCCGACGAAGCGTTCGGCGAAATCCGGCGCGCTCACGCTTCCTGCGCAGGCCACGGCCTGGCCGCCGGCCTCGCGGATGGCCGCCACGGTCTCCTGGGCCGGGCCGTCGTCGAGGTCGTTGACCACGATGCGCGCGCCTTCGCTGGCCAGCTTGAGCGCGATCGAGCGCCCGATGCCGCGGCCCGAGCCGGTGATGAGGGCAACCTTGCCGTCGAGTTTGCTTGTCATGATGGGGATGCTCCGGAAGTGAAGGGAATCAGGGCAGCGCGACCACGGCCTCGCCGACGATCTTGGTCTGCCCGAACTGGTTGGCGCTCTGCAGCTCGATGCGCACGCAGCGTTCACCGCCGTGCTCGAGCTTCTCGACGACGCGGCCGCTGCACCGCATCGCGTTGCCGAGATGCGTGATGCCCTGGAAGCGCGCGTCGAAGCGGCGCAGCCGGCTCTGGGGCGCCCAGCCTGTGATGAGGCGGCCGAGCCAGGCCATGCCCAGCATGCCCTGCGCAAAGACGTCGGGCATGCCGGCCTGGCGTGCCACGTCGAGGTCGATGTGGATGGGGTTGTGGTCGCCGGAGGCGCCGGCGAACAATGCCAGCGTCGTGCGGTTCACCGGCGGCAGTTGCAGGGCGGGCAGCTCGTCACCGACGTGAACGGATTCGAATGTGTGTTGAGACATCGCAAGTTGTTCCTTTGTCGAGAATCACCGCGGGACCGGCTTTGCCGGCCCGCCGGTGTTGCCCCCTGCAAGGGGGTGTGGGAGCCACGCGAAGTGGACGAGCCTGGGGCTGTGCCTAGTTCTTGCAGACCAGCACCGAGCGCAACTCGGCGACCAGTTCGTCGCGTTGATTGGTGGCGCGCGAGGTCTTGACGACGAACTCGAGCGCGCCGTTCTTCTTGTCGTAGATGTCGCTGATGGTGGAGCGCACCGTCACCGTGTCGCCAGCGCAGGCCGAGCGGTGGTAGACGAAGCTCTGCTCGCCATGCAGCAGCTTGGCGATGGGAATCTGCAGGTCCTCGACCATCCGGAACGCGGCACCCGAGTCGAGCTCGGCCGCGAACAGGAAGCTTGGTGGGGCCGGCAGGTCCGGATAGCCGGCGTCCCGCGCCACGGCCGTGTCGATATAGAGCGGGTCCGTCTCGCCGATGGCCTTGGCGAAGAACTGCAGCCGGCTGCGCTCGATCGGCAGCACCGACGCAGGCAGTTCGTGGCCGATCCATTTCCTGTCGATCATGGCTTGCCTCTCAGACGCGTTCGTAGAGGGTCACGACGCAGGCGCCGCCGAGCCCGAGGTTGTGCTGCAGCGCCAGCCGCGCACCCTGGACCTGGCGCTTGTCCGCGGTGCCGCGCAGTTGCTGGACCAGTTCCGTGCACTGCGCCAGGCCCGTGGCACCCAGCGGATGGCCTTTGCTGAGCAGGCCGCCCGACGGGTTGGTCACGACCTGGCCGCCATAGGTGTTGTCGCCGTCGTCGACGAACTTTTCGGCGCCGCCCACCGGGCACAGGCCGAGCGCTTCGTAGCTGAGAAGTTCGTTCTGGGCAAAGCAGTCGTGCAGTTCGACGACATCGATGTCCTGCGGGCCGACCCCGGCCGCGTCGTAGACCTGCCGGGCCGCGGCCTGGGCCATGCTGAAGCCGACGACCTCGCGCATGTCGCGCGCCTCGAAGGTGACCGGGCGATCGGTGGTCATCGCCTGCGCCTTGATGCGCACGCTGCGATCCAGGCCGTGGGCCTTGGCGAACTTCTCCGAACAGACGATGGCCGCGGCCGCGCCGCAGGTGGGCGGGCAGGCCATCAGGCGGGTCAGCACGCCGGGCCACATCATGGGCGAGTTCATGACTTCCTCTTCCGTGACGACGTTGCGGAACAGCGCGAGCGGGTTGTTCGCCGCGTGACGGCTGGCCTTGGCGCGGATCTTCGCGAAGGTGGACAACTTCGTCCCGTACTGCTCCATGTGCGCCAGACCGGCCCCGCCGAAGTAGCGCAGCGCGAGCGGCACATCGCCCTGGCCGACGAGTTCGTCCGTGGCGGCGTCGAAGCGCTCGAAAGCGCTGGGCCGGTCCTTGAACACCGCCCCGAGCGCCCCGGGGCTCATCTGCTCGAAGCCGAGCGCCAGCACGCAGTCGGCGGCGCCGCTGGCCACCGCCTGCCGGGCCAGGAACAGCGCCGTCGAGCCGGTGGAGCAGTTGTTGTTGACGTTGACCACCGGGATGCCGGTCATGCCGACTTCGTAGAGCGATCGCTGGCCGGCGGTGGAGTCGCCGTAAACATAGCCCACGTAGGCCTGCTGCACCTGCTCGTAGCCGATGCCGGCATCGGCCAGTGCGGCGCGCGTGGCCTTCGCGGCCATCTGCGGATAGGGCTCGTTGGTGCCGGGCTTGGTGAAGGGGATCATGCCGACCCCGGCGACGAAGACGTTCTGGCTCATCGAATGCTCCTGAAACCGTGGAGAGAAGAAGGAAGTGAATGGGCAGGAACGGCCACCGTCAGGCGATGGCCCGCTCCCGGCCCTCCCAATGCGGCGCGCGCAATGCGGTCTTCAGCACCTTGCCCGCCCCGGACAGCGGCAGCGCCGCAATGAACTCGATACTGCGCGGGCACTTGTAGTTGGCGATCAGCGTCTTGCAATGCGCCTGGATGTCTTCGCCCGTGGCGGCAGCGCCGGCCTTGAGCACCACCACCGCATGCACCTGCTCGCCCCACTTGTCGCACGGGATGCCGATCACCGCGCAGGCGGCGACCGAGGCGTGCTGGAGCACGGCGTTCTCGACCTCGACCGAGTAGACGTTCTCGCCACCGGTGACGATCATGTCCTTGATGCGGTCGACGACGAACACGAAGCCCTCCTCGTCCATGCGCCCGGCGTCGCCGGTGTGCATCCAGCCGCCGCGCAGGGCCTGGGCGGATTCTTCCGGCCTGTTCCAGTAGCCCAGCATCATTCCGGGCCCCTTGACGGCGATCTCGCCGACTTCTCCCCGCGGCAGTTCGCTTCCGTCGATGTCCTCGATGCGCAATTCGACGCAGTAGGTCGGGCGGCCCGCGGAACGGACCTTGCCCAGGGCCCGGCCCTCCCGGGTGTGGAATTCCGGCCTGAGCATCGTCGCTACCGGTGAGAGCTCCGTCATGCCGTAGGCCTGGAAGAAGCCGACCCGCGGCAGGGCCCGCGTGGCGCGGTCGATCAGGGCCTCGCTGATCGGCGAGGCGCCGTAGATCACGCTGCGCAGACTGGACAGGTCGTGCCGGGGCACTTCCGGATGGTCCACCGTCATCTGGATCATCGTCGGCACCAGCAGCGATGCGGTGATGCGATCGCGCCCGATCGCCTCCAGCACCGCGAGCGGCGTGAACGCGGGGATCATCACGTGAGTCCCTCCGCACGCGAACATCGCGTTCATGAAGGCGCCGTCCGCCAGATGGAACATCGGGGCGGCATGCAGGCCGATGTCGCCATCGCGCACGGCACCTTCCGCGACGATCGCCAGGGCGTTCACGTAGAGGCCCGCGTGGGACAGCATCACGCCCTTCGGGAAGCCGGTGGTGCCGCCGGTGTAGAAGACGCCGGCCAGGTCGCTGCCGCCACGCCCGGCGTCTTCCGCCGGCTCGGACTCGGCAATCAGCGTCTCGTACGACAGCATGCCTTCGGGCGTGGCGCCATCGCCGGCATGGATCAACGTGCGCAGCGCCACGGAGCGCCGAAGCAACTCCGGCACCATCGGTGCGAACTGATCGTCGACGATCAGCACCCGGGTGTCGCAATCGTCGAGCGAAAAGGCGATCTCGGCGGCGCTCCAGCGGATATTGGCCGGATTGACCGCGCAACCGGCCCAGTACACCGCCATGTAGTACTCGAGGTAACGATCGGAATTCAAGGCCAGCATGCCGACGCGGTCGCCGGGCTGGAGCCCGAGCTTCCGCAAGGCGCCGGCCAAGCGCGCCACGCGGTCGCCCATCTGCGCGAAGGTTCGACGCCGGTCGCGGTACACGCTGGCGATGGCCCCCGGCCGTGTCGAGATCGCGCGATGGAAACTCTGGGTCAGGTACATGCTTGTCTCCTTCTCACCCGTGAATGCACGGGTGTCTTGTGTGCAAGGCGAATGGTAGAAACCGATGACCTTGCGCGCCATTGCGTTTCAGGTCGTTTCAATGGCAGAAAAGCTCAAATCAGGACGCCCTCGTGCATGACGCAAAAGCCCCCGGTCACGATCCCGATCGCGTTTGTGCACGGCATGCTGTCCGGCGTGGTGGCACGTGGCGTTTCCACTGACAGCTTCGTCGCCGACGCCGGCATTGCGCCCGAACTGCTCGCAATGCCCGGGGCCCGTGTCGGCGCGGCGCAGTACGTGGCCTTGTTCCAGTTGCTGACGAACCGCCTCGATGACGAGATGCTGGGCTTCCTGTCTCGACCGCTCAGGCGCGGAAGCTTTGCATTGATCGCCCACTCCGCGCTGGGGGCGCCCACGCTGGAAGCGGCCATGCGTCGCATTGCAAGGACGCTCTTGCTGCTGCAGGACGACCTCGTGCTGGATGCCGTGTGCGAAGGGCCGCTGGCCGGCTGGGGCCTGCGCTTCGCCAGTCCGTCGACCGCGCGGCCGACTTTCCTGCATGAGTTGCTGATGCGCGCGCTGTGGCGGCTGCTCGCGTGGCTGGCCGGCGGCCAGTTGCCGGCCGCACGCTTCGACTTCGCTTTCGCGAGCCCGCCCTACAACGGCGGCTACGCCGCGATCTTCACCGCGCCCCTGCAGTTCGAGCAGCCGCTGTCGGCACTCTGGTTCGAGGCCGAGCGACTTCGCCGCCCAGTGCGCCGCGACGAGGCCGCACTGCGCACCTTTCTGGCCGATGCGCAGGCCCAGATCATCGTGCCGCGGCGAGGCGACGATGCGGTCGGCGAGCGCGTGCGCAGGCACCTGCTGGAAACCCAGCCGCAATGGCCCGACCTTGCCACGACGGCGAGTGCCATGAACATGTCGACGACGACACTCAAGCGCCGTCTGGCCGTCGAAGGCACGGCGTTCCAGGCGTTGAAGGACGAATTGCGACGCGACGTGGCGATTCAACGCCTGAACACCAGCACGGTGCCGATGGCCGCCATTGCGCATGAGCTCGGCTTTGCCGATACGGCGGCGTTCCAGCGCGCGTTCAAGTGCTGGACCGGCAGTGCGCCGGGGGTTTACCGGCGTGGCGGGGCTTGAGAAGTCGACTTCTGCACTTGGCCCCGGCGTTGATCGCGCCACCGGCACCGTGGCGAAGAGGAAGGGCTGAGGGTGCCTGTTCCGTCCGCAAGGACCCACCTGTGGAGTTGCAGCAAGGGAAGCGAACATCGCAGGTCTGGCCGCGCAACTCGGGTTCGCTTGCTTAAGCGACACCGTCGCGAGCGTACGAGCCGCATCGGCCTATGTCGACGGACGCACCCTGAGGAAGTACCTCATCGATGCGGTACAGATGGGTTTCATCGAGATCTTGCAGCGGGAAGGCTGGGTGAACGCCGAAGCCCTTAAATAACCTTCCAGATCAACGCGCCGATGCCGTACACGATGGCCATTAAGACAACCGCCCCGATGATGTTACAGATGAGATCGGCGAACTTGGCCAGCGCGCAGCAAGCGATGGTCGCTCCCGCCAAAACGAGGCCGAAGCGCAGCCACTTCGGCCACTCCATGCTGTACTTCGCCAGCACGAGTTAGGTCACGATGCCGCCCAACAGCAGCCCAACCAGTCCGAACACGGTTGCGCGTGATTCGCTATTTTCGCGGCGCTCGACCTCTCGCAGCGACTCTTCGTTCGTAGTACTCGTAGGTTCCATCCCATGTGCGCCGACTGAAGCGTGTTCCCATCAGGTTCTCCCTCCTGGACTGTTCCGTTCGTATATCGCGCCGTGTGTCCACGCGTGGCGCGCAGTGGCGCGCAGTGGCTCAAGCCTATCTGTCGCGGCGAAAATTTGGACAGCCCCTCCAGACATTCAGAAGAATCTCAACAGATTTCCAGAACCGTCTGATAGCGCATCGCGGCGCACTTCATTGCGATTCGGACTGTTCCGATCGACCGCAGCCACGCATCCCCCTTAGTCTCAGTCGCAAGAACAAGGAGCGCGCCCTTGCTTCCTCACTGGCCGAATCAGAGCCGCGACAAAAATTTAAGTGAAGAAAGCCCCTCTTTTGTTCCCCGAGTCCCAAGCGCCCGCGCGCAACAATACTTCGCTGGGCCACCCCCCGCACCGCGCGACGAGAGCCAACCGCGTACGCGTCGAGAGAACCCTCGCATTGCCCAGCTCGTCTGAGTGGGCTGGCGCATTCCTGGCGGGCGCTGTCGTGCACCTGTTGCTACTGATCCCCACGTTGATCACGCTGCAGATTTACGACCGCGTGCTTTCCAGCCGCAGCACACCGACCCTGCTTATGCTGCTGGCCGCTGCGGCCCTGTCGCTCGCGGCGTGGTGGGTGGTCGATACCGCCCGCGTGCGCTGGCATGCGGCACGAGCCGTAGGGCTTGACGCGCAACTCACGCAAGCGCTCATACCCTTGACCTTGCAGGTCCCCGCCGCGCAGGCAAGCACGGTATCGCAACAACTCTTTCGGGACATCGGCACCCTGCGCGCATTCGTCGGGGGGCCTGCCTTGCTCGCGCTGATCGATCTGCCGTGGTGCGCGGTGTACCTGCTGGTGTTGGCGGCCTTTCATCCCCTGCTCGGCGCGGTTGCGCTATCCGGCATGTTGATCCTGATCGGCCTCTCATGGCTCACCGAATGGCGCTTGCGCGGCGCGGTGGGCATGGCCGAACAAGGCTACATGCGCGCGCACCATATGGGCAGCGAGGTTGCCGCCTTCACCGACGTGCTTCAGGCGCACGGCCAGCAACGGCAGGTCTGCAGCGCGCTCATCGCGATCAGGGACGAGGCCTCGACGGCGCGGATGGCCGCAGATCTGCCCGGCCATGGCCTGAAGGGCTTGGGCAAGCTCGCGCGGCAGGTCTTGCAGATCGCGATGCTCGCCACGGGCGCATGGCTGGTCTTGCAGGGACAAGCCACAGGCGGCGTGATGATCGCCGGCAGCATCCTGCTCGGCAAGGCGCTCGCGCCCCTGGAGATTTTGATCGGCGGATGGAAGCAGCAGTTGGAGGCACGCGACGCGCTCGCCCGCCTGCGGCACGCCCTGGCGTCCGAATCACAGTCGGCGAACCGGGCGCCCGAGACGATTCTGCCGCCGACCAAGGGCGAGCTGAACGTGCGTCAGTTGGGCGTACGACTATCGCCTGCCGGGGCTGCGATCCTCCAGAACGTCAGCTTCGACCTGCCCGCAGGCGGCATGCTCGCGGTACTGGGTTCCAGCGGCAGCGGCAAGAGCACGCTCGCGCGCGTTTTTGCGGGCATCCAGGCCCCGACGCAAGGCGAGGTCGCGCTCGACCGTGCGGCTCTGCATCAGTACGGCGCTCAGGCCCGTGGACGGAGCACGGGCTTTCTCCCGCAGGACGTCTTGCTGCACACGGGCACCGTGGCCCACAACATTGCGCGCCTGTGGAGGCCGACCGAAAAGCTGACGCCAGGGCAAAGCGAAGCCGTTGTGCTCGCGGCGCGGCGCGCGGGCGCACATGAACTCATTGCGGCGCTGCCAAAGGGGTATGACACCCTGATCGGCCAGGAACCCGGCGCGCACGTGCTCTCCGGAGGGCAACGCCAGCGCATCGCCCTGGCGCGTGCGATCTATGCGACGCCGGACGCAGGCGAACCCAGCCTCGTGGTGTTGGACGAACCCAACAGCCAGCTCGACGCCGAGGGCGAAGCCGCATTGGAACGCTGCCTGCACGGCCTGCGCGAACGCCGGCGCACCGTCGTCGTGATCACGCACCGCCCCCACCTCGTCGGCCTCGCGAGTCACGTCCTGGTGCTCGCGCAGGGAGCCGTCGAACAGTACGGCCCGCGCGAGCAGGTTCGCCAATGGATGGTGAAGCGCAACCAGGCCCTGATCGCGAGCCGGGAGGCCCGTGCATGAACACGACCGACCACTCCGCCGCCAACGATCCCCTGGCCATTCCTTTGCCCGCATGGCGGCATGAAATGCGCCGTGCCCTGCGCTCGGGCATTTGCGGCACCGTGCTCGGTGTCATCGCCCTGAGCGCCTGGGCCGCGCTCGCGCCGCTGGCCGCTGCAGTCATTGCCGAGGGGACAGTCAAGTCGCAAGGCAACCGCAAGACCGTGCAGCACGCCGAGGGCGGCATCGTCGCGGCCATTCATGTGAGGGACGGGGACCGGGTAAAGCAGGGCCAAGCCCTCATCACGCTGGCCGATGCGCGCGTGGCGGCAGGCGCGCAGTCCCTGCGTGAGCAATGGGCCGTCAACACGCTGAAGGTGCAACGCCTTAGCGCCGAGACGCGCGGTGCGTCGTTCACGCCCGACCTGCAGGCGCTGGAACAGCCGTGGGACGCGCACGCGCGGCACAACGAGGGCGAGGCACAGGTCACGCTGCTGGCCCAACGCGAGCTTGATCTGTTCGCCGCGCGTGCACGCCAGCAGACCGAGCAGGCCAGGTGGCTCAGTGAACAGTTGGCGCAGATACAGAGCGAGGCGCGGACGCAAAGCGAACTGATCGCCACCACCGAATCAGCCCTCAGACTGGCGCAGCAAGACCTCGCGATGAACGAGAAGTTGAGAGGCGATGGCTTTATCAGCCCTGCGCGACTGGCCGAGTTGCAGAGGGTCGTCGCGGACTACCGCGCTCGCGTGCAGGCGGGCCAGAGCCAGCTCTCTCAGGCGCGGCAGAAAGAGGCGGATACGCGCCTCAAGCTCTCGGCGCAGCGCACCGAGTTTGCGCGTGCGGCGGCTGACGAGTTGAAGGAGATCACGGCGCAACTCGCACAGACGGAGCAGGCGCTGCGCCCTGCGCTCGACGCGCAGACGCGGCAGCAGTTGCTTGCCCCGGTCGACGGTGAAGTCGTGGGCCTGAAGGTGCATACCGTGGGTGCAGCCATCGGCCCGCGCGAGCCGCTGCTGGACATCGTGCCCGCGAATTCGGAACTGGTGATCGAAGCGCGCATTGCGCCGAGCGACATCCGGGACGCGCAGAAGACCATGGCGCACGGAGCGCTTGCCCATGTGATGCTGCCTGCCTACCGCACACGTGCGACGCCTCAGGTGGATGGGCGCGTGACCTATGTAGGGGCGGATCGCCAGACCGATCCCCAGGCCCCCAACGCGCCGTACTTCATCGCGCACATCAATGTGAGCCCTGAAGCACTGGACACCGCCAGCAAGCTCGCGGGTCAGCCGCTGGTGCTGTCTCCGGGCATGCAGGCCGAAGTGTTCATCCCGACCACCGAGCGCAGTGCGTGGCGGTACCTGTTCGATCCGGTCCTCGATGGCATCAGGCACAGCTTGCGCGAACGATGAACCGGGCCGCCGCCCGGCGCCACATCACTATGAAGATATCGATGACCCAGTACCCTCTCATCCAACAAGCTCCGGAACTTGACCGGATGAAGTCCGAAGCGCCACGTTCGGCGAGCTACGGTCTCAGTCGCGTTGCAAAGGCGAGTTACTCCCAACACTTTGACAAGATCCAGATCGGAAAAGCGGCCTACCGCAATGTCGAACTCAAGGTGTCTGATATCGACGTCAAACCATACGCCGGAATCCTCGGGCAGGACTTTCTCAAGACTCGAAAAGTCTGGGTCTCGTACACGACGAGGCAACTGTTTGTAGAGCGGGAAGCGGCGGCGAAGCCTCGACTTCTTTCGGGCACTAAATGAAAGGATGGGTTTGCTTCCCCCGTGCGTTTCCTGCCCATGAAGCTTTCCATTCTGTCCGTAGCGGTTGCAAGTGACCAAGCGCCCAGGAGCGATTGCATGCACACGCGCCGTGAGTGTTTCATCATCAATTTCAATCACTACCGAGGGGAGCTATGAAGAATGAAGCGAAGTAGAAGCGGGCTAGTCCTGCTGAGTGTTGTCGCATGCCTCGCGGCCTGCACGACCTCCCGGGTACCGGAGGAAAACTCCCCGCTCGGGACGACGGGGATACCTCCACCGCCACTGGTGCCGCAGCCGGAAGGTACGCCGCTACCGCCGCGCGATCCGCGCATTGCGGACCGTTGGCCGCCTGAGATCAAACGACTGGTGGACAACATGCTGACGCTGTACCCGAAGACGCCCAATGAGCGGCCACCAAGCGTCAAGGAGATCGAGCAAAAGATGGAGATCACACTGACCGAGCGCCCGCTGCGGCCCGATGAAGTCCGCACTTACAGCAAACGGTTCATTGTTGGCGGTACGCGCTACATGAACCCACCTTCCGACGTTCCTGACGTCCTCGGCGCGCGCTTCACCATCCTCCGGGAATCGCAGACTCAAATCCTGGAGCTGGTCATATCGCCGGCGCGAAGCGGATTCTGCCTCGGTCCCTACGAGTTGGCGGTCTACACCGGATCGACGTTTGTCGATCTGGACAGTTCGCCACGTGCGGCTTCTCATCGTCGGCCTCCGTCCTATGTCTGGGGCATGTTCAGTTGGAGCGAACCCGGACGCTATCTCGCACAAGGCTTCACGATCACGATCACTCAAGACCGCGACTCCAAAACACAACAGGTAACGAGCAACCCCTGTGTGAATGACATCGCCGTCGCTGGTGGCGGCGGATATCGAACGAAGGAAAGGTAATTTATGACAATCATCTCCGCAAGCATGCTTTCCGGCCTCACAGGCTCCGATCCGGCGCTCATCGCGAGAGCCGTCGAACTCATCAACAATCCGGCATTGACATCACTGAACGCCCTTTGGGATGGGCTGGTCAATGGAACCAGGGCGGTCCGCGTCGCCACCGCTGCCGACAACATCGGCCTCGCCGACGGGCAATTCCTCGATCCCCGATTTATCGGTTAACCAGTACCACAGAGCAAACCGGGTGGACCTTGTCACGTCCGATTGACATCCGGGAGGCTTGACTGCAAGCGATCAAGAGCCCGGAGCGACATCATGTGTACGCGCCGTGATTGTTTCATCGTCAACTCACTACCGAAAGGAGCTAAGAAGAATGACGCGAAGTAGATGCGGGCTAGTCCTGCTGAGTGTTGTCGCATGCCTCGCGGCCTGCACGACCTCCCGGGTACCGGAGGAAAACTCCCCGCTCGGGACGACGGGGATACCTCCACCGCCACTGGTGCCGCAGCCGGAAGGTACGCCGCTACCGCCGCGCGATCCGCGCATTGCGGACCGTTGGCCGCCTGAGATCAAACGACTGGTGGACAACATGCTGACGCTGTATCCGAAGACTGCCGACGAACGGCCGCCGACTGCTAAGGAGGTGGAACAGAAGATGAGGATCTCGCTGACCGAGCGACCGCTCCGGGCTCGGGAGATTCGCACCTTTCACAAAGTGTTCGTTGTCGGTGGCACGCGCTACATGCACCCACATTCGGACGCTCAGCTTGCGTCTGGCGCGAACTATTTCGTACTCAAGCCGTCGCGGCTCGGCCACATGACGCAAAGCCTTCAATTGGTTGTATCACCAATACGAAGCGGATTTTGCTTAGATCCCTATGAACTGGCGATCTACACCGGATCGACGTTCGTGGATCTTGATAGCTCGCCGCATGCGGTCGCAGGTAGATCGCCTCCGGCATACGTCTGGGGCATGTTCAGCTGGAGCGAATCCGGACGCTATCGAGGACAAGGCTTCAGCATCAAAGTAGCTCTGACGAAGGATTCCGTCACTCAATCATTCACTAGTACCGGCTGCATTAACGAGATCAGTGTGGCCGGCCGCTACCAAGAGGAGAAAACCAGCCAATGACAATCATCACTGCAAACGCACTGTCCGGCCTTAGAGGCGCTGATCCGGTCCTCATCGCAAAGGTCGTTGAGCTCATCAACAATCCAAACTTGAGCTCGCTGGGTGCACTACGAGAAGGGCTGGCGAACTGTAGCTGGACGCTTCGCGCGGCCACTGCAGCCGAGATGAAGGATGCCGACGGTCAATTCCTTGATCCGAAAGGCGGTACGCCTGGCCAAATCCTTGTGCGGTCCGATCTTCTCTCTGTATCGGACCCAACGGATATGCCTGGCGCTGTGCTCAAGTTGATCGATACGCTTGTGCATGAAGGTATCGGGCATGGAGACCCGGCCATGCAAGACGCACGGGAAGCCGCGAACAGGGCTTTGGATGATTCGACTCGCTCCAATGCAGAGCGTGCCGAAAACTTTATGCGCCTTAGGCTTGATGATGAATTGGACGCGCGGTATGAATCTTGGGAATTTCGCTCTCAGCTTGATAGCCTGACCGATCTATCGGTCAACCAGTACCACCGAGCGAATCGGGTCGAGCTTGTCACTAACGATATTTACAAGGCGTTTTCGAGTGCTCAGTCCCATACGAACGGGATGAGCGACGAGAAGGCAAAAGAGTTCGCCATTCAAGGGAGTCGAGACGAGATGGCTGGCTATTACGAACACTTCTACGTCAACTACTACGCTGCTCACGTTAACGGAGTGCTTGGCCTCGCCGGCTCGCAAGCCGGAATTGACATGCTGAATCACCTTAAGAGCAGTTTCAATGCAACGGGCTATAAGGTGACCGATCCCATCGTGTATGACGACGGTTCGTCCACCGCGACCGTCATCTACGAGGATGGCCGCCGCAGGGAACTGGTATTCGATTCGAACGGCAATGTTTACCGGCAGACTGAAACCGCCGCGAACGGCGACAAGAGCGCCACCGCCTACCATGCAAACGGCGAAGTCTCTCGCGTCACAGAATGGGATGGCGCGAACAACAACACTGACTACGCCACGCGCACGACTAGCTATGACTCGGACGGGCGTGTTGAGCGAATCGAGTTCACGCGGGATGACGGCAGCATTGATCTGACTGAGAACGACCCGGGAGATCTGCAGAACTGGACTCACAGGGAGACCCGCTGGGATGCTATGGGTCACAAGGACTACGTGAACGTCGTCCAGGACGACGGCAGTACCAATCAGACCGACTTCGACCAGGACAATTCGCAAAGCTGGAAGACAAGGGCGACCCGCTGGGATGCCTCGGGTCGCGTGGACTACGTGAACGTTGCCCAGGACGACGGCAGCGCTAATCAAACCGACTTCGACCAGGATAATTCGCACGTCTGGAAGACCAGAGACACCCGCTGGGATGCCTCGGGTCGCGTGGACTACGTGAACGTCGTCCAGGACGACGGCAGCGCCAATCAGACCGACCTCGACCAGAACAGTTCGCACGGCTGGAAGACCAGGGAGACCCGCTGGGATGCCTCGGGTCGCGTGGACTACGTGAACGTCGTCCAGGACGACGGCAGCGCCAATCAGACCGACCTCGATCAGGACAGTTCGCACGCCTGGAAGACCAGGGAGACCCGCTGGGATGCCTTGGGTCGCGTAGACTACGTGAACGTCGTCCAGGACGACGGCAGCGCCAATCAGACCGACCTCGATCAGGACAGTTCGCACGGCTGGAAGACCAGGGAGACCCGCTGGGATGCCTTGGGTCGCGTGGACTACGTGAACGTCGTCCAGGACGACGGCAGTACCAATCAGACCGACCTCGACCAGGACAATTCGCACGGCTGGAAGACCAGGGAGACCCGCTGGGATGCCTTGGGTCGCGTGGACTACGTGAACGTCGTCCAGGACGACCGCAGTACCAATCAGACCGACCTCGACCAGGACAATTCGCACGGGTGGAAGACAAGGGTGACCCGCTGGGACGCCTCGGGTCGCGTGGACTACGTGAACGTCGTGCAGGATGACGGCAGTACCAACCAGACCGACTTCGACCAGGACAATTCGCAAGGCTGGAGGACCAGGGAGACCCGCTGGGATGCCTCGGGTCGCCTGGACTACGTGAACGTCGTGCAGGACGACGGCAGTTCCCATTGGATCGACTATGACCAAGCCAATCAACGCGGCGACCGCGTCTGGGAGAGCTACACGGACGCGTGGGGACGCGAAGACTGGCGAAGAATTTCCCGCGACGATGGCAGCACTCTGCTTATCAACTATGACCAGGAGGGTGTCCACTACTGGAGTAGCGTTGAGACGTACTACTGGGAAAATGGAGAGAAGGCTTACACAGTGACAAACCTCGACATCGGAGGGTGGACGATTTCTATCTAGTTCTACTGCGAGAGGTGTTTGCCTTTCGTCGGTACTCCGGGCCCTGCACGGAATCCACCCTCGGCTAGGTGGAGCACCCCTACTTAGGGCTTGGCCTCGATGCCGCCCCTGCTGCTGCGCAGTCCCTGCATCGGGCAACGGACGTTGTTCCGGTGGAGGCGGCAGCATTCCAGATCCACACCTCACTCCCCCAACGACGCCGCAAGCTCCCGCAACACCCCCTGCGGCGCCTCGTCAATGATGTCCCCATGCGAAACAATGATCCGCTTCAGATCCGGCATCGCAGCCCATGCCTGAAGCTGCTCACCCAAGGACTTCTTGCTTTCCACGATCACCATCGCCACCGCCTTGGGCACCTGCGCCTTGTCGCCCGCCAGTCCCATCATCCGCAACACCCATCCGCCGAACCCTGACGAGTGTCGGATGTTCCCGACCAGGTCGTTGAGAACCAGTGTCGTGCCGCCCGGTCGCCGAACGATCAACGCCGCCTCTTCTTCGCCCGTCCCGGGCACCACGACCATGCGAACGTCGGGATCGCCGAAGTCCGGCGCCGTCGAATCGACCTCCACCACCTTCTCCGTCCTCGCCCGCGAGCCCGGCGGCGTAACGACCTTCAACGCCGGATAACGATGCTTCCAGGCGCTGGCGTCGAGTCGGTGGTGGTCGCTGGGCACCACGAGGAACGCGGGACGACCCAGGCGCTCGATGGTCTCCATGTCCTCCTCTTCGAGCGAGATGGCGCTCCAGATCAGCAGCTCGCCGTTGACCAGGCGAATAATGGTCATGCGGCGCGGAAGGTTCATCAGCGGCATCGGGATCTCGCCTTCGACGACATGAATGTCGGGGTCGATCTCCCGAAGCGGACCATGAGGGAGGACCTTCCACTCGTGGTTGGGTTTCGGCATGTAGCTCTCCTTGGGCCTGCCTCATGCGCGAGACGATTTCGTCAGGTCGGCCGAAACAGGAGTTCCCATGATGTCGCATCTGCAAGACTGGCGTCCATCCTCCTGGCGCGATCGCGTTGCGCTTCAGATGCCGTCCTACAGCGACGCGCACGCGCTGCGCGAAACGGAGCGACGTCTTTCCGGCCTGCCGTCGCTGATTTTCCCGGGCGAGATCTCGCAATTGCGCCAGCGCCTCGCGGCCGTGTCCCGGGGCGAGGCCTTCCTGCTGCAGGGCGGTGATTGCGCCGAAAGCTTCGACGAGTTCGGCCAGGCGCCGGTGGAATCGACCTTCCGCGTGATCCTGCAGATGGCGGTCGTGCTGACCTACGCTGCCGCCTGCCCGGTGGTGAAGGTGGGGCGCATCGCCGGGCAGTTCGCCAAGCCGCGCTCCTCGGACGTGGAAACGCAGGACGCATTGACGCTGCCCTCCTACCGCGGCGACATCATCAATGGGGGTGCCTTTACGGCGGAAGCGCGGCAGCCCGATCCGGCGCGCCTGCTCACGGCGTATTCGCATTCCGCGACCACGCTCAACCTGCTGCGCGCGCTCGCCCAGGGTGGCTTTGCCGATCTGCACGAGGTGCATCGCTGGACTGCCGACTTCGTTCGCTCCAGTCCGCAGGGCGAGCGCTTCGAGGAACTCGCGGATCGCATCACGGAGTCGCTCGCGTTCATGGAGGCCTGCGGCTTCGATGCCTCTCGCGCACCACAACTGCACGCCGTGGAGTTCTACACCTCGCACGAGGCCTTGCACCTGCACTACGAGGAGGCGCTGACCCGGTTCGACGAGCGAACCGCCCGTTGGTACGGCGGCTCGGCCCACATGCTATGGCTGGGCGAGCGAACTCGCCAGCGCGACGGCGCCCATGTAGAGTACCTGCGCGGCATCGGCAACGCGATCGGCGTGAAGCTGGGACCTTCGGCGAGCCCGGACGACGCGCTGCGCCTCGCCGACGTGCTCGACCCGCAGCGCGAGCCCGGGCGCCTGGTGCTGATCGCGCGGATGGGCAGCGACAAGGTCGCCGAGCGCCTGCCGCCCCTGCTGCGTGCGATGCGCAGCGCCGGGCGCACGCCGGTGTGGTGCTGCGACCCGATGCACGGCAACACCGTGACCGCCTCCAACGGCTACAAGACCCGCGATTTCGAACGCATCCTCCAGGAGTTGCGCGGCTTCTTCGACGCGCATGCACAGGAGGGCACCTACCCCGGCGGCCTGCATTTCGAGATGACGGGCCAGGACGTCACCGAATGCCGCGGCGGCGCGCAGGCGCTGACGGACGAAGGCCTCGCGGCGCGCTATCGCAGCGCCTGCGACCCGCGGTTGAACGGGTCGCAAAGCCTGGAACTGGCCTTCCTGATCGCGGACGTGCTCAAGGCCGCACGCAAGTAGGCCGTCAATGCGTCGCCACGACCGCGATCCCGCGGATCTGGCCGGCCTTCGCCTCCGCCGCGGGTCTCGGATAGCGAGCGGGCGAGAAGCGATGCATCAGCTCTGCCTCGCGGCCGCGCGCCAGTGCGAGATTGGCCAGCTTCACGTGGCCATAGCCGCGGATGGTCATGGGCACGGCGGCGATCTGCGCGGCGAGCTTCTGGTTGTCGGGTGACAGCTCGGCCATCAACTCGTCCAGTCGCGCGTCGAGCTGGTCGATCAACGAGCGTTCCAGCCGGCGTTCTGCCGTATGGCCGAACAGGTCGAGAAACGTGCCGCGCAGGCGCTTGCCGTGGGCGAGCCACTTCATGGCCGGCAGCATCCACGCTCCGAGCCGGATCTTGGCCGGCGGCTGCCCGTTCTTCGGCCGCGACAGGAAGGGCGGCGCCATGTGGAATTCGAGCTTGACGTCGCCTTCGAACTGCTCCGCAAGCTTCTCGCGGAAGCTGCCGTCGCTGTAGAGGCGAGCAACCTCGTACTCGTCCTTGTAGCTCATCAGCTTCAGCAGGCTGCGCGCCGCGTTGCGTGTGACCGGCAGGCTTGGATCGCCACCCGGGAGCGCCGCTTCGCGCTGCTGCATGCCGCGCACGCGCGCCTCGAAGCGCTGCGCCCAGGCGGCGTTCTGGTAGCCGGTGAGATGGTGGCGTGCACGGGCGATCAGGGCCTCCAGCGATTCGTCCTGCGCGGCGGGCGTGCTTGCGCCGCGCAAGCCTTCGATCGCCTGCGGTGCGCCCGCGGCAAGCCGGCCGAGCGAGAAGGCCGTCAGGTTCGCCGCGACCGCAACGCCGTTGAGTTCGATGGCGCGCGTCACCGCCTCGAGGCTCAGCGGGACGAGACCGCGCTGCCATGCATAGCCGGTCGCGAGGATGTTCGATGCGAGCGTGTCGCCGAGGAATTCCTCCGCCATCGTCTGCGCATCGAAAGTCTCGACCTGGTCCCGGCCCGCGACAAATCGCATCTTCTCGAGCAGCAGTTCGACCTTGAGGTCGGCGTCCGGATTGCGCAGCGATTCGGCCACCGGAATCTCGTGCGTGTTCGCGAGGATCCGGGTACGGCCATGCCGGACGGTCTGCAGCGCATCGGGCGATGCACCCACGACGATGTCGCACGCCAGGATTGCATCGGCCTGCTGGGTGTCGATGCGCACCTGATTCAACCGCGCGGGCGTGTCGGCAAGACGCACGAAGCTCAGCACCGCCCCGCCCTTCTGCGCGAAGCCCATGAAGTCCAGCACGCTGGCCGACTTGCCTTCGAGGTGCGCGGCCATCGCGATCACCGCGCCGACGGTCACCACGCCGGTGCCGCCGACGCCGGTGACGAGCAGGTCATAGGGCGCGTCCCATGTTCTTTCGGCCGGACGCGGCAATGCCGCAACATGCTGCAGGAAGGCATCGCGCCCGGCAGCGAGCGCCCCGCTCTTCTTGCGCAGCGCGCCGCCGGTCACGCCGACGAAACTCGGGCAGAAGCCGTTCGCGCACGAATAGTCCTTGTTGCAGCTCGTCTGGTCGATCTTGCGCTTGCGGCCCAGGTCGGTCTCGTGCGGCAGCACGGCCACGCAGTTGCTCTGCACGCTGCAATCGCCGCAGCCCTCGCAGACCGCCTCGTTGATGAAGAGGCGCTTGTCCGGCTCGACCAGTTCGCCCTTCTTGCGCCGACGGCGCTTCTCGGCCGCGCACGTCTGTTCGTAGATCAGCACGGTGACGCCCGGGATCTCGCGCAGGCGACGCTGCACCGCATCGAGTTCGCTGCGGTCGTGGAACTCGGTGCCGGCCGGGAACTTGCCCTTGATCTGCGCGTACTTCTCGATCGCGTCGCTCACGACGACTACCTGCTTCACGCCCTCTGACTCCACCTGCCGCGCGATGGCATCGACGCTGATCACGCCGTCGACCGGCTGCCCGCCGGTCATGGCGACTGCGTCGTTGAACAGGATCTTGTAGGTCAGCGTCGCGTTCGCCGCGACCGCCTGGCGGATCGCGAGGTAGCCCGAGTGGTAGTAGGTACCGTCCCCGAGGTTCTGGAACACGTGCGGTGTGCGCGTGAACATCGAGTGCGAGACCCAGTCGACACCCTCCCCGCCCATCTGGATCAGCCCGGCCGTGCTGCGATCCATCCAGTTGGCCATGAAGTGGCAGCCGATGCCGGCGCGCGCGGTCGAGCCTTCGGGCACCTTGGTGCTGGTGTTGTGCGGGCAGCCCGCGCAGAAGTACGGCAGGCGCTTGACCGAGTCGCTGTCGTTGCTCATGAGTTCGGGCAGCGTGAAGTCGCGGACGTGCCGGAAGTGGTCGCCGAGATCGCCGTTGTCCGAAAAGTGCACCGACAGCCAGTGCGCCACCAGTTCGATCAGCCGCGAGGGCCTCAGCTCGCCGAGCGCCGACACCATCGGCCGCCCGTCGCGGTCGTGCTTGCCGACCAGTGCGGGCCGCGCACCGGCGGGCGCGTTGTAGAACAGGTCGCGCAACTGGCTCTCGACGATGCCGCCCTTCTCCTCGACGATGAGGATCTCGTCCAGCCCCTGCGCAAAGGCCCGGATGCGCGTCTGCTCGATCGGAAAGCTCAGCCCCACCTTGTAGAGCCTGACGCCGACGCGCGCGAGACTTTCCGGCGTCACTTCGAGCCGGCGCAGCACTTCCATCAGGTCGTAGTGCGCCTTGCCGCAGGTCACGATGCCGACCTTGGCATGCGGGCTCTCGATCACGTGGCGGTCGATGCTGTTGACGCGGGCAAAGGCGGCCACGGCCTCCAGCTTGTCGGCCAGGCGCGATTCGATGCGCAGCGAAGGCAGGTCGGGCCAGCGGTAGTGAAGGCCGTCGGCCGGCGCACGATGGCCCGTGGCGGCGCGCACCGTGTCGGCACCGGCCCAGGTGGCGACGCGTGCATTGATCTGGTCGAGGTCGACCGTACCGGCGCTCTCGACCACTTCGGACAGCGCGGCCATGCCGACCCACGCACCGGAGAAGCGCGAGAGCTCGTAGCCGTACAGGCCGAACTCCAAATACTCGGCCACGCTGGCCGGCTGCATGACCGGCATGCTCCAGGCGACGAAGGCATGGTCGCTCTGGTGCGGCATCGACGAGGAGACGCAGCCATGGTCGTCCCCCGCCACCACCAGCACGCCGCCGTGCGGCGACGAGCCGTAGGCGTTGCCGTGCTTGAGCGCATCGCCGGCGCGGTCCACGCCAGGGCCCTTGCCGTACCACATCGCGAAGACGCCTTCGACGGTGCGCTCGGGGTCCGATTCCACGCGCTGCGTGCCGAGCACCTGTGTCGCCCCGAGTTCCTCGTTGATGGCGGGCACGAAGCGGATGCCCGCGTCCTTGAAGCCCGCACCGGCTTTCCAGATCGCCTGGTCCACCATGCCCAGCGGCGAGCCGCGGTAGCCACTGACGAAGCCCTGGGTGTCGAGCCCGCGTGCGGCATCGCGCTGGCGCTGCATCAGCAGCACGCGCACCAGGGCCTGCGTGCCGGTCAGGAATATGGCGCCCGAACGGGCCCAGAGGCTGTCGGACAGCTGGTAGGCGGGGCGCTGGATGGGCGCGGGAATCGTGGTCGTATTCATCCGGGGATTGTTCTTCGCCTGGCGGAGGAATATCCTCTTCAATGCCCCCAAACCGACCCTATTTCGGAGAATTTCATTCTCCCAAACCCCCATGAGTACCGATTCCATTCCTCTGGACAACTACTCCCTCCAGATCCTCCTCGAACTGCAGCGCGACGCGCGACAGACGGTGCAGCAGATCGCCGACAAGGTCGGGCTGTCGTCGACGCCCTGCTGGCGGCGCATCAAGGAGATGGAGGCCGCGGGCGTGATCCGCGGCTACACCGTAGTCGTCGATCGCGAGAAGGTCGGCCTGAACATCGCGGCGGTGACGGAGGTCAATCTCGACCGGCACAACGAATCGAAGGTCCGCGACTTCGAGAAGGCCGTCGAAGCGAGCCCTGAAATCGTGCGCTGCGTCTCGGCGACCGGCCCGGCCGACTACATCCTCACGGTGCTCGTGCCCGACATCAAGCACTACGAGAAATTCCTGCACACCACGCTCTTCGAGCAAGCCGGCGTCACGCACGTGCGGTCGGCGATCGTGCTGCGGGAAGTGAAGACCGAGGGGAGCCTGCCGGTCGACTTCGGGCCGGCCCGGCGTTCGCGCGCCTGAGCGACGCGCGGCGGCCCTCGGCGTCAGAACGCGTGGCGGATGCCGAAGTCGTAGCCGTAGCCGCAGACCTCTCCCACCCTCCCCCCGCGCAGGGTGGAGGGTTTCACCCAGTCCACGCCACCCGGCGAGGGTGGTTGCGCGATTGCATCTCGTGCATTGATATCGAGGCGAATATGCATTGGACTCAATCCGGCCGCGCTGGAACAATCTCGGCCAGGGATCTGGAATGAACTCACCTGCCGTACCCACCTCATCCACCGCAGTGCCGCGCCCCGTTCGCGCGCCCTCTCGCCTGCTCGTGCTCGCCGAGGTCCGCGCCTTGTGGGAAGCCGGCGCGACGGTCGCGTTATGGCCGCTGCTGAAGATTGCGCCGCGCGGTGACGGCCATCCGGTGCTCGTGCTGCCCGGCCTGACCTCGGGCGATGGCTCGACGCTCCTGCTGCGGCGCTACCTGAAGGGCCGCGGCTACGACGTGCACGGCTGGGGCCAGGGCCGCAACTTCGGTCCGCGCACCGGCGTGGAGGACCGCATGGTCGAGAAGCTGAAGCAACTCCACGCCAAGGAGGGCCGCAAGGTGAGCCTGGTCGGCAAGAGTCTCGGCGGTGCCTATGCGCGCTTCCTGGCCAACCGCCATCCCAGGTTGGTCCGTAGCGTCGTGACGCTCGGCAGCCCGTTCAAGGGCAGCCCGCGCGCGACCCATGCTTGGCGCGTCTATGAAGGCCTGAGCGGCCAGAGCGCCGAAGATCCACCACGCATGAAGCACGTGACGCGCACGCCGCGCGTGCCGACCACGTCGATCTTCAGCCGCACCGACGGCATCGTCGCGTGGCGCTGCAGCATGGAGACCACCGGGCCGACCTCCGAGAACATCGAAGTACTGCTCGGCAGCCACCTCGGCCTCGACACGCACCCCGCCGTGCTCTACGCGCTGGCCGACCGCCTCGCGCAGCCCGAGGGCGAATGGAAGCCGTTCCAGCGCGGCATGCTCGGGCCGCTGCTGTTTCCCAATCCGTCGCGCGGCATCGTCGCCGCCAGCTGACGGCCGGCCGCTTCATCGCGACGGGACTTGCGCGGCGCGCTGGCCGAGCGGTGCTTCCGAGAGTGCCGGATCGGCATGGCCCAGGTAGAACCTGAACACAAGGCGCTGCACCAGGTTGCCATAGGGCGGATAGAACAATCCCATCGGGAACCACGGTGCGCGCTTGAAGGTGCCCTTGGCGTGCGACAGCTCCCGAAAGCCCTCCTCGCCGTGGTAGGTGCCCATGCCCGAGTTGCCCGTGCCGCCGAAAGGCAGGTCGTGGTTGAAGGCATGCCAGCCCCAGTCGTCCATGCAGAGGCCGCCTGAATGCGTGAGGTTTGTCAGTCGCTGCTGATCCGCGCCATCGAATCCGAATGCATAGAGCGCCAGCGGGCGCGGTCGCGCCGCGATGTAGTCGATGGCCTGGTCGAGCGTGTCGTAGCCCACCACCGGAAGGATCGGGCCGAACAGTTCCTCCCTGGCAATGCGCATGTCGTCGCGGACGCCAGTGACGACGTGCAGCGGGATGCGTCGCCCCGGCCCGTTGTCGCCGCAGGCGATGACCTTCCCGCCCTTCGCGGCGGCTTCGGCCAGCAGTTCGCGGATGCGTTGCGCATGCGGGTCGCAGGCCATGCTGGTGTAGTCCTGGTTGCCCTGCACCGTGGGGTACAGGCGCCGGAAGGCGCGCTCCACGGCGCTCGCAAAGGCATCGACCTGCGGACACGGCACCAAGGCGTAGTCGGGTGCCAGGCAGACCTGGCCACTGCTGAAGGCCTTGCCGTGCGCGATGCGTTCGGCGGCCATCTCCACCGCACGTTCGCTCGCCACCAGCGCCGGCGATTTGCCGCCCAGTTCCAGCGTGACCGGCGTGAGGTGCTGGGCAGCCGCACGCATGATGTGATGGCCCACCGCAGGCGAGCCGGTGAACACCAGGTGGTTGAAAGGGAGGTGCGAGAACGCCTGCGCCTCCGCGACCTCGCCGCCGAAGACCGCGACCTCGTCCTGCGGGAAGTGCTCGGCAAGCATCTGCGCCAGCAGTTCGGTGGTCCTCGGCGACAGTTCCGACATCTTGATCATCACGCGATTGCCCGCGGCCAGCGCGGCGACCAGCGGCCCCAGCGACAGGTACAACGGGAAGTTCCACGGCGTGATCACGCCGACCACGCCCTTGGGCTGGTAGTTGACGAGCGCGCTGTTGCTGAGAAAGAGCAATTCGGTCGCACGGCGCTGCGGCTCCATCCAATGGCGCAGCCGGTGCAGCGCGTGGTTGATCTCGAGGATCGGTCCCAGCACCTCCACCAGCTTGGTCTCGGCCGGTGAGCGATTGCCGAAATCGGCGCTGACCGCCGTGGCGATCCGGTCCTGGTAGCGCTTGAGCAGTGCCCGCAGGGCCTTCAGCTTGGCCTTGCGCTCCGACAGGCTCGGAAAGGGATGCGCCAGGAAGGCCACGCGTTGCCGTTCGAAGGTGTCTTCCATGCGCTGGATGAGGGTGTCCATGGTGGATCTCCTAGGGAACCGCCGCCATCGGCTGCGCGGCGACGCGCATCGCGGATTGCGCCGCAAGGCCGCAGCGCTCGACAATGAAGGCGCCGATCTCGTCGAGCGATTCCTTCGTCTGCGGCAGCGCGCCGATGATCTGGAAGACGTGCGGCATGCGGGGCCACACTCTGACCTGCGCATCGACGCCGAGGGCGCGGGCGCGCTCTGCGGCGCGCAGCGAATCGTCGAGCAGCATCTCGCTGCTCGACACGTGGAACAAGAGCGGCGGCAGCCCGGTCCAGTCCGCGAACAGCGGCGATGCTGCGGGGGCGTCCGCGCGCGCATCACCGAGGTAGGCGGCCTGCACCAGCGTCAGCGCATGCCGGTCGAACAGCACGTCGCTGTCTTCATTGCCCTGCAGCGAGATGCCGCTGCCGGTGAGGTCGGTGACGGGCGAGATCAGCGCTGCGCAGGCAGGCAGTGGCAGCCCTTGATCGCGCAGGTGCATCAGGACGCCCAGCGCCAGATTGCCGCCGGCCGAGTCGCCGGCGATCGCCATGTGCTCGGGCGCAGAGCCCTGGTCCATCATCCAGCGACACGCCGCACTGCAATCGTCCAGCCCCGCCGGAAAGGGATGCTCCGGCGCCAGGCGATAGGCCGGCACCAGCACCCGCATGCCGGTCGTCCGGGCCAGGCGCGCGGCCAGTTGCCGGTAGGCGTTGGGCATGTGCAGGCAGAAGGCCCCGCCGTGCAGATAGAGCAGCACGCCGCGCTTCGCCGCGCCCTCCCCGCCGATCCATTCCGACGGCACGCCGTTGGCGTCGACGCCTTCGATGCCGATGCTGCCGGCACCCCGATGGAGCCAGGTGTCCGCGAAGCGCGCCTTCTCGCGCAGCCTGTCGATGGTGACACCCTTGCGCCACAGCCGCCTCACGCTGAAGCGCAGGGCCGCATCGATGACCCGCTGGGCAATCATGCGTGCTGCGCCTGTGCCGCAGGGATGTGGCTCATCGCGTTTTCGGTGATGGCCGTGATGGTCAGCGACGGGTTGACGCCGGGGTTCGCCGGCATGACGGCCCCGTCGCAGACCAGGAAGTTGCGATAGCCGAAGAGCCGGTTGTGCCGGTCGACGACGCCGCAGCTCGCATCCTTGCCGATGACCGCGCCGCCCAGGATGTGCGCGGTCGATGGGATGTTGGCCGTGGCTTCGAGCACCATGCTCTGCGCGATGCCGCCGGTCTTCTGCGCCAGCCACTCGGCCGCCTCGTTGGCCACCGGGATGAAGGTCGGGTTGGGCTTGTCCTTGTCCTGCTCGGTACTCAACCCGATGCCCCCCAGCCACCCCCGCTTCGCGCGAAACGCGATGGCGTTGTCGAGGCTTTGCATCACCAGGAAGATGACCGTGCGGCGACTCCAGCCGAAGGGCCACAGCACCTTGGCGAAGCGCACCGGATGGCGCGCGATGCTGCCCAGCAGCCGCAGCGGGCGTGTCACGCGCGTGCCCTCGCCTGTGATCATGGTGAACTGCGTCGACATGAAGTCGCCCTTGGCGCCGTAGGTCACGAACTCGATGTGGGTGTCCGGGCGCGGATGAATGCTGGCACTGATCGCCACGTCGTTGCCCGGCCGGCGCTTCTCGTCGGGCAATGTCACGGCGAGGATCGATTCGCTGTTGGTGCGCACCAGTTCACCCAGCCGGTCGCTGATGGCCGGGAGCGAACCGCCGTGCTTGCACTTGGCCAGCAGGCGATTGGTGCCCAGCGCTCCGGCCGACACAACCACGCCGCGCGTGGTGAAGCTTCTCCGCTGCTTGTTGAACCACGCGCCGGGCCGTTGCGTGGTGACGCGATAGCCGTCGCTGCCATCGGCCGCGCCCAGCGGGCGGATGTCGACCACCTCGTGTTCCGGCAGGATCTGCGCGCCGGCCTTCTCGGCGAACCACAGGTAGTTCTTCACCAGCGTGTTCTTCGCACCGACGCGGCAACCCACCATGCAGGCGCCGCAGCGCGTGCAGCCGGTCCGCGCCGGCCCCTCGCCGCCGAAGTACGGGTCGGGCACGGTCCTGCCGGGCTCGCCGAAGAAGATACCCACCGGTGTGCGCTTGAACGTGTCCTCCACGCCGAAATGGCGGGCCACGTCCATCAACAGTTCCTGCCCGTCGCTCTGGAATGGCACGGTGTTCACGCCGAGCATGTGTTCGGCCGTGTCGTAGTGGGGCCCGAGCGTGGCCGCCCAGTCTTCGAGCCCGGCCCACTGCGGGTTCACGAAGAACTCCGGTGCGCCGCGGTACAGGGTGCAGGCATAGACCACGCTGCCGCCGCCCACTGCCGCGCCGCTGGCGATGAACACATCCTTGAAGGGCGTGAGCCGCAGGATGCCGCGCAGCCCCAGTGCTGGCGCCCAGACGAAGTCGCGCAGGTTCCAGGAGCTGGCGGCGTAATCCTCGTCACGATAACGCCGGCCGCATTCGAGCACGGCCACCTTGTAGCCCTTCTCGGCCAGCCGGAGCGCCGAGACGCTGCCGCCGAAGCCGGAGTTGACGATCAGCCAGTCGTGGTCGAAGTCGGTCATGTCACGTCGCGCAGTTCGCGCCGCAAGATCGCCGCTGCGCTCGACCGAGCGTCAGGCGTCGGGGTGTCGCCGCAGCTCGCGTGCCAGTGCCTCGCGGTCATGATTCGCCTCCTCTTCGCCGCGCTCAGGGCGCGATGATGTTGAAGACCGGATCGAAGTCGACGATGTTCGACACCACCGCCGCGAACCCCTTCGGGTCGCCCTCGACCTTGAGCATGCCGGCCTGCACCAGCTCGGGCACCTTCTTGCCCTGCAGCAGCATTGCGAGGAACGCGGGGCGCGTGAGCGTCAGCGTGACATCGGGGTTCTTCAGCACCCGCCCCTTGGTGTTGTTCAGCACCGAGTTCGACAGCTCCAGCGCCCAGACTTCGTTCGTGTCGCTGAACACCATGCTGATCGCGGCTTTCATGCCGTCGGTCTTCTCGTGGTCCAGGCGCAGCGCGATGTAGTCGAACAGCAGCTCGTTGGTCATGCCGCGCACGGTGTCCGGTCCGCTCGAACTCGCGCCCGAGGTGCGCGGCCCGGCGCGCAGCTCCAGCGCACCCATCAGGTAGGCATTGCGCCAGGTGGCGGACTCGGCCTGGTAGCCCAGCTGTTCCAGCGCATCGGCCTGCAGCGCCCTCGCCTCGGCATTGGCCGGGTTGGCGAAGACCACGTGGTTCACCATCTCGGCGACCCAGCGGTAGTCCCCTTCGTCGAAGGCCTTCCGGCCGTTGGCGATGACCGCGGCCTCGCCACCCATTGCGGCCACGTAGCGCTTGGCCGCATCGACGGGCGGCAGGCGGTTCAGCGTGGCCGGATTGGCGTCGTAGTAGCCCAGGTAGAAGTTGTAGACCGCCCGCAGGTTGTGGCTGAGCGTGCCGTAGTAGCCATGCGAACTCGCATCCTTGGCAAGTTCCTTCGGGAAGAACAGCTCGTTGCCGATCTCGTCCATCACCTGGCCCTTGTTCGCCAGGTGCAGTGCACGGTCGTGCAGGAAGCGGTAGGTGTCGCGCTGGTTCGCCAGGTACTGGCGGATGTGCTGGTTGCCCCAGGTCGGCCAGTGGTGGCTCGCGAAGGCCACGTCGACGTCGGGATACAGGTCGAGCGTCTCGTTGATGTACTTGCTCCATTCCAGCGCGTCGCGTACCTTGGCGCCGCGAATGGTGTAGATGTTGTGCATCAGCTTGGTGGCGACCTCCGAGAGGCACAGCGTCTTCTTGTCGGGGAAATAGAGCATGAATTCCGACGGCGCCTCGGAGCCTTGCGCCATCTGGAACTGCATGCGCACGCCGTCGACCGTCCGCTCCTCGCCGGTCTTCTTGATGAGGTCCGTCGGCGGGACCAGGCCCGGCGAGCCGATGCTCAGCGCCAGCCCGAGGCCGGTGCCGACCGAACCCTTGTCGCTGGCCGGCAGCGAGATGCCGTACATGTAGTTCGCGCGGCGTGACATGGCATTGCCGGCGAGCACGTTCTCGGCCACGGCGTTGTCCATGAAGCCCTCGGGCGCGATGACCTTCACCTTGCCCGAGCGCACGTCGGCCTCGTCGATGACGCCGCGGACGCCACCGAAGTGGTCGGCATGGCTGTGGGTGTAGATCACCGCGACCACCGGCTTCGTACTCTTGAGGTGCTCCATCGCCAGCTTCAGGCCGGCACGGGCCGTGTCCTCGGTCAACAGCGGATCGATGACGAGCCAGCCGGTGGCGCCTTCGATCAGCGTCATGTTGGCGAGGTCATAGCCGCGGATCTGGTAGATGCCGTCGGTCACCTTGAACAGGCCCTGCGAGGTGTTGAGCTTCTGCTCGCGCCAGAGGCTGGGGTTCACCGTCGCCGGCGCATCGCCCTTGAGGAAGTCGTAGCGCTGCGTGTTCCACACCATCCTGCCGTCCGCGGCCTTGATCAGCGGGTCCTTCAGCTCGGCCAGCTTGCCTCGCGTGGCGTCTTCCATGTCCTGCTTGTCGTTCATCGCCATGGCCTTGCGCACCGCTTCGTTGGCGCGCTCGGTGGTGGCGGTGGCGGGCTTGGACGGCGGCAGCGGCGCGGTCGTCGGCTGGGCAATGGCGGCTGCGCAGGCCAGCAACGCGACGCCGACACAGGTCGCGACGGATGCGTTCTTCATGGGGCGTCTCCTGGTATTGGTTCTTGATCGAAAAGGCAGGGGATCAGGCGGATGCAGACCTCGCACCGCGCTTGGCCGGCGCGGCCCTCGCTCGCTTTACGGGCGCCTTGGCGGGGCGCTTGCGCGGCGTCCTGGCCGCGACCTTGGTCGGCTTCTCCTGCGATGCAACGGCAGGTTCGGCCGCCGGATCGCCCGCACCCAGGGTGGCCCGCAGTTCTTCGAACGCCTGCTCGGTCAAGCGCGCCAGCTCCTCGATGTGAGGCACCGCCTCGGGCATCGCGAGAAAGCCGAGCTGCAGCCGCTCGCCCAGCGTGACGGCGGTGACGTTGAGCTTGTGCCCGGCCGCCACCACCGACACGGGCAGCACCAGTTCGACGGCGGCGCCCATGAGGTAGGGCTGGCCCGTGAGGCCGAAGGGATTCGACACCATCAGGTTCGACAGGCGCGGCGCGGCCTTCGCGGCGACCATTTCCATCAGCAGCGGCACCGCATGCACGATGGTCGTGTAGAGCATCACCGTGTCGCTGCTGAGTGTCTTCAGCGACTCCTTCAGCTGACCCGTTTCGGCACGGATCGCGGCCAGCCGTTCGGCCACCGTGGCGCCGGGCTTGCCCAGCGGAAACTGGAGCACCGCGATCTGGTTGCCGCCCTTCGCGTCGGCCAGTGCCACCGGCATGTCGGCCACCAGGGGCTCCTTGTGCGAGCCGCCGCGCTTGCGCAGGTACTGCCGCATCGCCATGTCGAGCGCGGTCAGCAGCAGGTCGTTGATGGTCGCGCCGTGCGCCTTGCCGAGGCTCTTCATCTCCGGCAGCGGCAAGGTGCAGTAGGCATAGCTGCGCCTTGACGACAGCGCGCCATCGAAGGCCGAGGACACCTTCAGGAAAGGCAGCGCCAGTTCCTTGCCGAAGCTCAGCGACCGCAGTCCCTGCTGGACGACCATGCCGTACAGGCCGGCTGCGGACACCAGCGCGCCCGTGACCTGGTTGCTCGCGTTCAAGAGCTGCTGGACCATGTCCGCGCGCTCCTTGGTCGCGGTGCTGGAGCGCGGCACGCCATCCCACAGGGCGCGCACTTCCTTGTCCTTCGGATCGTCGCTGAGCCAGGCCGTGACGGCCTTGACGAAGGTGCGTCCGTCGATGATGCCGTGGTGCGCCTTGCCGTAGAGCGCCACGCGGCCATCTTCGAGCCCGTCGATGACATGGAACTGCCAGAGCAGGCCCGAGCGGTCGAGCTGTGTCTCGTGGAGCGCGCAGACTTCCTTCAGCAACTCGTCCATCGTCGCGTCGTCCAGGGTCAGCCGGTGGACGTGCTCGCGGATGTCGGGGTCGGCCATGGGCTCGACCGACGGCAGTCGGGTCAGCGATTTCCTGAACCGGTAGTTGAAGGGCGGACCCGGCGGGCGCTTGAGCAGCTTCGCATGCAGCTTGTCGGCAAAGTTTCCCTTGAAGCCCTCTGGCGGTCGCAGGAGAACCAGCGGGCCGATGTTGAACGGCCGGGCTGGCGTCTCGAGCAGGAACATGGCCAGGTCAATCGCCGAAAGTGCGGGCATCCTCGTCTCCTGTCGTCGCTCCGCTTTGCGGGCACCGTGGAGACTAGTCGCCCGTGCAGGCGTTGAAAATCGTGGCGCGCACGTGCTGACGGCCCGTGCGAGCACCTAAGCCATTAGGTGCGGCCACGTACTACCCTGACTTCGCTTGACTTCCGGGTAGGCGCGGGGTACACGGCGCGCTTTTGGCGACGGTCCCGTTACGCGCGCTGGCGCGGTCCGGCGCGGACAGGCTCGTCGTCGCATGGTCGGCGAGATGCGTCGCGAAGACCGGCATGGGTCCGGCGGCTGCCAGCCATGTCAGTCCCGCGATCGCCACGACGCGGTACCAGGGGAAGTCGAGGAGGAACATGCCGCCGGACCCCGCATGCTCAGTTCGAGGCGACGGCCGCGCGCTTGGCGTGCGGGTAGCGGTTGGCCGACAGTTCGAACGAACCGCTGTCCTCGCCGTACTGCTGGTCGAGCGTGCCGTTCTTTTCCGCGGCGGCGAGTTCGGCCTTGACTTCCGCGCGCGGCGTGTCGAGGGTCTCGTGGCGCGACAGGTAGAACGAGCCGCTGTCGGTGCCGTCCAGCACGTTCAGCGTGTGGTCGGCACGGGCTTCCTTGACTTCGCTCTTCACCTCGCCGCGCGATTCGGTCGAGTGGAAGTGCGAGGCCAGGTAGGCCGAGCCGCTGTCCTCGCCGTCGAGCGCGGCGAGCTGGCCGCTGGCCTGCGCGGCCTGGAGTTGTGCCTTGACTTCGGCACGGGTCACCTGCGCGGACGCCACGGTGGCGGAGAGGGTCAGGACGGTGGCCAGCAGGCCCATGGTGAGGTTGAACTTCTTCATGATGATTTCCTTCGCGCGTCTGAATGAAGGAGAGAGGTGGCGCCGACAGACACGCATCCGGCGATCTCTTTGAAAAAACCGGACGACTTGCATCTGTCCCGGTGCCTCTACTGTCGGATCCGGCGGTTGCCGCCGGATTGCGACGCGGCGAACGCGTGATGCGGCTGAAACGGGCACGGTTTCTTTTGAAACATGGCCCGTCGCGGCGGGCTACCTGGCGTTGCTGCCGCTGCTGGCGACGTGCGCGAGATCGCTGTCGTCGCCGGTGTCGGGGATCCAGCCGCCGCCCAGCGCGCGGTACAGGTCGACCAGGCTTTCCAGGCGATTCATGCGCACCGACACCAGCGAGAGCTGCGCGTTGTAGAGGTCCTGTTGCGCCGTGAGCACTTCAAGGTAGCCGTCCACGCCGCTGTCGTAGCGGACCTGCGCGAGCCCCAGGCGGCGTGATTCGACCTCGGCGTAGCGCTGTGCGGCGACGAGCTGGTCGTTGTAGGTGCCGCGGGCGGCCAGGCCGTCGGACACCTCGCGGAACGCGGTCTGGATCGTCTTCTCGTACTGCGCGATGCCGATGTCCTTGCGCACCTTGGCGACGTCGAGGTTGGCCTGGTTGGCGCCCGCGTCGAAGATCGGCAAGGTGAGCGCCGGCACGAAGGACCATGCGCTGGCGCCGGCGCCGAACAGCCCGCCCAGCGACGAACTCGCCGTGCCCAATGCGCCGGTCAGCGTGATGTGCGGAAAGAAGGCCGCGCGTGCCGCGCCGATGTCCGCGTTCTCCGAACGCAGCACGGCTTCGGCCTGCAGGACGTCGGGCCTGCGCGTGAGCAGATCGGACGGCAGGCCGGCGGGCACGTCGTCGCGGATGGCCTGCTCGCTCAGCCGCACCGGCTGCGGCAGGGACGGCGGCAGCGGCTCGCCGACGAGCAGCACCAGCCCGTTTTCGGCCTGCGCCCGCAGGCGCACCTGCTCGGCATCGTTGGCCCGGGCCTGTTCGACCAGCGTCTGTGCCTGCGTCAGGTCGAGATCCGATGCGGTGCCGACATTGAACCGGCGCTGCACGATCGCGAGCGAGCCGGTCGTGGCTTCGAGGGTCTTGCGTGTGACGGCGAGTTGCTCGTCGAACGCGAGCACGGTGAAGTACTGGTCGGCCACCTGCGAGACCAGCAGGATCTGCGCGGCTTGCCGCGCATGCGCGCTGGCGAGGTATTGCTCGAACGCCGCATCGCTGAGGCTCTGCAGCCGGCCGAACAGGTCGACCTCCCAAGCCACCGACAGCTCCGCCGACGCCGAATGCGCGACCAGCGTCTCGCCGCTCTGCGTCAGGCTGGCGGGCGTTCGCGACTGCGAGCCCCCCGCGCCGGCAGTGACCTGCGGATAAAGGGCCGCGCGCTGCACCCGGTATTGCGCCTGCACCTGTGCCACGTTCAGTACCGCCGCGCGGAGGTCGCGGTTGTTGTGCAGCGCAAGCTCGACCAGCCGCTGCAGGCGCTCGTCCGAAAGGAAATTGCGCCAGCCGATGTCCGCAGCGGGTGTCGCGCCCGGGACCGCCGCTACCGGCATTCCGTAGGCGTCGCCCGACGGATACGCGGCAGCAATCGGTGCCGGGGGCCTCTGGTAGATCGGCTGCAGGGAGCAGCCGGCCAAGGCGATTGCGGCCGCCAATGCGATCACGCCATGCTTTAGGACATGCATTTCAGACTCCTTCTGGGCTTGCAACGGCGGCTGACGGCGTCGTCGAAGCCTTGGGCCGCGCCAGCCTGGCGGCGACCACGACATAGAACATCGGAATCATGAAAATCGCGAGGAAGGTGGCCGTCGCCATCCCGCCGATCACGCCGATGCCGATCGCGTTCTGGCTCGCGGAGCCGGCGCCCTTGGCCAGCGCCAGCGGCAGCACGCCGAGGCCGAAGGCCAGCGAGGTCATGACGATCGGCCGCAGGCGCATGTGGGCGGCCTCGATGGCCGCATCCAGCGCGCTCTTCCCTTTCGCCTGCAGGTCGCGGGCGAACTCGACGATCAGGATGGCGTTCTTCGCCGACAGGCCGATCGTCGTGAGCAGCCCGACCTGGAAATAGACGTCGTTCGACAGGCCGGCCAGCGTCGTCGCGCCCAATGCGCCGAGCACGCCCAGCGGGATGACCAGCAACACCGACAGCGGGATCGCCCAGCTCTCGTACAGCGCGGCGAGGCAGAGGAACACCACCAGGATCGACAGCGCATAGAAATACGGTGCCTGCGAGCCGGACTGCTGCTGCTGCAGCGAAACGCCTGTCCACTCGTAGCCCATGCCCTCCGGCATCTGCTTCATCAGCCGTTCCATGGCGGCGATGGCCTGGCCGGTGCTGCGGCCGGCCGCGGCCTGCCCCTGGATCTCGACCGCGGGCACGCCGTTGTAGCGCTGGAGTTGCGGCGGGCCGAAGGTCCACGTCCCCTTGGCGAAGGACGAGAACGGCGCCATGCCGCCCTGCCCGTTGCGCACGTAGAGGCGGTCCAGGTCCTCGGGATTCATGCGGTACGGCGCGTCGGCTTGCAGGTACACCTTCTTGATGCGGCCGTCGGTATCGAGGAAGTTGTTGACGTACTTCGAGCCCCAGGCGATCGAGAAAGTCTGGTCGGCATCCGGGATGGCCACGC
This sequence comes from Variovorax glacialis, assembly GCF_051216375.1. Lineage (NCBI taxonomy): Bacteria > Pseudomonadati > Pseudomonadota > Betaproteobacteria > Burkholderiales > Comamonadaceae > Variovorax > Variovorax glacialis. The sequence goes on along the minus strand of NZ_JBPJZT010000007.1, from coordinate 194,567 downwards.
CGAGTGCGCTCGCCTTCTCGCGGTCGACATCGACCTTGAAGGTCGGGTTGTCGGCGAGCCCGTTGCGCCGCACCAGCGCGAGGTCGGGGTCGTGCCGGGCGAGTTCCAGCAGCTTGTCGAGCGCCTGCGTCAGCTTCTCGTGGCCGACGCCGCCGCGATCCTCCAGTTCGAAGTCGAAGCCCGAGGCGGTGCCCAGGCCCTGGATGGCGGGCGGATTGATGGGGATGATCACTGCGTCCTCATACGACGCGAAGTGCTTCGCCAGTCGCGCGTTCAGCGCATCGGCGCTCAGCTCGGGGCGATTTCGCTGATGCCAGTCCCTGAGCTGCACGTACACCAGGCCCTGGTTCTGTCCGCGTCCGGCGAAGTTGAAGCCGTTCACGATGAAGCTGCTCTCGACGGTGTCCCGCTCGTCCTTTGCCAGGTAGCCCTGGATCGTGTCGAGCACCCTGCCCGTGCGTTCCATCGTCGCGCCGGGCGGCGTCTGCACCTGGATGTAGACAAAGCCCTGGTCTTCCGTCGGCAGGAAGGACGTCGGCAGGTGGACGAAAAGCCATGCCACCGCCGCGATGATCACCGCGTAGATCGCGAACCAGCGGCCGGCGCGTCCGATCACATGGCGCACGCCGTGAACGTAGCGATCGCGCGAGCTGTCGAATGTCCGGTTGAACCAGTTGAAGAAGCCCTTCCTGCCCTTGTCCGGATGGGATGGCCTGAGGATCAACCCGCACAGCGCCGGCGTGAGCGTGAGCGCGACGAACACCGACAGCAGCATCGCCGCGACGATCGTGAGCGAGAACTGGCGATAGATTTCGCCGACCGTGCCGCCTGAGAACGCCACCGGCACGAACACCGCGCAGAGCACCATCGCGACGCCGACGAGCGCGCCGGAGATCTGGCCCATCGCCTTGCGCGTTGCCTCCACGGCGGGCAGGCCCTCTTCCTCCATCACGCGCTCGACGTTCTCCACCACGACGATCGCATCGTCCACCAGCAGGCCGATCGCCAGCACCAGGCCGAACATCGACAGTGTGTTGACCGTGAAGCCCAGCGCCGCCATCACGCCGAAGGTGCCGAGCAGCACCACCGGCACCGCGATGGTGGGAATGAGGGTGGCCCGGATGTTCTGCAGGAAGAGCAGCATGACCACAAACACCAGCGCGATGCCTTCGAACAGCGTCTTCACGACTTCCTTGATCGACTCCTTGATGAAGGGCGTCGAGTCGTTGGGGTACACCACCTTGAGTCCGGGTGGGAAGTACCGCGAGAGCTCTTCGATGCGCGCGCGCACCGCCGTGGCCGTCTGCAGTGCATTGGCGCCGGTGCCGAGCTGGACCGCGATGCCTGCCGCCGGCTTGCCGTCGTAGCGCGTATCGACGGCGAAGTTCTCGGCCCCCAGGTCGATGCGCGCGACATCGCGCAGGCGCACCTGCGAGCCGTCGGGCATCACCTTCAGCAGGATCGCGCCGAACTCCTCGGGCGTGCGCAGCAGCGTCGCGGCGGTGATCGTCGCGGTGAGCTGCTGGTTGCCGACGGCGGGCGCGCCGCCGAGCTGGCCGCCGGAGACCTGCACGTTCTGGTTGGTCACGGCGGTGTTCACGTCCACCGGCGTGAGCGCGTAGCTGTAGAGCTTCTGCGGGTCGAGCCAGATCCGGATCGCGTACTGCGTGCCGAAGACGTTGAGGTTGCCCACGCCATCGATCCGGCTGACCGGGTCCTGTACATGGGACACGACGTAATTCGCGATGTCGAACTTGGTCATGCTGCCGTCGGTCGACACGAAGCCGGCCACGAGCAGCGAAGCGCTGCTGGACTTGGTGATGCGCACGCCCGTCTGCTGCACCTGCGCAGGCAGCAGCGGCGTGGCGAGCTGCAGCTTGTTCTGCACCTGCACCTCGGCGATGTCCGGATTGGTTCCGGGCGCGAAGGTCAATGTCGTGGTCGACTGCCCGGTGTCGTCGCTGGCCGAGGACAGATACAGGAGGTGATCGAGCCCGCTCATCGATTGCTCGATCACCTGGACCACCGTGTCCTGCACCGTGGTCGCGGACCCGCCGGGGTAGCTCGTGGTGATCTGCACCGTCGGCGGGGCGATCTGCGGATACTGCTCGACCGGCAGCGTCAAGATCGACAGGGCCCCCGCCAGCATGACGAGGATGGCGAGCACGATCGCGAAGATCGGGCGCGCGATGAAGAATCTGGCCATCGTCGCACCTCGTCTAGTTGGTGCTGGAGGCGACGACGGGGCGATCGGCCGGCGTGGTGGCAGCGGCCGGCGCGTCCTTCTCCACCGGCCTGACCAGCGTCCCGTCCTTGACCTTCTGCAGGCCGGCCACGATGACCTTCTCGCCATCCGACAGGCCGCCGTCGACCACCCATTGGTCGCCAAGGGTGCGCGTCGCCTGGATGGTCTTGAGCTGGACCTTGTCATCGGCACCGACCACGAGCACCGTGGCCTGGCCCTTCGGATCGTGCGTGACGCCGACCTGCGGCACCAGCAGCGCGCGCTCGTCCACGCCTTCGTCGATGCTGGCCCGCACGAACATGCCCGGCAGCAGCACGTGCTTCGGATTCGGGAAGACGGCACGGACCGTGACCGAGCCCGTGCCCGCGTCGACCGTGACGTCGGTGAACTCCAGCGCGCCGGGCAGCGGATAGCGGCTGCCGTCTTCCAGCGTGAGCAGCACCTTCGTCGCGTCGGGGCCGGCCAGCTTCAACTTGCCCGAGGCGATGTCGCGGCGCCATTGCAGGCCGGCAAGGCTCGAGCGGTTCAGGTCGACGTAGATCGGGTCCAGTTGCTGCACGGTGGACATCAGCGTCGCCGCACTCCCCTGCACGTAGGCCCCCTGCGTGACCTGCGAGATGCCGACCCGGCCGCTGATCGGCGATACCACCTCGGTGTAGGCCAGGTTGATGCGCGCGGTCTGGACGGCGGCCTTGCCCGAGGCGACCAACGCTTGCGCCTGGCCCTGGGCGGCGACCGCGTTGTCCAGGTCCTGCTTGCTCACGGCGTTCGCGCCGATGAGCTGCTTGTAGCGCTGCGCCAGCGCAGTGGCCGACACCAGGTTGGCCTGCGCGTTCTGCAAGGTCGCGAGGGCGCTGTCCAGCGCGGCGCGATACGGTGCCGGGTCGATGGTGTAGAGCGGCTGGTTGGCCTTGACGTCCGAGCCCTCCTCGAACTCGCGCTGGAGGACGATGCCGTCGACCCGCGCGCGCACCTGTGCCACGAGATAGGCCGAGGTGCGGCCCGGCAGTTCGGTGCGGACCGGCACGGGCTGGCGGTGCACGGCGACCACTTCGACTTCCGGCGCCTGCGCCACGGGCGCATGGGGCTTCGAGTCGCCGCAGGCCGCCAGGAAAACGAAGGCGCTGAGGGCGGCGCCGATGCGGCAGCGCCAGAGTGCTTGATGCAAGGTCATGGAACCAGCTCCTGTCAGGGGAATGAACGCCGAAGACGGATCGGCACGGATTTGTGGAAGGCGTGCCGCTGGTACGGGCGAATGCTGTCGTCATTCATGAGGCGTCCTTGATCGGCATGGGGACCGATCGTCCAGGGCCGCCATTGCGTCGTGGTTTCGGGTGGACACCCTCGTGTTTCAGCTGTAGCGGAAGTCGACCGGAAAAGGGGCCGGCTGCAATCGCGTGGCAACGCGGGCGCTTCAAAGTTCAGCCATGGACCACCTGCAGCGCATCCAAGGGTGGTTCATCCTTCAACCCGATGCACACCCAAGGCCCATGCAATGACTCTCACCCTCGAAAACGCCATCGCCCGTCGCGAGACCTCTATGCGCGCGACACACGCGCTGTGCGACGCACATGGCGACGTCGCCACGGCCAGCGTGCCGGAGGTCTGGATCGACGAGACCGAGCGGCGCGCCTGGTTCCTCTTCGAAACAGGTCGCTGAGCGCGGCGGGGAGAAGAAGCCATGCCCGACATCACCGAACTGCTGCTGTCCGCGCTGGAGCGGCAATCGAAGATCAACGCTCAACAGTTCGACGACCTGCGCTCCAGCATCGCGACGCTTCGGCGGCAGGTCGGTGAACTGGGCCGGCGCGTCGACCGGCTCGACGCATCGAGCACGCAGCTCGATGCGGACGACGGGCCCTCGCGCTGAGCGAGGCCGCCAGTGTCTTTATGCCTCAGTGCACCACTTGCACCTGGGGCTCGAAGACATAGCCCGCGCCGTGCTCGGTGCGGATCATCTTCGGCGCCGAGGCATCGGCCTCGATCTTGCGGCGCAGGCGCAGGATCTGCACGTCGATCGAGCGGTCGTACACCTCCGCGCCGTGCAGCCGCGACATCTCGAGCAACTGGTCGCGCGACAGCACGCGCTGCGGTTGTTCGCACAGCGCCAGCAGGAGGTTGAACTCGCCGTTGCTGAGTTCGACGCGTTGCCCTTCCGGCGACGTCAGCCGGCGCGCCAGCAGGTTGAGCTCCCAGCCGGCGAAGCGGTAGGCACGGCGCTTGGTGCTGCGGCTCTGCGGCGCGGCGTCGGCCCGGGACTGGCAGCGGCGCAGCACCGCCCGGATCCGCGCCAGCATCTCGCGGTTGCTGAAGGGCTTGGTCACGTAGTCGTCGGCGGCGATCTCCAGGCCCATCACGCGATCGGCCTCGTCCTGCTTGCCGGTGACGATGATGACGGGCACCTCGCTGGTCTCGCGCAGGCCGCGCGCCAGCTTCATGCCGTCCTCGCCGGCCAGGCGGAGGTCGAGCATGACCAGGTCGATCACGCTGTTCTGCAGGACCGCATTCATCTCGGCGCCGCTCGCGACCGCGGTGACCTGGAATTCGTTCTCCGACAGATAGTCCGACATCAGCTCGCGCAGCGCCGGATCGTCGTCGACGACAAGGATGTGGGGTGCAACAGTGTTCATGGCACAGGGAGCGTAGTTGAATTGATCCTACGGGTGCCTACAGGCGCATTACAACTGTAATCCCGCCCCGCCAATCTGACATCGCCCCGGCACCCGCATCAGCGCCAATAGATCCCATGGGGCGCCACTTCGCCCCGGTGAAGGATTGGACTGATTTCATGCTGAAGATCATGGTTATCGAGGAAGATGGAGCGATGCGCTTGCTGATTTCCGAATGGCTCGCCGGCGAGGGGCACGAGGTCCGTTCGCTGCAGCGGCCCGCGGCCGCTTCCGACGACACGGTCGACCTGGTCATCCTCGACCTGCCGAATCCGCGCTCCCGGCACGGCGAGACCGCGCGCGCGGTGCAGGCGGTACACGCCTCCTATCCCCGTGCGGCGGTCATCGGCATCTCGACGCAACTCGGGCGCAGCCTGGGCGGCAATTCGGACGCAGCCCGCGCCCTGGGCGTCTGTCGCCTGCTCGCCAAGCCGTGCGGCCGCGAGGAACTGCTCGACGCCGTGGCGGCCGTCGCCTAGCCTCATGACGACGGGCCAACGGCTGCGGCAGCGGATCATCGCGGCGGGTGTCGTCCTGGTGGCGGCATTCGCCGGCTCGGCGGTGTACGACGGCTGGCGGCTGCACCAGCAGATCATGCTCGCCAACGACCGCGAGCTGGGCAACCTGGCCAAGGCGCTGGCCGAGCAAGGCGCCAGGACCCTGCAGGCGGTCGACGTGCTTCTGCGGGACACCACCGAATGGTGGGAGACCACCGGACGTCACCTGCCCCCGGAGGCCGTTGCGGACGGCCTGGCATCGCGCGTGGTCGGCGTCTCGCAAGTGAGCGTGCTGACGGTGGTCGACGCCCAGGGCCTGCAGCGCCATCGCTCGCGGATCACGGGGGCGCCGCTGGCCGATGTCTCCGACCGGCCGTACTTCCAGAGCCAGCGCGAGCACCCTTCCGCGGGTCTCTACATCAACGAGCCCGTGGTCACGCGCACCGAACGGCTGCCCGCGCTGGTCGTGTCGCGCCGGCTGAACACCCCGGACGGCAGCTTCGACGGCGTGGTCACCGCGATCGTGACGCTGCAGGAGATCCAGGCGGCCTACAAGGCGATCGAGCTGGGCGAAGGCAGCGCCCTCGTCTTAACGCTCGACGATGGCACGCTGGTGGTACGGCAGCCGGAGGTCACCGGGCTGGACCCCAGCCGGCGCTTTCCCGAAGTGCCGGGCTTCAAGGGCGCGCCATTGATCGATCGCGCGGTCAGTCCGGCCGACGGCCGGGCCAAGCTGGTAGCGGCCGTGGGCATTGGCAAGCGGCCGTTGACTCTGGCCATCATCCGCGACGAGGAAAACGCCCTGCGCCCGTGGCGCGACGAGGTGCGCAGCGCCATCATCCGCACGCTGCTGCTCACGGCGCTGGTGGTGCTGACCATCGCGGGCCTGCTGCGCCAGCTTCGGCGACTGGAGGCCGGCGAGGCCGAGAAGGCCGCGCTGCAGGCCCGGCTGCAGAAGGCCGAGCGGCTGGAGTCGCTGGGCACACTGGCCGGCGGCATCGCGCATGACTTCAACAACATCCTCGGCGCGATCCTCGGCTTCGGCGAAATGGCCCAGCAGCATGCGGAGCCCGGCAGCGACATGCGACGCCACATCGACCGCGTGCTGCAGGCCGGCGCGCGGGCGCGGGTGCTGGTGCGAAGGATCCTCGACTTCAGCCGCAGCGGCGTCGCAGAGCGCGTGCCGGTGCACATCCAGGCCGTCACGGAGGAAGCCATCGCGATGCTCCGCCCTTCCCTGCCCGAAGGCATCCGCTTCGATGCACGCCTGGAGGCCGGCACGGCCGCCGTGCTCGGCGACGGCACCCAGCTCTACCAGGTGGTCATGAACCTCTGCGCCAACGCCGCACAAGCCATCGGCGACGCCGGGGTGATCGAGCTCGTGCTGGAGCGCGTCCGTTGCGACGCAGCAAAGCCGCTGCTCCACGGCGAGCTCGCCGCTGGCGACTACGTGCGCCTCACGGTGTCGGACACGGGCAGCGGCATGTCGCCGGAAGTGCTTCAGCGTGCCTTCGATCCCTTCTTCACGACCAAGAAGGTGGGCGAAGGGACGGGACTCGGGCTGTCGATGGTGCATGGGATCGTGGCCGACCTCGGCGGCGCGATCGACATCCAGAGCGAGCCCGGGCACGGCACGAAGGTCGCTGTCTGGCTGCCGGCGTCCGGCGAGGTCGAAGGCCAGGCGGCGCGCCCCGATCCGCAATGGCCGCTCGGCAACGGGCAGGTCGTGATGGTTGTCGACGACGAGCGCCCGCTGGTCGAACTGGCCGAGGAGCTGCTGGCGGAGCTTGGCTACGAGCCGGTCGGCTTCGATTCCGCCGAGCGTGCGCTGGAGGTCTTCATGGCAGACCCGCAGCGTTTCGATGTGGTGCTGACCGATGAAATGATGCCGGGGCTCACGGGCAGCGAACTCGCCCGCCGCCTGCTCGCGGCCCGCCCCGGCCTGCCGGTGATCCTGGTCAGCGGCAATGTGGGCGCTGCGCTCGAACAGAGTGCGCGGGACGCCGGTGTGGTGGCGCTGCTGCGAAAGCCGCTCGGCCTGCGGGAGCTGGCCGAGGGCCTGGCGCAGACGCTGAAGCCGCGCACCGCCGGCTGAGCTTCACTGGATCCGGACGCGGGGCGTGTCCACGTCGATGCCGATGAGTGCGCGCGCGAACAGGTAGTTGTTGCGCGCCCGCTCGCTCATGGCGCGATGTGCGTCGCACTTGATCTGGTGCCTCGATGCTCGATTTGGGCCATTTCGCCTTCATTGCCGGCCAGGCTGCGAAATCATTCGCCCGAAACGGGGAAGATGACGAATGAAACATTCCCACCTCTAAGGGTTTTCCAAGGCTTGTCGCATGTCGGGTTGTATTGCCAACTGGCGCGAGCCAAACGAAGTTCGTCTTAGCCATGAGCCCGATCGCCCGGATAGGCCTCGCCGCCTCGTTGCTCGCGCTGGCCGCGTGCGATCGGGGCGCGCCTGCCGCGCCGCCGGCATCGGCTCCCTCGCCACCCGCCGCCAGCAACTCGTCGACCGAGGGCATCAAGCCGCATTCCGGCGACCTTCCGCCATCGTCCTCCGGGTCCGGGCCTGCCGAAGGCGCCACCGCCATCGGTGGCGTCACGGGCGGCAGGCAGGATGGCGGCGCTGCCTCGGGCGGCACGTCCGCACCGACGGGTGGTGACGGCGCAGCCAAGTCCGAAACCCCACCGCCGAAGAAATAGGCCGCATCACAGGAGGCTTCACGATGGACATGAACCGAAGGCAATTCTTCCGCGTCAGCGGCGCCGGGCTGGCGGCGTCCAGCCTGGTCGCGCTCGGCTTCTCGCCGACGCAGGCGCTGGCGGAAGCGCGCAACTTCAAGCTGACGCGCGCCACGGAGACCCGCAACACCTGCCCCTATTGCTCGGTCGGCTGCGGGATCATCATGTACAGCCTGGGCGACCGGGCGAAGAACGTCACCGCCGAGATCATCCACATCGAGGGCGATCCGGACCATCCGGTAAACCGGGGCACGCTCTGCCCCAAGGGCGCGGGACTGCTCGACTTCGTGCACAGCCCGAACCGCCTCAAGTTCCCCGAAGTGCGCGAGGCCGGCAGCAGCGAATGGAAGCGCGTCTCGTGGGACGAGGCCATGTCGCGCATCGCGAAGCTCATGAAGGCCGACCGCGACGCCAACTTCATCACCAGCAATGCCGACGGCAAGCCGGTCAACCGATGGCTCAGCACCGGCATGCTGTGCGCCTCCGCATCTTCCAACGAAACGGGCTACATCACGCACAAGACGATGCGCTCGCTGGGGATGCTCGTCTTCGACAACCAGGCGCGCGTCTGACACGGACCGACGGTGGCCAGTCTGGCCCCGACGTTCGGACGCGGCGCGATGACCAACCACTGGGTGGACATCAAGAACGCGGACCTGATCCTGATCATGGGCGGCAACGCCGCCGAGGCGCATCCGTGCGGCTTCAAGTGGGTGATCGAGGCCAAGCACCACAACAAGGCGAAGCTCGTCGTCGTCGACCCGCGCTTCACGCGCTCGGCGGCCATGAGCGACTTCTATGCGCCGATCCGCGCGGGCAGCGACATCGCGTTCCTCGGCGGCGTCATCAACTACCTGCTGAGCAACAACAAGCTGCAGCAGGACTACGTCCGCAACTACACCAACGCGTCCTTCATCGTCGGCGAGGCCTACCAGTTCAACGACGGCCTGTTCTCCGGCTACGACGAGGCCAGGCGCCGCTACAACCCTGACAGCTGGGGCTACGAACTCGACGACAAGGGCTTCGCCAAGGTCGATCCCACCTTCGAGCACCCGCGCTGCGTGCTGCAGGTGATGAAGCGGCACTATTCGCGCTACACGCCCGAGGTGGTCAACCAGATCACCGGCACGCCGAAGGACAAGTTCCTCAAGGTGTGCGAAATGATCGCCACCACCGCCGTGCCGAACAAGGCCATGACGATCATGTATGCGCTGGGCTGGACGCAGCACAGCCAGGGCTCGCAGATGATTCGCACCGCGGCGATCGTGCAATTGCTGCTCGGCAACATCGGCATCGCCGGCGGCGGCATGAATGCACTGCGGGGCCACAGCAACATCCAGGGCCTGACCGACCTGGGCCTGTTGTCGAACTCGCTGCCGGGCTACCTCTCCCTGGCGCGCGACGAGGAGCAGGACCTCGACACCTACTACAAGACACGCGCGCTGCAGCCCCTGCGGCCCAACCAGATGAGCTACTGGCAGAACTACCCCAAGTTCTTCGTCAGTCTCCAGAAGGCCTGGTGGGGCAGCGCGGCCACGGCCGACAATTCGTGGGCCTACCACTACCTGCCGAAGATCGACAAGCTCTACGACGTGCTGCAGGCCTTCGAGCTGATGAACCAGGGCAAGCTCAACGGCTACCTCTGCCAGGGCTTCAATCCGGTGGGTTCCTTCCCCAACAAGAAGAAGATCATCGCGGGGCTGTCCAAGCTCAAGTTCATGGTCACCATCGATCCGCTCAACACCGAGACCTCCGAGTTCTGGAAGAACTTCGGCGAGCACAACGACGTGAAGAGCGAGGAGATCCAGACCACGGTGTTCCGCCTGCCCTCCACCTGCTTTGCCGAAGAAGACGGCTCGCTCACCAACTCCGGCCGCTGGCTGCAATGGCACTGGAACGGCGCACCGCCACCCGGCGAGGCCAAGGGCGACATCGAAATCATCGCCGACATCTTCAACCGGATAAAGACGGCCTATGTGAAGGAAGGGGGCGCCTTCCCGGATCCGATCGTCAAGCTGACCTGGCCCTACAAGATCCCGCACAGTCCGTCGGCCGAAGAGCTCGCGATGGAATACAACGGCAAGGCGCTCACCGACCTGGTCGACCCCAAGGACGCGACCAAGGTGATGGCGAAGGCGGGCGAGCAACTGTCGGGCTTCGGGCTACTGCGCGACGACGGTTCGACCTCCGCCGGCTGCTGGATCTACACCGGCGCCTGGACGCAGGCCGGCAACCAGATGGGCCGCCGCGACAACGCCGACCCGTGGGGCATCGGGCAGACGCTCGGCTGGGCATGGGCCTGGCCGGCGAATCGCCGCATCCTCTACAACGCCGCATCGAGCGCGCCCGACGGCAAGCCATGGGACGCGACGCGCAGGCTCGTGCAATGGAACGGCACGAGCTGGGGCGGCTCGGACGTTCCCGACATCCGGCCCGACGCGAACCCGGGCGATGCCGACCGCGTCCAGCCCTTCATCATGACCTCCGAGGGCGTGGCACGGCTCTTCGCACCCACCGGCATGGCCGAAGGTCCGCTGCCCGAGCACTACGAGCCCTTCGAATCGCCGCTCGACAACAACCCGATGCACCCGAACAACGCGAAGGCGCGCGCCAACCCGGCGGCCCGCGTGTTCAAGGGCGACCTGGAAGCCTTCGGCTCGCCGAAGGACTTCCCCTATGTCGCGACCAGCTACCGGCTGACCGAGCACTTTCACTACTGGACCAAGAACGCGCTGACCAACGCGATCATCCAGCCGCAGCAGTTCGTCGAGATCGGCGAGGAGCTTGCCAAGTCCAAGGGCATTGCCCACGGGGACATGGTGAAGGTGTCGTCGAACCGGGGCTTCATCAAGGCCGTCGCGGTGGTCACTAAGCGCATCCCGCGGCTGCAGTGCGACGGCCGGACCATCGACACCGTCGGCCTGCCCAACCACTGGGGCTTCGTTGGCCTCACCCGGCCCGGCTACCTGGTCAACACGCTGACGCCGTTCGTGGGCGATGCCAACACGCAGACGCCGGAGTTCAAGGCGTTCATCGTGAACATCGAAAAGGCATGAACACGAGCCCACCCCCGAAGCGCCTGCGGCGCTTCCCCCTCGAGGGGGCGATACCGGCGGCCCGGCGAAGCCGGTTCCGCGGTATGAGGCCACCCCCGAAGCGCCTGCGGCGCCTCCCCCTCGAGGGGGCGATACCGGCGGCCCGGCGGAGCCGGTTCCGCGGTATCCCTGGGCTCGGGCCTGGCGGGTTCATGCGTTGCGAGTCATTTGGTCACGTGGGGGGGAACTGACATGTCTTCACTGCAGTCACTCGACATCGCCGCGCGCTCGGCGACCACCACGCCCAGTCCGCAGGCGCGCTCGACGCCCGAGGTGGCGAAGCTCATCGATGTGTCCAGCTGCATCGGCTGCAAGGCCTGCCAGGTGGCGTGCATGCAGTGGAACGACCTGCGCGACACGGTGGGCCACAACGTGGGCGTGTACGACAACCCGGCCGACCTGTCGCCCGAGTCTTGGACGGTCATGCGCTTCTCTGAAGTCGAGACGAAGCAGAACGAGGAGACGAAGCTCGAATGGCTGATCCGCAAGGACGGCTGCATGCACTGCGCGGACCCGGGATGCCTCAAGGCTTGCCCATCCCCTGGCGCCATCATCAAGTACGCCAACGGCATCGTCGACTTTATCAGCGAGCATTGCGTGGGCTGCGGCAACTGCGTGACCGGCTGCCCTTTCGACGTGCCCCGCATCAGCAAGAAGGACGACAAGGCCTACAAGTGCTCGCTGTGCTCCGACCGCGTCGGCGTGGGCCTGGAGCCCGCTTGCGTCAAGGCCTGCCCCACGGGCGCGATCCGCTTCGGCACCAAGAGCGACATGCTCGACTACGGCGCGGAGCGCATCGTCGACCTCAAGGAGCGCGGCTATGCGCAGGCCGCCGTGTACAACCCGCCGGGCGTGGGCGGCACGCACGTGATGTATGTGCTGCAGCACGGCGACAAGCCGGAGCTCTACCACGGGCTGCCGGCCGACCCGCACATCAGTCCCTGGGTCTCGCTGTGGAAGAGCGCCGCCAAGCCGCTGGCGGTGGCTGCCATGGTCGGCGCCGCAGTGGCCGGCTTCTTCCACTACAACAAGGTCGGGCCGCTGGAGGTCGAGGAGGACGAGAACCCGGATCCCACGCTGGGCGAGAAGCCCACCGAGCGCAGGACGGACGTTTGAGGAGCAGTTGCCATGTCACGCACCATCATCCGACGCTATCCCGACCACACGCGCATGAACCACTGGGCGGTGGCATTCCTCTTCATCTGCGCGGCGCTGTCGGGACTGGCCTTCTTCCATCCGTCGATGTTCTTCTTCAGCGCCCTCTTCGGCGGCGGACCGTGGACGCGCATCCTGCACCCCTTCTTCGGACTGCTGATGGTGCTGGGCTTCGTCCTGCTGTTCTTCCAGGTGTGGCACGAGAACACCTGGAAGTCCCACGACACCCAATGGGTCCGGCATGCCGGCGACCTGCTCAAGGGTGACGAGGACAAGATGCCGCAGGTGGGCAAGTACAACGCCGGCCAGAAGGGCGTGTTCTGGCTGTTCACCGTCTGCCTGCTGCTCCTGCTGATCACCGGCTTCATGTTCTGGCGGCCCTGGTTCGTCGACTTCTTCCCGATCACCCTGCGGCGCATCGCGGTGGTGGTGCACTCGGCGTCGGCCGCGATCCTGGTGATCGGCGTGATCGTGCACGTCTACGCGGCGATCTGGGTCAAGGGGTCGATCCGCTCGATGACGCGCGGCACCGTCAGCGACGGCTGGGCTCGCAAGCACCATCCGCTCTGGTACGACCAATTGCGCAAGCAGGGCGCGGTGCCGGAGCGCAGAATAGATCCATGAGCCTGAGCCAAGCCAGTCCGCTGCTGACACCGGAAGAGATCGCCGTCCGCGCGGGACAGCAGGTTCCGTTTCTCCAGACGCCTCGCCGCTCGGAGGTCTTCGCCGAGCGCGAGATGCGGTTGCGCCAGCGCGCCGCGTCGCACCCGATGCGCGACTTCCTGATCTTCATGGCCGACGTCGCGCATGCGCAGCACGCGGCGCTCCAGGACTTTCCCGCCGTTCCCCTGCCGGATGCCGCCGCGCTGGACGCCGCCTCGCGGGCCGGCATGCCGCCCCTGCCTGCGATCGACTGGCCGCGCGACCCGGCATGGCGGGCGGTGCTGCGCCGCATGCTCGACCGCCTGCTGCAACGGCTCGAAGGCAGTCCCGCGCAAGCCAGCGTTCGCGCCCTGCGCGAAGCGGACGACGACAGACTCGAAGCGCAGGCCGACCGCCTGCTCAACAACGTGATGCTCGGCCTGGACCTCGCGGCCGCGCCGCTCATCGCCGCCGCACTTCAGGCGTACTGGTCGCAGCTCGTGATCGCGACGCAGGACGCGCGTGGCGCCGACCGCCTCCCGCCGTTCGGCCGCACGGACGACGCCACGCTGTGCCCCTGCTGCGGCAGCCGTCCGACGGCCAGCATCTCGCGCATCGAACCCAGCGCGGGCAGCTATCGCTACCTGCACTGCTCGCTGTGCTCGACGCAATGGCACATGGTGCGCATCAAGTGCAGCCATTGCGAGAGCACCAAGGGCATCCACTACCAGTCGCTGCAGCCCGTCGACGCTGCCGCATCCGGTGCGCCCAAGTCCGTCATCGAAGCCGAGACCTGCGACGAGTGCGGCCACTACCTGAAGATCGTGCACATGGAGCGCGACGCGCAGGTCGAGGCCGCGGCCGATGACCTGGCCTCGGTCACGCTCGACCTCCTGGTGTCCGAAGCGGGCTTTCGCCGGCACGGCGTCAATCTGATGCTGCTCTTCGGCGATCCCGACATTCCCGACGACGGCGGAGGCGGCTGATGCCTGCGACCGACGAATCCGTGGTTCACGGTTCGAAGGCCAGGCCCCAGGATCTGCCTTCGGTGGACAAGCTGCTCCGGCTGGATGCATCGCGCGCTCTGCTGGATGCGCACGGTCACACGCTCGTCGCCAACGAAGCCCGCGCCCTGCTCGATGGCCTTCGCGCCCAGGCGGTCGTCGGTGCCCTGCCCCGTTTGGAGGTCGAGTCCCATGCGCTCTCCGCCGCGCTCGCTGCGCGCGTGCAAGCCCGGCTGGCGCCGCGCATGCGCGCCGTGCTCAACCTCACCGGCACCGTCATCCACACCAACCTGGGCCGTGCCCTGCTCGCCGACGCGGCCCTGCAGCACCTGCTACGGGTGATGACCGCGCCCAACAACCTCGAGTACGACCTGGCATCGGGCACCCGGGGCGATCGCGATTCCATCGTCGAAGAACTGTTGTGCACCATCACTGGCGCGCAGGCCGCCACGGTGGTCAACAACAACGCGGCGGCCGTGCTGCTCTCCATCGCCGCGCTCGCGCGTGACCGGGAAGTCATCGTCTCGCGCGGCGAACTGGTCGAGATCGGCGGCGCCTTCCGCATGCCCGACGTGATGGCGAGCGCCGGTGCGCGCATGGTCGAAGTCGGCACCACGAACCGCACGCACCCGCAGGACTACGAGCGCGCCATCAACGCGCAGACCGCGCTCGTCATGAAGGTGCACACCAGCAACTACGCCGTGCAGGGCTTCACCGCGGCCGTCGACGAGGCCACCCTTGCCGGCATCGCGCATGCGCGGGGCGTGCCGCTGGCCACCGACCTGGGCAGCGGCTCGCTCGTCAACCTGGCCCACTACGGCCTGCCGCGCGAACCCTTGCCGCAGGAGATGCTCGCCGCCGGTTGCGATGTCGTCACCTTCTCCGGCGACAAGCTCCTGGGCGGTCCGCAGGCCGGACTCATCGTGGGCAGCAAGGAGGCGGTGGGCCGCGTCCGCAAGTTCCCGATGAAGCGGGCCCTGCGCATGAGCAAGCTGCCGCTGGCCGCGCTCGAAGCCACGCTGATGCTCTACCTGCGGCCCGAACGGTTGGCGCAGGACCTTCCCACCCTGCGATTGCTGACCCGGCCCGCCGACACGATCCGCGCGCTGGCGCATACGCTGCAACCCACACTCGCGTCGACGGTGGCACCGCGCTTCACGGTCGAAGTTGTCGACCTGCTGGGTCAGATCGGCTCGGGTTCGCTGCCGGTCGAGCGCCTGCCATCGGCCGGCCTCGCCCTCGCGCCGGCCGGCACGACGAAGAAAGGCATCGGCACCTCGCTCGATGCGCTCGCCACCGCCCTGCGCGCCCTTCCCCTGCCGGTGATCGGCCGCATCGCCGAAGACCGCCTGCTGCTCGACCTCCGCTGCCTGGAGGAAAGCGAAGCCTTCGTGGCGCAGCTGCCTCGCCTGAAACAACTTCTGAGCTGACATTTCCGATCCACCTCGACCAGGAGAAACCGATGGAATACCTCGACGCACTCGCCCCCATCCTCACCGGAACGCTGGAGCCGCTGGCCTTGCGCACCGATCGAGAGGGACGCTTTCCGCGCGAGGTGATCCAGGCGCTGGGCGAGGCCGGACTGCTCGGGCTGGTGTCCGACAAGGAGGTCGGCGGCATGGGCCTCGGTCTCAAGGAAGCGGCGCAGGTGGTCTCGCGCATTGCGCAAAGCTGCCCGTCCACCGCGATGGTCGCCTGCATGCACTACTGCGCCACCGCCGTGATCGAGCACTTCGGCAAGGAGCCCGTCCGCAAGGACATCGCAGGCGGCCGGCACTTGGGCACGCTGGCCTTCTCGGAGGCCGATTCGCGCAGCCACTTCTGGGCGCCGACCGGCACCGCACGCGCCGACGGCGGGCAGGTCGTGCTCGATGCGCGCAAGAGCTGGGTGACGTCGGCCTTCGAGGCCGACAGCTATGTCTGGTCGAGCAAGCCGTTGGCGGCGGACGGCGCCAGCACGCTGTGGTGGGTCGACGCGGAGAGCGAAGGCCTGAGCCAGCCCGGCACCTTCGACGGTCTGGGCCTGCGCGGCAACGCATCGACGCCGATCACCGCGCAGGGCGTGCGCATAGCCGCAGACGACCGGCTGGGTGACGACGGCAAGGGCTTCGACGTGATGATGGGCGTCGTGCTGCCCTGGTTCTCGGTGCTGAGCGCCGCCTGCTCGGTCGGCCTGATGGACGGCGCGCTCACGCGGGCGATCGGCCATGTGGGCCAGACGAAGCATCTTCACCTGGGCTCCTCGCTGGCGGACCTGCCGACGATCCGCGCCTACCTGGCCCGTGCGCGCATCAAGACCGACATGGCGCAGGCCCTGCTGGACGACACCGTCGCCGCCATCGGCGCCGGCCGCGCCGACACGATGCTGCGGGTCCTGGAGGTGAAGGCCGCGGCCGGCGAGACTGCGCTGGAGGTGACCGACATCGCGATGCGCGTGTGCGGCGGGGCCGCCTTCCGCAAGGAGGCCGGCATCGAGCGGCTGTTCCGCGATGCGCGCGCGGCGAGCGTGATGGCGCCGACCTCCGACGTGCTCTACGACTTCATCGGCAAGGCCATCACCGGCCTGCCTCTCTTCTGAAGGAGCGCGCGATGTCGCATCCGACGCTGATCATGGGGGCCGTGGCCTACGCCCCCAAGGTCGTCACCATCTGGGAAGGCTTCAAGGCCTTCTTCGCCCGGCACGGGCTGGCCTTCGACTACGTGCTGTATTCCAACTACGAGCGACAGGTCGAATCGCAGTTCGACGGCACGCTGCACCTGGCGTGGAACTCGCCGCTGGCCTGGGTGCGGGCCGACCGCATCGCACGCAGCCGCGGCCAGCAGGTGCGCGCGGTCGCGATGCGCGACACCGACTGCGACCTGCGCTCGGTCATCGTCGTGCGCGCGGACACCCCGATGAAAGACGTCGCGGACCTGCGCGGCAAGACGGTCGGCGTCGGTGCGATCGATTCGCCGCAGGCCACGCTGATCCCGCTCGACCACCTGCGCGGCGCTGGGCTCGTCGGCGGGCGCGACTTCAGCGTGCGCCGCTTCGACGTGCTCGGCGGCAAGCACGGCGACCACATCGGAGGCGAGCGCGACGCCGCGACCGCGCTCATTGCCGGCGAGGTGGATGCCTGCTGCCTGATCGATGGCAACCACCTGGCCTTCGGGCTCGATGGCACCCTGCCCGCCGGCGGCACGCGTGTCATCGCCACCACCGCGGCCTACGACCATTGCAACTTCACCACCAGTCCGGATGCACCCGCCGCGCTCATCGACCAGTTCATCTCCTTGCTGATGGCGATGCGGTGGGACGACCCGCAAGTGCGCCCGTTGCTCGAACTGGAGGGCCTGCGTCAGTGGCGCACCGGACGGACCAGCGGCTACGCCCTGCTCGAACGCGCAGTGGACGACGAAAACTTCTACAGCCCCGATGGCCGAATCCTTGCCGACGACTATCGATATTGAGACGCTCGGGCTGGACCAGGGCGCCCTTCTGCTGATCCGTCGCGCGCTGGCCGCGCTGCCGGTCGGCGGCGAACTGCGCGTGCGCGGGCAGGCGCCGGCCTGGGACCTTCACCTGGCCGCCTGGTGCCGGCAGCAGGGTCACGCGGCACGCTTCGCCTCGACGGCGGCCGGACAGTTGGAAGCGTGCGTGATCCGCGGCGCCGACGCCGAAGGCCGCTGGCGCGACGCGCTGCCGACGGGGCGCGCACGGCTCGACGAGAGCGCGCTGCCGGCTGCGGAGGCCTCCCCGGCATGGGGCCTTGCCGCACGCGGCGCACTCGTCGAAGCGGGAAGCCCGCGTTTCGCCTTCGGCCTGAACCGCCGCGACGAGCTCTGGGCCGCCACAGCGGGCGAGTTGTACCGGCAAGGCGCCGCGGCGCAGTGGGATCCCGAAACGGCCATCGACTGGGACGCGCCCTTCGACCTTCCACCGGCCATCGAGGCCGCCGTGGTGCAGGTCATGACCTATCTCATCGAGAACGAGAACGCGGCCTTGCTCGTGCCGGCGCGGCACCTGGGGCAGATCCACCCGCACTACCGCGAAGTCCTCCAGCTGCTGGCCCTGCAATGCGCGGACGAAGCCCGGCACGTCGAAGTGTTCACGCGCCGTGCGACCTTGCGCGGGCACACGCCGGCGCTGTCGACCGCCGGCGGGCAGGCGTCGCTGCGCACGCTGTTCGACGCGCCGGATTTCTCGGTGTCGACCTTCCTGCTCGCGGTGCTGGGCGAAGGCAGCTTCGTCAACCTGCTCAACTTCCTGCAGGAACACGCGCCCGACCCGGTGACGCGCCAGATCGCCCGCCTGGCCGCCCGCGACGAGGCACGCCATGTCGCCTTCGGCATGGCGCACCTCGAATACCGCCTGGCCGCGCAGCCCGACTACCAGGTGCGCCTGCGCAATGCGGTCGAAGTGCGCTACGACGCCCTGGCCGCAACCGCCGGGCTGAACGAGGAGGTCTTCGACGCACTGGTCCTGCTCGCCGCGGGCGAGCTGACGCCCGCCGCCATCGCGCGCGGCCACGATGCCGTGCAGCAGCTCAAGCGCGACATGTCGGCCGGCCGGCGCGCCCGCCTGGCCCGGCTGGGTTTCGATCGCGACGAGGCCGGGCGCCTCGCCGACCTGCACACCCGGAATTTCATGTAGCCATGATCATCGGAACGGCAGGCCACATCGACCACGGCAAGACCACGCTGGTGCACGCGCTCACCGGCGTGGACACCGACCGCCTGCCCGAGGAGAAGAAGCGCGGCATCTCGATCGAACTGGGCTATGCCTTCCTCGACGTGCCGGGGAGCGCGGCGGCCGGACGCATCGGCTTCATCGACGTGCCCGGGCACGAGCGGCTCGTGCACACTATGCTCGCGGGCGCGACGGGCATCGACTTCGCGCTTCTGCTGGTGGCCGCGGACGATGGCGTCATGCCGCAGACGCGCGAACACCTGGCCGTGCTGTCGCTGCTCGGCATTTCGCGCGGCGCCGTGGCGATCACCAAGGCGGACCGGGCGGACGGGGCGCGCATCGATGAAGTGCGGGCGCAAGTCGATGCGCTGCTGGCGCGAAGCGCACTGGCGGGCGTGCCCGTGCTGCCGGTGTCGGCGCAAACGGGCATCGGCATCGCGCCGCTGCGCGAGATGCTGTTCGATGCGGCGCGCGCGACGCCAGCCCGCAGCGAGGGCGACTCGGCCTTCCGCCTCGCGATCGACCGCGCCTTCACGCTCGACGGTGTCGGCACCGTCGTCACCGGCACGGTGCATGCAGGGCAGGTCCAGGTAGGCGACGAGCTTGCGCTCACGCCATCGACGCCGGCGCTGACGGCCCGTGTGCGCAGCCTGCATGCGCAGAATCGTGCCGTCACGCGCGCACAGGCCGGCGAACGCTGTGCGGTCGCCCTCGTCGGCATCGACAAGGAGCAGGTGTCGCGCGGGCAGTGGCTGGTCGCGCGCGACAGCGCGATCGCCACCGACCGGATCGACGCCGGCCTCACCTTGTGGCACGACGAGGCGAAGGCGCTGCGATCGGGCACACCCGTGCATGTGCACATCGGTGCCGCCGACGTGCTCGGCACGGTCGCCATCCTCGATGTGCAAGGCGGTGACGCGAAGGATGCGGCCCAGTCGATGGCACCCGGTGCCTCCGCGCACGTGCAACTGGTGCTGCACCATCCCGTGGGCGCATGGCACGGCGATCGGATCGTGCTGCGCGACAACTCGGGCAGCCGCACGCTGGCGGGAGGCCGTGTGCTGGACCCGTTCGCGCCGGTGCGCTATCGCCGCACCCCGCAGCGCCTGGCGGAGTTGCGTGCGTGGTCGCAGCCCGATGCGACGGCGCGCCTTGCGTCGCTGATCGATGCTGCGCCGCATGGCGTGTCGCTCCGCCGCTGGGCACTGGCGGAAGGCCTGCCCTCGCAGGCCATGGCGTCGCTGCCGCAGGGCGCATTGCATGCAGCCGAGGCGGAGGGCTGCGACTGGGCGCTGGCAGCGAGCCATCGTCGCGCTGCGCAGGACGGTGTGCTGGCTGCGCTGGGCAATTTCCATCAACGCGAGCCGAACACGCTGGGCCCCGACGCCGGTCGCCTGCGGCGGCTCGCGGCGCCGCGATGGACGGAGCCGTTGTGGCGCGCGTTGCTTGCCGACCTGCGTGCTCAAGGACACATCGGCATTCGCGGCGCCTTCGTGCACTTGCCCGAGCACGGCCTTCGTCTCACGGCCACCGACGAGCGCCTCGCACAGAAGGTCAGGCCCTTGATGTCGACGGCCGGCTTCGAAGGCAGTTGGGTGCGCGACCTCGCCCGCGACACGCACGAGAACGAAGCGCTGATGCGCACGACACTGGCGCGCCTCGCGCAGCGCGGCGAGATGCATCAGGTGGTGAAGGACCTCTACTACCCGCCGGACAGCATGGCGCGCATGGCGGCCATCCTGCGCAAGGTCGCCGCCGGCGCGGACGGCGAGGTCACGGCCGCACAGTTTCGCGATGCCACCGGCCTCGGCCGCAAGCGCGCGATCCATGTGCTCGAATTCTTCGACCGGACCGGCCTGCTGCGCCGCGTCGGGGACGCGCACAGGTTGCGCAGCGACACCTCTTTATTTTCGGAGGGCACGTCGTGATGGCGAGGACCACTTCGAATTCAATCATGGAGGGGCAACGTCCCTGGTGGGACGGCCGGGCTTCAAACCCGGTGGGTGGCGCCATGCGTCGCCGGGTGGGTTCGACTCCCACACCCCTCCGCCTGTCGGCTCAGAGTCTCAGATCGGGGATCGGCAAAGGCCGGTCTTCCGGGTAGGCCAGGGCCAGCTGTCGAAACTCCTCTTCCCACTGCCCTTCCGGATAGTTCGCCGGATCGCGTGCCGCCAGGAAGGCCGGGTAGTGGAAGTGGTTGAGCTTGCGTTCGAGCGGCGCGGACTCCAGCGTGGCGCGACCCCGCATGTGCGACATCAGCGTGCGTGCGATCAGTGCGTAGGCCCAGGGAGCAGTACCTGTCGACTCCAGCCCGCAGCCAGGAAATACAGGCCGGGCTCCGCCGTTGCGACCAGCCCGCAGCCGCATTGCGCAACCAGCTCTTCGTGCCGGCGGATGCGGGACAGGGATTCATTGGCGAAAAAACCGAGATCGATCTCGTAGCCCGTGGCCCAGAGCAGCAAGTCGGCATCGATCGTCTCTCCGGTCGACAGCGTCACGCACTTGCCTTCGACGCGTGTCACCTCAGCGCGGTGACGCTCGATCCTGGCGAAGTTCTCGATCATTCGGCAGCGCCCAGGCAAGAGTTGGTCGCGTCCCAGATCGAAGACGCCCTCGGGCAGGATGTCCTGCAGCCCGAACTTGGCATAGCGGGCGCGAAGCTGCGCATCGAAGCTGACGCTGAGTTGCTCGACGGTCGCGCCCTCCATCTGCGCTCTTGCCATTCCGCGCGGGCTGCCCGCCAGGCTCTTGGGCTTGGTGCTCGGCATCATCCACCGCAGCTTCCGGTGGATCCAGATCACGCGGCGAGCCTCATGCTCGAAGCACAGGTCGAGCAAGTCCAGCGCAGAGGCGCCGCCGCCGACCACGACGACATCCCGTCCCCGCAGGTCGGAGGCTTCCCGCAGTTGCGACGAATGCAGTTCGCGCAGCGTGACGGTTTCGCGATCGGGCGCAGGGATGATGGGTTTGTTGTGCGCGCCGGTGGCGCTGACCAGGAATCTCGCGCGATAGGTCTCCGCCGGTGTCTCGATGATCCATTCATCGCCGCTGCGGATGGCGCGCGTGACCTCGGTGCCGAGTCGCATCGCGCTTGCGAGGCCGAAGCGCTCGACCCAGGCCTCGATGTTGTCGCGGATGCTGGCCTGGTCCTCCCCCGCGATCGGCAGATCGCCCAAAGTCCAGTCGCAGCGGCCGAACTGGATGTCCTGCCACGGCGGAAGCGTGGCCCAGAGGCCGCCGACCACGTTCTGGCGCTCCAGCAGCAGCGCATTCAGGCCCGCCTGGCGCGCGTAGTGCAGCGTCATCACGCCGCCGATGCCTGCGCCGATGATGACGAGGTCGAGCGGTTCGCCGCGCCGATGCTGTTCTTCGTCCATTCGGCTCTCTCCGAAGACACACGAGTGGGCGATGGTAGGACAGCGCGGCGCTTTGCGGTGCGACTTCGGCAAGCAAGCGGGTAAGACCCTGATGTTGCCGTTGCGCCGATCGCGTTAATGTCCTCCGCCTTCATCCGCAAAGGAGGCAGCCATGGCATTCCTGCCCGAGAACAGCGTTCGCAATCTTGAGGACCTGGCGCGTGTCGAGGCGGACATGACGCTCGACGAGCGCCTGCCCGAGCGCAGCATCCTCGACGTCTTCATTGCCGCCGCCGCCCGCCATCCCGAGCGCACCGCGTTGACGATGCTTATGACGGGAGCCCCCGACGAGGCGCCCCGTCGCGTCAGCTACGCCGAATTGCTGGGCCTGATCCGCCGCGCGGCCAACTTGTTCGCATCGCTCGCGGGCGAACGTCCCGGCGTGGCCTACATGCTGCCCAGCCTGGTCGAGACCCACGCGACGCTGTGGGGTGCGGAGGCCGCGGGCTATGCGGTGCCGATCAACTTCCTGCTGCAGCCGGCGCACATCGCGGAATTGCTGAAAGCCTCCGGTGCCCGCGTCCTGGTCGCGCTGGGGCCGCATCCGGTGCTGGACATCTGGCAGAAGGCGCTCGCCTTGCGCGACGCGGTGCCGGGGCTCACGCTGCTGCGCGTGGCGCCGCCGGGCACGCCGTCCGAAGAGGGCGTGATCGACTTTCACACGGCACTCATGGCGCAGCCCGACGACCGCCTCGTGTTCGGCGAGCCGGGACGGGACGGCGACGTGGCAGCCTACTTCCACACCGGAGGCACCACCGGCGCGCCGAAGCTGGTCGCGCACACGCACCGCAGCCAGTTGGCGGCCGCGCTGGGCGGCGCCATCCTGGGCGACATGCGACCGACCGACACGCTCACGGCCACGCTGCCGCTGTTCCACGTCGGCGGCACCATCTTCTGCGGCCTGAGTGCTTTCATGGCGGGGATCGGCTTGCTGATCATGTCGCCCGGCGGGCTGCGCAATCCGGCCATGGTCCAGGGCTTCTGGCGTCTGGCCGGCCAGTACGGCGCCACGCTGGTGGGCGCGGTGCCCACCTCGGTCGGCGCCTTGCTCGACGTGCCGCTCGGCGACGCCGACATCAGCGCCGTGCGTGCCGGCTTCTGCGGCGCGGCGTCGCTGCCGACCACGGTGGGCGAGCGCTTCAGGCAGGTCACGGGCCGTGGCCTTTTCGAGGTGTACGGCATGACCGAGGCCTCGGGCCTGATCGCCATCGACGCCGTGGGCGGCAGCGGCGGCATCGGCTCGGTCGGATGGGCCCTGCCCTACACGCGGGTCGCGGTGCGGCGGCTGGAGGCCAGCGGCGCGCTGGGGCCGGCCTGCGAGACCGGCGAGGTGGGCGTCATCACCGTTTCCGGCCCGCATGTGTCGCCGGGCTATCGCGATCCCGCGCACGACGCCGGCGTCTTCGACGGCGGCGTGCTCAACAGCGGTGACCTCGGCTACACCGATGCCCAGGGTCGCATCCACATCGCCGGACGCGCGAAGGACCTGATCATCCGCAGCGGCCACAACATCGATCCGCAGATGATCGAGAACGCCATGGCGTCCCATCCCGCGGTGCTGCTGGCGGCGGCCGTCGGCGTGCCCGACGCCTATGCCGGCGAACTGCCGGTGTGCTACGTGGCGCTGCGGCCCGGTGCCAGCGTCACCGAGGCGGAACTGCGCCAGCATGCCGAGCGCACGATCGGCGAGCGCCCGGCGTGGCCGAGGATGATCCACGTCATCGACGCCATCCCGCTCACCTCCGTCGGCAAGATCTACAAGCCCCAGTTACGCTGCGACGCCGCCGCACGCCTCGTCACCACTCTGGTGCGCGAGCAACTCGGCCTGCCTGATGCGCAGGTTCAGGCAAGCGAAGGCGGCCGCAGGGGAATGATGGTCAGCGTGACTCTGCCGGCGACTGCCCGGACCTCGGTCCCGATGGTCGAGCAGGCCCTGGCCGGCTACCTCTTCGAGGCGCGTGTCACCGTCGAATAAAGAGAATTCACGTACGTGTTCATGCGTGGCCGTCGGGATGGCGCGCGGCTTGGCAATGGGGAAAATCTTCGACCGGAGTGCAAGCGATCACTGCGAGAGATGCCTCGTTTTGCCGATGTCGCACGTGGCGAACGCGTTCCGTCTACCTGATCTACCCGAAAAGTGAAAGGAAAACGTGAAATGAAATCAACCCGCTATGCAGCTCTCGCGCTGGCCTCCGCCGTGACGCTCGTCGCGCCCGCGATGGCGCAGCCGAACACGCCCTCGGCCAACCCCAAGGTGCTGGACCTCCGGGAGACGATGAAGGGCATCACCATCTCCGCGCTGGTGACCGCGATCGACCCGAAGAACCGCATCGTCACCCTGAAGGGACCGGAAGGAAATGAATTCGCCGTCATGGTCGACTCGAGGGTCAAGAACCTTGCCCAGGTCAAGGCCGGCGACATGGTGGATGTCACCTACATCCAATCGGTCGCGCTCGACTTCCAGAAGGGTGACGGCATCCGCATGGCCACGCAGACCCGCGCCGTCGATCGTGCCCAGGCCGGAGAGCTTCCCGGCGGCGCCGCGATGAAGCAGACGACGATGGTGTCGAACATCTGGGCAGTCAATGAAGCCAAGGGCACCGTGATGGTCCGCGGCCCCTTCGGTCACTTCACCGAAGTGAAGCTGAGGGATCCCGCAATGCTCAGCGGCGTCAAGGTCGGCGACCAGATGAAGATGACCATTACCCAAGCCATCGCCACGTCAGTCGTGAGGAAGAGCTAGACCTTCCGGGCAGCCTCCTGCCCGCCTTCACGCACGCAAGCCTGGACCCGACCTCCGTCGACCCAGGCTTTCTTCATTGGCGCACCGCCCCCAAATTGCAGGGATGCCGCGGGTCCGGCTCCGCCGGACCGCGGCGCTTCGGAGGTGGGCTAGTGCGAAGCTGTTGACGACTCCTGCAAGTTCCGCATCACCTCATCGAGGTTGAACGAACCCGGCTTCTGCCGCGGCGGGAATTTCTGGAACGCTTCCATCTGGTTCGCGACGGCCCCCTGCATCGCATAGATGATGTAGGCGTGGGAGATGACCCAGTCCCAGTAGCTGTTCGAGTTCTCGTCGGCGCGCTCGAATGGATCGCGCCGCAGGTTGAAGATCTTCGGCGCCCGGTACTTCACGAAAGGCTCGAACCAGCATTGCAGGGTCTTCGCGCGCTGTTCCATCAGCACGACCTTCCAGTCCTTCAGGCGGATCGCCATGATGTCCCCGTCGTCGCTGATGTAGAAGAAGAACTGCCTCGGGCTTTCCTGCGTCTGCCCGTTCAGGTAGGGCAGCATGTTGTAGCCGTCGATGTGCACCTTGAAGTTCTTCTCGCCGACCTTGTAGCCCTTGAGGAGCTTCTCCTTGACGTCACCCTCGCCCACCGCTGCCAGCAGGGTCGGCAGCCAGTCCTGGTGCGACACGATGCCGTTGATGACCGTGCCGGCCTTGAACTGGCCGGGCCAGCGAATGAAGCACGGCACGCGCCAGCCGCCTTCCCAGTTGGTGTTCTTCTCGGCCCTGAAGGGCGTGATGCCGGCGTCGGGCCAGCTGTTGTAGTGCGGGCCGTTGTCGGTCGAGTACATGACGATCGTGTCGTCCGCGATGCCGAGCTGGTCGAGCTTGTCGAGCATCTCCCCGATGTGCTCGTCATGCGCGACCATCACGTCGTTGTAGTCGCCCTGCCCGCCGCTCTTGCCCTTGTGCTTCTCGGCGCAGTGCGTCCTGAAGTGCATGGCCGTGGTGTTGTACCAGAGGAAGAAGGGCTTGCCGTCGGCATGGCACTTGTCGATGAACTTGAGCGCGCGTTCGGTCGTCTCGTCGTCGATGGTCTCCATGCGCTTCTTCGTCAATGCGCCG
The DNA here is from genome assembly GCF_051216375.1 of Variovorax glacialis. NCBI lineage: Bacteria > Pseudomonadati > Pseudomonadota > Betaproteobacteria > Burkholderiales > Comamonadaceae > Variovorax > Variovorax glacialis. Next base: position 168,574 of record NZ_JBPJZT010000007.1, on the reverse strand, counting down.
GTGTTCTCGATCGTCTGTCCGCCCTTGCCGTCGGCCAGGCAATGCAGCACCCCGCGCGGGCCGAAGCGCTTCTTGAACTCGGGGTCCTTCGGATAGTCCGGATCCTCGGGTTCCTCCTCCGCATTGAGGTGGTAGAGGTTGCCGAAGAACTCGTCGAAGCCGTGCAGCGTGGGCAGGTACTCGTCCTTGTCGCCGAAGTGGTTCTTGCCGAACTGCCCGCAGGCGTAGCCATGCGGCTTCAGCATCTCGGCGATGGTCGGGTCTTCCGCATGCAGGCCGACCGAGGCGCCCGGCATGCCGACCTTCGTGAGGCCGGTCCGGATGGGGTTCTGCCCGGTGATGAAGGCGGCACGCCCTGCGGTGCAACTCTGCTGCGCGTAGTAGTCGGTGAACGCGACGCCTTCGTTGGCGATGCGATCGATGTTGGGCGTTCGGTAGCCCATCTGGCCCCGGCTGTTGTAGCTGATGTTCCACCAGCCCACGTCATCGCCCCAGAGAATCAGGATGTTGGGCTTCTTCATCGTCATGGTTTCTTCCTCAACGTTGGTTGGAGAGGTGCCAGGTCACCTCGAAACAATGCCCTGGAACTTTGCTCAGCTGTGCGGCCGATGTCGCAGGATGCGATTCACCACGCCCCGCAGCAGCAGGTAGGGCAGCACCGCAAGCACCAATGCGACCATCAGGGCCTCGACCGGATAGAACCAGCGCGCCAGGATGAACTGGTAGACGCCATCCATGACGATGGCCACGATGAAGACCTTGCCGATGTGCCGCCAGCCCTCCAGCAGCAAGGCCTTCCGCTGCTCGCGGTGCCGCAGGAGCGTCCACAGGTAAGGCGGCCGTCCCTCGCGTGCGTCCTGCCTTCCGGCCTTGTAGGCGAAGAAGGCGGCAACCGCCGGCTGCAGGATGAAGCGGAAGGACAGCGGCGCGTGCCGGCCGCTGGTGATGTCCTGCCAGGTGCGCACGCAGAAATCGAGCAGCAGGTCCATGGTTACTCAAAGCAATCTGAAGGCGATGCCGACGAAGATGAACAGGGCCGCCACCGACATGATCAGCGCCATCACGAACGACGGCTGCATGATGTGCAGCGGCTTGTTGTGCTGCAGTTCCTTGATCCGAAGCCAGTACTCGATGGTTCCCATCACCATCGCCACGGTGCCCAGGCCGGTGAGGAACAGCCCCACGTCGCGTGGCATTTCGGCCTTGATCGTGTGGGCTGCATCGTGCTGGAACCCTTCGATGACCTTGTAGATCGTGAAGCCGAAGCTGGTCATCGAAAGCGCCGTCCTGACCCACGCCATGAGCGTCCGGTCCGCCGCCATGACCGTGCGGTCGACGGCCAGGTCGGTATTGATCTGCGCCGACGTCTTCTCCGGTGGAGGCGTCGTGGTGGGGCCGTCTTTCATGTGACTTTGTCCGGTTGGATCAGAACTTGAATCCGGCGCCGGCGAAGAAGCCGCCGAGCGCCACCTTGCTGAGCAGCCCTTCGTCGCGTTCGAAGCTCAGGTAGCGGTAGCCGAACTTGAACGAAATCGTCGGCGAGTACTGGTAGCTGGCCCCGGCGATCGCTTCCCAGCTCGAGTTCGAACTGCCCCACCCCCTGTCGAGGTAACCGAGAACCGACCACGTGTCGTTGATCGGCGCGAGCACGCGCGCGCCGACGATGCCGTTCCACCAGCCCACGGACTGGCGGATGCCCGGCCCGGGCAGGTTCGGCGCGAGGAAGACGTCGGTCCTGGCGTTCACGTAGCGCGCACCCCCCAGGACATCGACCTGGACGGCGGCGCTGTCGTAGACGCGGTAGAGGCCGGCCATGGTGTAGATCTGCTGCACGTAGTCGACGTCGAGCCCGACCGGCGGGAAGACGGCACCGATCTGGCGGGACACGCCGAGCTTCACGTATTGCATGTCGAGCAATGCGCCCCAGGGGCCCTTGCGGGCTTCGAGCGTCCCCATCAAGCCATAGTCGAGCGCGCTCAGGACACTCGAGGAATTCACGCTGGTGGTGCTCCGGGGCAGCGCACTGATCCGCAGGTCCGACTTGATGCCCGGCGCCCAGAGATAAGGAATGAATTCGAACTGCCATGCATCGGCCGGAGGCTGGCCCTGCGCCGCGGCGGACAGGCAAGCCAGCGCCGACGCCAATCCGCCAGCATGCTTCAACGCGCGTGAACACGTCGACTTGCGCATGGCAATCATGTGCGCTTCAAGGTGCCGGCACGACGCTGTAGTACACGCCGCCTGCGCCGAAGGCGGGCCTGAACCAGGCGTTGCCCACCTGGTAGTAGGTCACGCCGCCGCGATCCACATATACCGCGCCCGTCGGCAAGGTCGTGAAGCTGGTCCCCAGCGGATAGGCGGGAATCACGGCGGGTCGCGCCAGTGCGGCACCCGCCACCGCGCCGGCCGCCAGTCCCACGGCCGCGCCGGCAGCGACCGCGGCGCCGCAGTCGTAGCAGCCCGGGTGGTAATAGGGCACGCCCACCGGCCGGTAGTACGGCGCATAGCCGCCGTAGCCGTAGCCCGGCGGGTGATAAGTGGTGAAGCCGCCGGCGGTGGTGTGCACGGCACCCATTCCGTACGCGCCGGTGGTGGTTCCCCCATAGCGGTTGGTGTGGCTGGTTCCGCCGTACCAGCTGTGGGTGGTGCTGCCGCCGAACGCGTTGTCGTGGGTGAATCCGCCAAAGCCGCCCGTCGTGTGGCCGCCCCAGGCATTCGCGCGCGCCCAGGCCGTGGCGGTCGTGTGGAACCCGGTGGCCAGCAATGTGACGGCGATCAGGGGAAGGATGGCTTTCATCGGTTTCATGTCGAGGGTCCTTCCGAGTCGATCAGGGCGCCTTGGTGGCCTTGCCGCCCTTGGCCTTGGGGGCTGCGGCCACCGCCGGCGCCTGCGGCATCGCGAACGGAATCCGCTTCGCATTGGCCGCATTGACCGATGCGAAGGCCTCGGCGGCAATGACCGGGTCGAGCTTCCAGTTCGACAGGTCAACCTGGTGGCGCAGCAGGAGCGGGTCGCCCCGGTACATCGCGCGCAGGCGGCGCGGCAGCTTGTCATCGGCGCCGATCCAGATCTGCATGAACAGTTCGTCGCTGACCACCGCGAGCACATCGGTGGTCGTGCCGCCGACCGTCGTGGAGGGGCCGATGTAGAACGCCTTGGTCAGGCCTTCGGTGATGTTCTTGAAGGGATCCGCGCCCAGCACATCGGCAAAGGGAAAGTAGATCGCGGCATTCTTGAAGGCCCCTTCCAGCATGGCGTCGATGGTGGCCGGCGCGGGCGTGACGGCGACGAGGTTCTCGGACGGCGCGAAGGCGGTCAGCGTCTTGCCGTCGTAGTAGTACTCGGCACGCTTTGCGTCGCCGCTCGTGACGACACGCAGCTTGTCCGGCCGCTGCAGCAGCACCTCCGAAGTGGTCGAGAAGGTCAGCGGCGGGCCGATGATGCTGGGGCTTTCATAGGTCGCGACGGCGGTGAACGACAGCGACGACGCCCCGGTGAGCGCGGCGCTCATCCCGCGCAGCAAGTCCATCGCCTTCGCTTCGAGTTCGGGCGCGGGCTTGGCGGCCGTAGTGCCCCTCGAAGCGGCCGCCTTGGCGGGCGCCTTCTGGGCCTGTGCCCCGACGACGAACATCAGGCTGACGGCAAGCAGCAACGCTCTGGCAAGAACTTGAGATCGGCTCTTCACTGACATCTCCTTCCGTGGCACTTGTTCGTCTCGCGGCGCCGGGCATGCCGCCCGGCTCGCCCGCGCGGCCCATGCATCGATGCGGATTCATTCTGGGAGCCCTGGCGCGGCAAATCCAGCCGGGCGGCCACGTACCCCCACGTACGTGGTCGGGTGGCGAGCCCGACGCCGGACCGGCGTGCCGTTATTCGGCGGGTCGCTCGGCGTGGAGCCGCATCAGCTCGGTGATCGAACTGACGCCGAGCTTCTCGAGCAGCCGGCTCCGGTGCTGCTCGACGGTGCGGTGGCTGATGTCCAGGTCCTTGGCTATGACCTTGCTCGGCAGCCCCTTGAGCGCCAGCCGCATCACCTCGCGCTCCCGGACCGTCAGCGACGCGATCTGCTTGTCGAGGCGCTTGCCCCCTTCGGCGGACGAAGGGTTGCGCATGCTCGCATCGCGGCGCAGGGCCTCGTCGATGGCGTCCAGCAACTGCTGTTCCCGGTAGGGCTTCTGGACGAAATCGATCGCCCCGTCCTTGACGGCCTTGACCGCCATGGCGATGTCGCCGTGGCCGCTGATGAAGACGATGGGAATGCGCGCGCCAATCGCCAGCAGGTGCTCCTGCAGCGCCAGTCCGCTCATGCGCCCCATGCGCACGTCCAGCACCAGGCAACCCGGGCGGTTCGGGTCGAAGGCGGCCAGGTAGTCGACCGCCGAGCAGTACACCTCGGTCGCGACGCCGACGGAACTCACCAGTTCGCGCACCGAATCGCGATAGGCCTCGTCGTCGTCGATGATGAACACGGTCGGCTCTGCCATCCGGTCAGTCTACCGAAGTCGCCGTCGGGAGTGTGAAACTGAAGACGGCCCCGCCCCCGTCGCGATGCGTCGCCCAGAGCTCGCCGCCGTGCGCCTCGATCAGCTTTCGGCAGATCGCCAGCCCGACGCCCAGGCCGGTGGACTTGGTCGAGTAGAACGATTCGAAGATCCGTTCCAGGTCGCCGTCGACGATGCCGATGCCGCCATCGGCGACTTCGACCAGGACCTTCTCGTGCGCGTTCAGGCAGGGAGACACCGATCTCCCGGTTGCCGCCCGCCGGCCCCGTTTCGATGGCTTCCATGGCGTTCCTCGGCAGATTCAGGATGACCTGCTGCAAATGGATCTCGTCGACCATCACGGCCGGCAAGGGGTGCTCGGTCGCGAGGCGGAACCGGATGCCGCGAAGCTCGCAGTCCATCCTCACCATGCCGACGCACTCGGCCAACTCCCGCTCGATGTCGATCGGCCTAGGCTCGGGCTCATGCAGCTTCACCATGCTGCGCATTCGTGTCACGACATCGCCGGCGCGCGTGGCCTGTCCGATGACCTTGTTTAGCAGGTCGACCAGCCGGCCCCGGTCGGGCACCGCGGCATGGGCGCGCCGACGTGATCGATGTCCCGGGCGGATGCGGAGATGAATCCAGCCGACAGGTCTTACAGCAGCCGCTCGAAGTCCAGCCGTTCCTGCAGCGGGGCGCGCGCAGGGGCGGAAGGAGGTGCGCGAGGGCCTCGTACCCCCACGGACGTAATGCCTAGCGGCGGAACCCGACGAACGCGGGACCGCCCCAACCGCCCCAGCCACCCCAATCCATCGCGTTCATCTCGTTCATCTGGGCGGCTTCGAGGTTGTTGTTGCTCAGTTGCTTGGCGACGCGCATCCGCTGGTAGTCCTGGAACTGCGCCGCCCCACCGACATAGGCCAGGTTGTTCATCGAGTCGGGCAGGACATAGTAGGTGGTGCCCTGGTAGTTGACCGGCGAGACCTTGTCCTTCGGCAGCTTGGCGAGCATCGCCTGCTGGCCGGGGTTCTTGGGCGTGATGACCTTGAAGCCGGCGGCAATGGCCAGGTTGTCATTGCTGAGGGCGTCATTGCCCGTGGCGCAGCCGGCGGCCAGCGCGACGACGACCGCCGCGGCAAGGTACTTCGAGGCATGGAGCAGTGGTTTCATGATCGATCACCGGGTTGGGGTCGTGGACGAAAGCCGGAACGTCGCGCCCCGAAGCGCGGCGGGAACGTCCCGGCGACCATTGCACATCGTCGATTCGCGCGCGCGACCGGTCAATACGGGTGGCTACTCAGAACCACGTACGTGCGGGGGTCCGTTGCCGAACTCGTTCTGCCAGGGCGGCAGTGCGGCACCGCAATCGCTGCAGAATCGCGCGCCCGGCGCATGCCCCTCGCTCAGGCATTCGTGGCAGGTCCGCGTGGTGGGCTCGGCCGCGCGCAGGGCGGTGAACTCCGCGCTCACGATGCCGGTGGGCACCGCCAGCGTGCCCCAGCCGAGCAGCATCATGGCCGACGCGATCAACTTGCCGAGGTTGGTGTGCGGCGTGATGTCGCCGAAGCCGACCGTCGTCATCGTCGTGATCGCCCAGTAGACGCCCATCGGGATGCTGGTGAAGCCGTGCTCGGGCCCTTCCACCACGTACATCAGGGTGCCCATCACGAGCACGACCAGCATGACGAAGGCCATGAACACCATGATCTTGCGCCGGGACGCGGCGAGCGCCCGGCCCAGGGCACCGAATTCGTGGACGTATTCGGTGAGCTTCAGGATCCGGAACAGCCGCAGCAGGCGCAGCACCCGCACATCGATCAGTGCATGCAGGCCCGGCACGAAGGCGGCCAGGTAGGTCGGCAGCACGGCCAGCAGGTCGATGACGCCGAAGAAGCTTCGCGCGTACCGGGCCGGGCGCTGCACGCATGCGAGGCGTGCAACATATTCGGCCGTGAACGACAGCGTGAAGATCCATTCGAGCACGCGGAAGAGGTCCTGATACTTCGCATGCACCGAGGCGATGCTGTCGAGCACGACCACCGCGACGCTGGCCATGATGACCGCGATCAGCGCGAGGTCGAACAGGCGCCCCGCGCGCGTATCGGCCTCGAAGATGACGGTGTACACCTTCAGCCGCAGCCCGGAGGCGGGCCGCCCATAGATCTGTGAATCCCGTTTCCGCGGGGCCGGAGTGCTTGCCATCGGGCGATCGTATGCCAACGCCCGGGAGCGCCGGATTCCGGCCTTCGAGCACGTACGTGGCCAGACCGATTCCGCCCGGGGCGAAACCGCGATTCAATCGATATGGGTGCTCTCCACTGGAGATCGTGTCATGACATTCATCGCACTGGTGCATCGAACCATCGAGCTCCTGCCCGTACTCGCGAGGTTCGCGCTCATGATGGCGCTCATCCTCGCCGTTCCGCGCATCGCGCGCGCCTTCCGGATTCCGGTGGTGGTGGGGTTGCTGCTCAGCGGCGTGCTGCTCGGCCCGCACGTGCTCGATGTCATCCCGCGCGAGCACCCCGTCGCCCAGTTCTTTTCCGACCTGGGCATGTTGCTGCTGATGTTCTTCGCTGGATGGGAGATCGACCTGGAACTCTTCCGCCGGAAGATCTTCCGCGCCATCGTTTTCGGCGTGGCCACGACCGCCATTCCGCTGCTTCTCGGGACACTCGCCGTACGCTGGCTCGGCTATGCCCTGTTGCCCGCCGTCGTGGTCGGGTCCCTGCTCGCGTCGCACACGCTCCTGGCCCTGCCGATCGTCACCGCGCTGGGGGTGCAGCGCCAGGAGTCCATCGTCGTCGCGATCGGTGCGACCATGATGTCGGACACCCTCTCGCTGCTGGTGTTCGCCGTGTGCGTGCCGATGTTCGTCAGCGGTTTCTCGGCCTCGGCCCTCGTCGTCCAGGTCGCCGAGATCGTGGCCTTCGTGGTTTTCGTGCTGGCGGGGTTGAGCCGCGCGGCCGCCTATGTGCTGCGCAAGGTGGAGCACGACGAGCAGACGTACTTCATCCTGATGCTGGGCATTCTTGCGGTGACCGCATTGCTCGCGCAGTACATCAACCTGCCCGGCATTGTCGGTACTTTCATGGCGGGCCTTGCGGTGAATGCGGCCGTGAAGGACAAGCCCGCCAAGCACAAGCTCGAATTCATGGGCACCACGCTGTTCATCCCGGTCTTCTTCGTCGTCACCGGCTTCCTGATCGACCCGCTGGCGCTGGCGCGCAGCCTGTCGCAGGACGCGCTGGTCGCGGGCGGCATCATCGCGGCGCTGCTGGCGGGAAAGTGGATTGCCGCGGAGGCCTGCGGCCTCGCCTTCGGCTATGGCCCCGCCGCCCGCAAGACGATGTGGTCGCTGACCCTGCCCCAGGTCGCCGCGACGCTCGCGGCCGCGCTGGTCGCGAAGCAGACTTTCAATGCCGCCGGCCAGCCGCTGCTCGACGGCCGGATGTTCAATGCCGTGCTGATCATGGTGCTGGTCACGTCCATCCTGGGGCCTTTGCTGGTGCAGCGATTCGCGCCGGGAATGGTCGCGGGCGCGGGCTCCGGCGCCACGGCAAGTCCGGAATCGTCACCCACGCCGACGGCCCGTCGCTGACCGGGAAAAGCGGCGCCCTTCCCTCCACGTACGTGGCCTGCGTGGCCGCCGGGATGTTCAATGCAGGCCGCCAAGTCGATCATGCGTTCTCTCCGAGTCCACATGGAGCCGATGCCATGTCCCAGCCTGATTTCGCCTCGCTCGTCGCAAGCCAGCGCGGCTTCTTCCTGGAAGGCCACACGCGGCCGGTCGCATGGCGCAAGACACAGCTCGAAGCGGTCAGGGCCCTGTTCACCGAGCATCACGACGAACTGTGCGACGCGCTCTGGAAGGACCTCCGCCGCAACAGGAACGATGCCGACCTGATGGACGTCGAGTACTGCGCGAAGGAGGCCGGCTACGCGCTCAAGCACATCGACACCTGGGTGAAGCCGCTGCACGAGCCGATGCCGCTGGTGTTCGAGCCGGGCTATATCCGCGTGAACCGCGATCCGCTCGGCGTGACGCTGATCATCGGCGCGTGGAACGAGCCTTTCATGCTGGTCTTCGGCCCGCTGGTGGCGGCGCTGGCCGCGGGCAACACGGCGGTGCTGAAGCCGTCCGAGATCGCGGTGAACTGCGCGGCCGCCGCGGCGCGGCTGGTGCCGAAGTACTTCGATCCGCGCGCCGTCGCGGTCGTCGAGGGCGCGGTCCCCGAGACCACCGCGCTGCTGGCGCAGCAGTGGGACATGATCTTCTTCACCGGCAGCCCGCCCGTCGGGAAGATCGTGCACCAGGCCGCCGCGAAGAACCTCACGCCCTGCGTGCTCGAACTCGGCGGCAAGAACCCGACCGTCGTGCATTCGTCGGCCAACCTCAAGTCGGCCGCGCGGCGCATCGCCTACGGCCGATTCATGAATTCCGGCCACATCTGCACCGCGCCCGACCACGTGCTGGCGTGGCCCGAGGTGAAGGACGAATTCCTGCAGCACATGAAGGACACCATCCGCGAGTTCTACGGCGACGACCCGAAGCAGAGCCCCGACTACGGACGCATCATCAACCGCCGCAACTTCGACCGGCTGGCCGGCCTGATCGGCAGCGGCAAGGCATTTGCAGGCGGCCAGACCGATGCCGACGAGCTCTACATCGCGCCGACGGTGCTGGTGGACGTCGCGGTGGATTCGCCGATCATGAAGGAAGAGGTCTTCGGGCCGATCCTGCCGGTGCTGGAGATCGATTCGGTCGAGTCCGTCATCCGGTGGGTCAACAGCCGGCCGAGTCCGCTGGGCCTCTACATCTTTGCCGAGGACAGCGCCGTGGTCGAAAAGATCCTCTCGGCCACGCGCTCCGGCGATGCCGAGGTCAACGACTGCGCCATCCATCCGCTCTTCCCCGAGCTTCCGTTCGGCGGCGTCGGCAACTCCGGCATGGGCAAATACCACGGACGGTGGGGTTTCGAGGCCTTCACCAATGCGCGCGGCGTGCTGCACCACAGCAGCACCGTCGACCCCGGCGTGCGCTATCCACCCTACGCGCGGCACGACGTCGAGCGCGTCGTCGTCAACAAGCTGATGCCCTGAGACCCGCCGCCGTGGACCTCGATCCCGTCCTGCTGTCACGAATCCAGTTCGGATTCGTCATCAGCTTCCACATCATCTTCCCGGCGTTCACGATCGGGCTGGCGGCATGGCTCGCCACGATCGAGGGTGCGCGGCTGGCGACCGGCAACACGCTCTACCGGCGGGTGTTCGACTTCTGGCTGCCGATCTTCGCCACATCCTTCGGCATGGGCGTGGTCACGGGCATCGTGATGGCCTTCCAGTTCGGCACCAACTGGGGCGTCCTCGCCGTCAAGACCGGCTCCATCCAGGGCCCCCTGCTCGGCTACGAGGGTTTCACCGCCTTCATGCTGGAGGCGACCTTCTTCGGCGTGATGCTGCTCGGGCGGGACCGGGTGTCCCCGCGCTTCTATTTCTTCTCGTGCTGCATGGTGTCGCTGGGCACGATGTTCTCGTCCTTCTGGATCCTGGCCAACAACAGCTGGATGCAGGTGCCGCTGGGCCACGCGATCGTGGACGGCAAGATCATCCCGGTGGACTGGAAGCAGATCGTGCTGGGCCCGATACAGATGGTCCGCTGGCCGCACATGCTCCTGGCCGCCCTGCTGACGACCTCGATGTGCGTGTCGGCGACGGGTGCCTGGTATCTCCTGCGCCGCGTCCATCACGACGAGGGGCGGATGATGCTGCACTGGGGCCTCGGGCTGGCCGCGGTGCTGATCCCGGTCCAGCTCTTCTTCGGCCACCTGACCGGCGAGTACGTGCTCAAGCACCAGCCCGCCAAGTTCGCGGCGATCGAGGCGCGCTGGAAGAACGAGCAACCCGCGAGCGAAACGCTGATCGCGATTCCCGACGAGGCGAACGAACGCAACCTCTACGCCATCTCGGTGCCCAAGCTGGGCAGCCTCATCGCGTCGGGCAATTTCACGGCCGCCGAGCGCGGCCTCGAATCCTTCCCGAAAGAAGACCGCCCGCCGGTGCTGATTCCCTTCTTCGCCTTCCGCCTGATGGTCGGCATGGGACTCATCATGCTGGCGGTCTCGTGGTTCGGAAACCTCCTGCGCTGGCGCGGCAAGCTGGAATCGTCGCGCTGGTTCCTGTGGTGCGCGTTCGCGGCCTTCCCGACCGGCTTCGTGGCCATCCTCACCGGCTGGTACACCGCGGAGATCGGACGCCAGCCTTGGGTGGTCTACGGCCTGCTGCGCACCAAGGACGCCATCACCCCCTCCCTGACGACGGGCGACGTGCTGACCTCACTGATCATCTACGTGGTGGTGTACTGGCTCTTCGTTTCCTTCGGCATCTACTACATCTACAAGCTGCTGCGCCAGGGACCGCGCGCCAGGACGGAGGCCACGGCCAACGTGACCGGCAGTCGACCCATGGCCGTGGCCGCCCGCACCGACGCGGCAGCCAATCCCGTCCCGGGAGGTTCCCGGTGAATTCCATCGAGCCCAGCGATCTCGCGCTCTTCTGGGCGACGGTCATCGCCGTGTCGATCCTCGTCTACGTGGTCCTGGACGGCTTCGATCTCGGCGTCGGCATCCTCTTCGGCACCACGAACGAGGAAGACCACCGGCTGCACATGATGGACACCATCGCGCCATTCTGGGATGGCAACGAAACCTGGCTGGTCATCATCGGCGCCGGGCTGTTCGCGACCTTTCCGGTGGTGTATGCCGTGTTTCTCGGTGCGTTCTACCTGCCGGTGCTGCTGCTGCTCGTCGGCCTCATCTTCCGCGGCATCGCCTTCGAATTCCGCTTCCGCAGCGTGAAGACGCGCTGGCTGTGGGACATGGGCTTCTTCCTCGGCTCGGCGGTGGTCGCCTTCGTGCAGGGCGCCGCGGTGGGCGCATTGATGCGCGGCCTCAAGGTGGCGGACGGCCAGTTCGCCGGCACATCGTTCGAATGGCTGCATCCGTTTCCGGTGCTGACCGGCATCGGGCTCGTCTGCGGCTACGCGCTGCTGGGCGCAGGCTGGATCGTGCTCAAGAGCGAGGGCGCCCTGCGCGAATGGGCGTATCGCCGCATCCCCTGGCTGGCCGTGGCCGTGTTCGTGATCCTCGGCGTCGCCTTCGTCGTGTCGCTGACCTGGGACATCGGCGCGATCTCGCAGGGCCACCTGCGCGACAGGCCCTGGGGATGGATCTTCCCGGTGGTGGCGGTGGCCGCGCTGCTCGGCGTCGTGATGGGGGCCCGGGCCCGCCGCGATGGCGCCGCGTATGCGCTGACCATGCTGTTCTTCGCGGCGGCCTACCTGACGCTCGGCGTGATGTTCTGGCCCTACATGGTGCCGTACGCGGTCACGGTGGGCAGTGCCGCCGCGCCCGACCCATCGCTCCAGTTCCTGTTCTACGGCGGGGTGGTGGTGTTGCCGGTGATCGCCATCTACACCTTCGGCGTCTACTGGGTGTTCCGCGGCAAGGTGCGCAGCGGCTATAGGCAATGACGGGGAAGCCGCGGCCCGTTTGATCTGAAGGCGACACCGCGCAAGGCGGTGTCGCAAGCCGGTTACTTGGCTCCGGGCATGTCGGGCGTACCGCCGTTCGGGGCCGCCTTCCTGTTCGGGTGCTTTGCGTCGCGCGCCTGGACCTTCGCCTGGCCGGCGGCAGCCGCCTTGCCGGTTCCGATGGCATCGTTCTGCGCCGAGGTCACTTCGTCGCCACCGATCTTCTTGACCTTGCCCTGCGGCCTTGCTTCGACCTTGGCCTGTGCCTTGTCCTGCCCCTTGCTGTTGGTGATGACCTGTTCCTGCGACGAAGCGCCGGGAGGGTTCTGTGCGTACGCGCCGGCTGCGAACAGTCCGGCGATCATGGCTGCGAGGATCTTGCTCATCTGGATTCCTTCATGGTGGTGGACAGGGACTCATTGTGGAATTGGCGGGATGTCACAACCATCCCGGCGGCCACTTAGCTTCACGTACGTAATCACTGACCAGGATAGAACGCGCTGCCACAGCCTCAGGATGACGCGGCACGCAGTTCCTTGAATCGCCGCGCGAAGACGGCCGACCACTTGTTGAAGGCATCCTGGGCGTAGGTCCAGCTCTGGAACGAACTGACATAGCCGCTGAGCCACGCTTCCGCCGCCGTCGGCGCCCCGCTGTTCAGGTCGGCCGCGTACTTGAGCCCGATCTCGGTGTCGGCACATTCGCCGACGACCGCGCCCGTTGCACCGTCGCGAAACTGCGCCTCGAGCCCCGTCTGCCCCATGTAGGGCGTCGAGCCCGCGGGCCGCCCGGTTGCCGCGCCCGATCCGATCTCGGCCACGAAGCCGTAGGGAACCGCGGTGCCGGCGAGACTCTCGGCGGTGTTGGTCGGGATGAGCGCGGTCAAGGCCAGCCGGACGCGCAGCACGCCCGGCCCGGCCGCGTTGACGATCTGCACTTCCGGCGACAGGTCTCGGACCAGCGCGCTGTGGAAGTAGTCCAGCAGGGTCTTCAAGTCACTGGGATCGACCGGCCGCTGGTTCGCCGTCGGCTTGATGTAGACCTGGATGCGCTCGATCATCACCTTGTCGTAGCGTCGCCAGTCGACGCCCGCCTGGCGCCAGCACAGCAGTCCGCTGTTCGCCGAGATGGATTTCAGTTTGCCCGGGTCGCTCAGGAAGCCGACGTTGGGAACCTTGTCCTTCGAGTTTTCCGACGCGATCACATCGGCGCCGCCGCCGGGGCCGGCACAGCCCGCAAGCAACGCCAATGCGATGGCGATGCAGGTCGGCGGCAAGATCGAGGCAGAACGCAATTTCATGGGTGATCCTCAGTTGTTTTCAGGGCAGGCGCGGCGCACCGCGGCGCGCAACTGCCGCACGCTCACGGGCCGTTCGAGAAAATCCGTCGCGTCGAGGCGCGCGATGCTGACCGCGGTGCGGAAAGCGGAATGCGGCCCCAGCACGATCACAGGCACCATCGAGCCCGCGGCGCGGATCTCGCGCACCAGCCGGAGCGTGGCCGCCTCGTTGCCGTCGGCCGAGGCGATGAGGCAGCCGTCGGGCGCGCCAGCCAGGCTTGCGCGCAGCGTCGGCCCGTCGTCGCAGAAGACGACGGCATCGACCGACCGCGCGAGCGCGCCCTCGATCCACGCGCGCTCGGCCGGGTCCGGGTCCACGACATAGACGGTTGTTGGCATGAGTTCCGAGAGGGTGAGCAGCACGCGGCGCCTTCGAGCACATCATGTTGCGTGCCGCGAGGCGAAGGGTCCATCCCGGCGACCACGCAACGCCACGTACGTAGTGGGGTCGCGCGGCCGACGCAGCGCCCTATTCCGGAGGGCTGTCGAGATTGAGGCGCAACAGGTCGTTGATGGAGCCCACACCGAGTTTCTCGATGAGGCGGCTGCGATGCTGTTCGACCGTGCGGTGGCTGATTTCCAGCTCCTTGGCGATCAGCTTGCTCGACAGCCCCTTGAGCGCGAGGTCCATCACCTCCCGTTCGCGCACGCTCAGGGCGTCCAGCCGCCGGGCCAGGGCCGGGCGGCCATCGCCGGCGGCCGCGCGCGGCGCGGCGTTGCGTCGCAACGCCTCGTCGATGGCGTCGAGCAACTGCTGCTCCCGGTAGGGCTTCTGGACGAAGTCCACCGCGCCGTCCTTGACCGCCTTGACCGCCATCGCGATGTCGCCGTGGCCGCTGATGAAGACGATGGGGATGCGCGCCCCCATGGCCGCGAGGCGCTCCTGCAGCGCGAGCCCGCTCATGCGCGCGAGCCGCACGTCGAGCACCAGGCAGCCCGCCCGCTCGGGGTCGAACGCATCGAGGAAATCCAGTGCGGAGCTGAAGGTCTCCGTCGGCAGGCCGACCGAACTGACCAGTTCCTGGACCGAATCACGATAGGCCTCATCGTCGTCGATGATGAAAACAGTCGGTTCGGCCATGGCGTCAATCCGCGGGAGGAGTGAGGGGAAGCGTGAAGTGGAACAAGGCGCCGCCGCCGGGATGGTGCGACGCCCAGAGATGGCCGCCGTGGGCCTCGATCAGCTTGCGGCAGATCGCGAGGCCGACGCCGAGACCACTGGACTTGGTCGAGTAGAAGGACTCGAAGATGCGCTCCAGGTCGCCGTCGGCGATGCCCGCACCGCGGTCGGCCACCTGCACCTCGATCTCGCCGCGATCGTTCGGCGCGATGGCCACGCCGATCTCCCTGGCGCTCGCGCCCGGCAGTTCGATCGCCTCCATCGCGTTGCGCAGCAGGTTCAGGACCACCTGCTGCAGGTGGATCTCGTCGACCACCACCACCGGCAATCCGCTCGCGCAACGGGCGCGGATGCGGATGTCGCGCATCTCGCAATCCATCTTGACCATGCCGACGCACTCGTTGACGGCGCGCTCGATGTCGAGCGGCTTGGGATCGAGCTCATGGCGCTGCGCCATGCCGCGCATGCGCGTCACGACGTCGCCGGCGCGCGTGGCCTGACCGATGACCTTGTCGAGCAGTTCGACCACGCGGGCCATGTCGGGCACACCCTCGCCGACGCGCCGCCGCGCGGCCAGCGCGTAATTCTCGATGGCACCCAGCGGCTGGGTGATCTCGTGCGCCAGCGCGACCGACATCTCGCCGGCCGTGTGCACCCGCACCAGGTGGGCCAGGCGTTCGCGCCAGTGCGCCGCCTCGACCTCCGCGGCCGCCTTGCGCTGCTCCGCCGCCTCGCGCGCGTGCAGGCTGCCGAACACATCGGCCAGCAGGCTGACACCGGGCGTCAACGTGGCCGGCCATTGGTGCTCGCGCCGGAGGCTGGCGATCGACAGCGCACCGGCGATCCGGCCCGACACCGAGATGGGCACGACCATGATCGAGCGTATGCCGCCCTCCTCCAGCGCCACGCGATCCCGCGGCGCGGCGGGCGTGAGCTCGGCAACGTCCGACACGCGGACGACGTGGCCGTCGAGGACCTGGGCGCTGATCCAGGGCAGCACCCCGGACAGCTCGACGTGGCTCGGCGCCTCGGACCCGAGTGCATCCCAGCGCCGCGTGATGCCCAGGCGTGTTTCCGTGCCGAGCCGCTCCCAGAGGGCCACGTGTTCGGCGCCGACGAACTCGCCGATCTGCTGCAGGCCGAGCGAGATCGCGCGGCTTTCCTGGCCCGGCTTGGTCAGCACCAGGGAGGCCAGGATGGTGCTCGCCAGCCGCTCGAAGCCGATCGCGATGTCCAGGGCTTCCTGGGTCTGCTTGCGCGCCAGGGCGCTGCCGAACACCTGGGTCAGCAGCCGCATCCGGGCCAGCAGGCTGTCTGGCCAGGTGCGTTCGAACTGGACGCAGCCGAAACTCAGCGAGCCATGCAACTCGCCAGCGACGACGATCGGCATCGTGACATGCGACTTGAGGCCGATGCGGCGAAAGGACTCCTTGTCGATGCTCGCCTCGGGCGGCAGGTCGCCGAGCCGCTCGAACACGGACGGCAGGTTGCGCATCGAATTCGACAGGACCCATGGATTCAGCGAGCGCGCCGGAAGCGACCTGGGAACCGGGTCGACGCCAGGCACCGCGAACGAATGCGTCACCTCGATCCACCCGGTCAACGGGTACACCCGGTTGAGGGTGCATCGATCGATCCGCAGTGCGTCCACGATCCGCGCGAGGCTGTCCTGGATCGCGCGATCGATGTGCTGGGGCGGCAGGTCGATGAAGTCCGCCGAGAGCTCAGACAACAGGCGCTCGAAGCGCAGCAGGTCGACCGCGAACAGGCCGTCGGGGATGAATTCATGCCTCATGGGAGCGCCTCAACGGAGGTATCCTGCGGCCCATCGACCGAGCCGGTCATTGCGGGAGCCGTGGCATGAGTCTGTTTCGAGCACTTCTGTCCATCGCCGTCATGGCCTTCGCCGCCGCATCCGGCTCCGGCGCCGGCGCCCAGGACGCCAGTCCCGCGAAGATCCTGCTGGCCTTCGAAGGCGGCTCCAGCAGGGCCGTGGCATTCCTGCTGGCCGAGCGCGCCCGCGTCCAGCTCGGGCGTCCGGTGATCGTCGAAGAGCGTCCGGGCGCCACCGGACGCATCGCCGCGATGGCATTGAAGAACGCGGCGCCCGACGGAACAACGCTTGCATACCTGCCCATTGCCGTTCCGGTGCTGGCACCGTTGACCTTCAAGGATGTCCACTACGACCCGACGCAAGACTTCGCCCCCGTTTCGCAGATTGCGACCTACACGCTGGCCCTTGCGGTGCCGTTCAATCACCCGGCCCGCACCATGCCCGAGTACATCGCCTGGTTGAAAACACATCCCGACAAGGCCTTCTACGGCACCGGCGCCGCGGGCGCGCTGCCGCACTTCCTCGGCGTCATGGTCTCGCGCGCGACCGGCGTCGAAATGACGCACGTAGCCTATAAGGGATTCGCACCCATGTCGATCGACCTCGTGGAGGGCACCATCTCTTCCGGCATCTCGGGCGTGTCGGACTTCATCGACCTGCATCGCGCGGGACGGCTCCGGATCATCGCGACCTCGGGCGACAGGCGGGTGCCACAGCTGCCCGACGTTCCCACTTTCGCCGAGCAGGGCTACCCCACCGTCGTGGCGACCGGTTGGGCCGGCGTGTTCGCGCCCGCCCGGACGCCCAAGGCGGTGATCGACGAGTGGTCGCGCGCGCTGGTCGCGACGGTGCGATCGCCGGAGGGTCAAAAGCTGCTGCTCGATTTCGGCGTGGAGCCGACCGGCACCACGCCGGAGGCCTTCGCCGCGATCCTGGCCGAAGACATCGCGCGCTGGGCGCCGATCGTCAAGGCGTCGGGGTTCCGCGCCGACTAGCCGCCTACTTCTTGACGGCTTCGTTCTGGACGGTGCCCGGGATCTTCTCGCCGATCTTGTCGCCGACCTTGCGCGTGCCGGAAGCGGCATCGTCCGCGACGTTGTCGATCGCCTTGCCGGTCGCCTTGGCGCCCTTCTCGGTCGCCTTCATGGCCTTCTCGGCGCCGCTCTTGGTGGCGTCCCAGGCCTTTTCGCCTGCGTTCTCCGTTTTCGGGGCCGTGCCCTGCGCCAAGGCCGACGGGCCGAGGTAGGCAAAGGCGAGCGCCACGGCGGCAGGCAGTGCGCCAATGATGAATCGGTTCATGAAAGGCTCCTCGTGCGTGAATTGGAATGACGGACGAGCCACTGTGAACCTATGACGGCGAGACGTCAAAGGGTGGCGCGGCGAGGGTTCGGGCGGCCTCCGCGATGGGTGCGGCGCGGCCGAGCCGTGTCGGCATCATTTCCCCCGGAACAAAGATCAATTTCAACGCGCACCGTTGGTGCCGCTGCGGTCGGGCCCTAGAGTTCCATCGACGATTCGAAAGGACATCGCGATGGAAGTCAGACCGACCCGGGAAGCTCACGTGGACACGAATGCCGGACTCCTCGGGGACGATTCGGACGCGACGCGGAAGCGCTTGCGGGAGGGCACCGTGCTGGCCGCCTGGCGGGCCGATCCGCCCGCCGGCATGACGATCCGCAGCGACGAGGAACTGGAAGCGTCGCTCGCCGACATGCTGCGAACGCACGACAAGACGCAGGACGTGTACGTCTTCGGCTACGGTTCCCTGATGTGGAACCCCGCGCTGGAGCACGCCGGGGTCTGGACCGCGCGCCTTCAGGGCTGGCATCGCAGGTTCTGCCTGCGACTGCTGTTCGCGAGAGGGTCGCCGGACGACCCGGGCGTGATGTGCGCGCTGGACCGTGGCGGGGCCTGCATCGGGCGGGTCTATCGGATTCCCGCCGCGATGGTGGCTGAAGAGCTGCGTCTCCTGTGGCGGCGCGAAATGCTCGCAGGCTCCTACACCTCGCGCTGGGTCACCGTGCTTGCCGAAGGCCGCAGGCTGCGCGCGCTGACATTCGTTGCGAATCGCCATCACGACCGCTACCTTGGCGGGCTTCCCGTCGAGCAGATCGCGCATCTTGTCCGCACGGGCAAGGGAGGGCTTGGCACCAGCCGGGCGTACTTCGAGACGATGCTGGCGACGCTCGAAGGCCTGGCGATCAGGGACGCCGGCATGGAGCGGCTCCGGCGGGCGCTGTCGCAGGCGGACGGGCCGCCGCCGCGGCTCAACGCCGCCTGAGGTCTTCGTGCTGCTCGAACAGCGCGATGACCCAATCGATGAAGACGCGCACCTTGGCGCTCAGGTACCGGTTGGGCGGATAGATGAGGTGCACCGGAAAGCCCGGTGTGTCCCAGTCCCCGAGCACGGGCACCAGGTGACCGCTTCGTACGGCCGAATGCACGACGTACGTGGGTGCCTGGATGATGCCGAGCCCGGCGAGTCCGGCTGCGAGGTAGGCGTTGGTGTCGTTGACGACGAGACCATGCGACAACGGCAGGTCCACCACCCCTTCAGCGTTCGTGAACCGGAACAGCAGTGGCCGCCCGGTGCCGGCCGAGTTCATGCCAATCGTCGGGCGCTCCCTGAGGTCGTCGGGCGTGGCCGGAATGCCGTGCCGCGCGAGAAACGCCGGCGTCGCGCAGGTCGTGAAGTGAAACTCGCCGATGCGTCGCGCCACGAGCATCTGCTCGGTGACTTCGCCCATGCGGATGGCGCAGTCGATCCCTTCGGCGACGAGGTCCGCACGCCGGTTGCCCGCGCCGAGTTCGATCTCCACTTCCGGGAAGTCGCGGTAGAACTCGGCCAGCTTCGGAACGATCACCAGCGAGCCGATCGCCGCGGCAGTCTCCACGCGGACCCGCCCCGAGGGCTTGGCGAGCGACTGGCTGGCGCTGGCCTCGATGTCGGCGAGGTCGGCCAGCAGCCGGATCACGCGTTCGTAGTAGGTTGCGCCTTCCGGCGTCACGGTCACCGAGCGCGTGGTCCTGTGGAGCAGGCGCACTTTCAGTTCCTGTTCCAGGCCCTGGATCAGGCGGGTGACGGTGGCATTGGGCACGTCGAGCGTGTCCGCGGCCTTGGTGAAGGTGCCCGCCTCGACCACCCGGACGAAGGCGTTCATCGCGGCGATTCGATCCATGTCCAAGCTCCCGGTTGCGCTGGGGGAGCCCATGATAGGGCGGTGAACCCGCCGAGGCGGACGCGCGTGCGGCGACGATGACTACGAGGCCGCCCTGCGTCCTACCACCAGCTTGGCAGTGAGCGTCTGCACGACTTCATCGCGCTGGTTGAGCGTGTTCGATCGCAGCACGACCATGCCCCGGTCCAGACGGGAGCGCGAAGGCGTCAGCGCGACCACTTCGCTTTCCACGCGAAGCACATCGCCCGGCCGCGTGGGGGCCTTCCATTCGATGTCTCCACCGGCGCCGACGATGCCGTTGGCGAGCGCCGGCCCGCTGGTCACGAGCAGTTGCATCGTGATCGCGGCCGTGTGCCACCCGCTGGCGGCGAGTCCGCCGAACAGCGACTCGCGGGCCGCGGCCTCGTCGAGGTGGAAAGGCTGAGGGTCGTACTGCCGCGCAAAGCCCTTGATCTGCTCCGTATCGAGCGTGTGCGTCGCGGTCTGGAAGGTGTCGCCGACATGGAGGTCGTCGAAGTACAGGGGATCACGGCTCATGGTTCATCCTTTGAAAGCCGGGAAGCCGGGAGAGGCAACCCTGCGGCCAACTCTAGGGACGAACGCGGTTTGGAAAAAGAAGCGACGTCCGAATGGGCTATTTCATTCAGCGCAAAGATCGCGGCGAGGCGATCACGACCACGCTCACTCCAGCGCGCCGACGCGACAGGTCTGCTCCTTGCCACCCGGCAACTGCACCATGGCCTCCGGACCCTTCTGCCAGAAGGTCGCTTCGCCTTCAGGCGTGCGGGCCGTGTATCGGGCGCCCGAGCCCGACCGCGCGATGGTCAGCACGATGCTGCGATCACCGCCCGAGAGATAGGCCAGCGGCGGATCGACATTCACGAAGGTGGCGTTCATGGCCGGAACATCCGGACAGGTCACGCGCACCGGCCCGATGCTCACGCCGCCCTTCCCCTTGCCCTGCGCGCCCGCATAGCCGGTGCGCAGTTCGGCGATGCGCATCATGTAGGCGTCGCGGATGCAGGTCTTCAGGTCGCTCGCCTTCCAGCAATCGTCCCGGCCCTTGATCCAGCCGCGCTGTGTCGCGGTCAGTTCGCTCCTGCGCTGCGCGCTCAAGCCAGGCGTGGCGCGCGCGAGTGCATAGAGGCGCGCATTCTCCCGGTCGAGGGCGGCAAGGGTGTCGTCTTGGCAGACGGCCTGCTGCGCCGCGCCCTCGGCCCTGGCGCAACTGAAGCTCGGCGATGCGGCGGAAGCCGGCATGCCCGCCAGCAGCACGAAGGGCAACGCGATGATCGACAGGGTGCGTGCGATCCTCATTGCGCGAGGCGTCCGACGCTCGCTTCACGATGACGGAATCCGGTTTCGACTTCCGCGCGGAACACATCGATCGCAGCCAGGGTGAATTTCTCGTTCTCGACCTCGACGCTGGCAAAGAACTCGGTCAACGCGCTCTTGATGTCCGACCGATTCTCGGGCGTGATGCGGGTCTCCATAGTGGGGAGCTTCAGGTTGAGGCGTTTTTCCGTCTCGTCCCAGTTCTTCAGGAAGTTCTCGGCCTTGGCCCGGTTCTCCACACCGAAGGCCTTGACGAAGGTGTCGTTGTCGAGCAACCCGAAATCGGCGGCCTCGTGGGACATCTGCTCCAGGTTGTACTTGAGCTGCGTGCAGTTCGCTTCGAATTCCTCATCCGACAGGCCATCACCGAAGAGCTTCGCGAAAACTTCCTCGCCATCTTCCAGGTACGCGAATCGAAAACGCGATGCCAATACGAGCCCGGCCAGAAGCATAGAGGTGTTCTTCCTACCCATGAATTGACGCGGCAATGTCTCGACGAAGAGCACGGAGAAAAGCCGGCTGCCACCGAAGTATTCGACGTGACGCGCCAGGATCGGCCGGTAGATCTTTTCATTGCTCTTGCTTCGGAGCGTGGCCTCGGGCGCGCTGACCGCGCGTCCGTTGGCGGCGTTCACGATGTCCGCCTGCAACTTGTCCATCCAGAGCACATTCGGATTGCGGGGCGAGGTGCTGGCTTCCCGCAATTCCTGCCACGTGGTGCGCGGCAGCCGCTCCTGCTGCATGGGCGGCTGGAGGCCGAACAGTTTCAGGCTCTCGTAGGTGCCGGAGACCTCTGCCGTCGGCGGGATCGCCTCCATCTTTCCTTCCGCAACCTTCGCGATGCGGATCTCGATGCCGAGTTGAATGGGCGTCGATGACTTCTCGTCGCTGCCGCGTGCGGAGACGAACGCTTCGGTGATCCGCTTGACCTTGGCCAGGAGGCTGGCCTCCTGGCGCGTTGCATCGGAGAGGTCCCGAATGCGGTAGAGGTCGCGGTACTTGCAGAAATCGTTCAGGAACTTCGCCAGCGGCGCAGCCTTGTAGAACGTCGACTCGTCCGGCAGCGGCGCGCCGGGCGGCGTCTCGGACGGCGAAATGATGCGCCGGCTCTGATAGCCGCTGTAGATGCCGGGGAGGTCCGCCACGTCATGCAGGCAGACGACGCGCGCATCCTGGGAGGCTTTGCCGTCGTTCGCATCCGCGAAATAGCCGACCTCGAAGCCGCAGAACTCGCTCTGCTCGCCGGTGTAGATGCAGATGAGCCACTCGGCCCGTCGCAATTCCCGCTTCAGGATCTGCTTCCATTCGGCGCCGGACTCGATCGTTCTCACGTCGAAGAAGCACTCGACGCGGTTGCGGTCGATCTCCGTCAGTTCGTCGTAGAGAACCTGCGCGATCTCGCGGTCTGCGCTTGCATAGCTGATGAAGACGCGAATCTTGTCGTCATCCGATGGCCCGTCTGGCATGGCAAGCTCCATTGGTGCAGGGGCGGGCCATTCTATGAAGCCGTCCTACACAAGGGAACATCACTTACGCCATATGCATGGATTCGCCTTCGCTCCTGCATGGCTCCCGTCATTGCGGTTCACTTCGGTGCGGCGTATCGTGTGATTGCACCATGAAGGAGCAGCACATGCCTTCAAGAAGAAGCCACGCGCCCACGGAGACACGGGGCGTGCCGCAAGTACCTCCGAGCACCTTGGGCTATCCCATTCCGATGGGAGCGCCCACCGATGCTGACCTGTGCGAACGTGCCGTGCTCGCCATCTGGCACAGCCTCGACGAGCATGACCTGGTGGACGAGCAGGTGCGTCTGGAACTGGCACGCACCCTCGAACCGCTGACCGCTCTTCCGCTGGGCGACCGTCCGCAGCGGCTCATCAAGACCCTGAGGCTGCCCAACCCGCTCGATCCCTCGCACCTCTATTGGCTTACGCGCCGGCTGCTGACGCTCGTGCCCGAACTGCAGGCCGCGGCGACGGCGTTCAGCAGGCCAGGAGGCAATCGTTCATCGACGCTGAGCTGACAACGCGCCAGTCGACGGCGCCTCACCCCTTAGCGGCCAGGCGCGGCGCTGCCGCCAGGCCGGCCGCCAGCGCCTCCCGATATGCCGAAGGCGCACTCCCCGTGGTCGCCTTGAAGAAGCGGCTGAAGTAAGCCACGTCGTCGAAGCCGAGCCGCTCCGCCACATCGGCAACCGTGAGGTCGAAGTGCGCGAGCATGCGCTTGGCCTCCAGCGCGACCCGCGCGTGCAGCAGCTCCAGCGCACTGGTGCTCGTCGTCGCGCGGCACACGCGGCTCAGGTGATCCGCCGTCACACCGAGCGCGCCCGCGTAGAAGCCCAGCGGCCGGTGTTCCGCGAAGTGCAGCTCGACCAACCCGCGATAGCGCTGCACCAGCGTGTCGCGCGATGCCCGCAGCCGGCCGCTGCCGCTGATGGCCTCCTGGTGCCGGAGGAACCACAGCGCCAGCAGGATGACGTGCGACTGCAGCGCCTCCGCGCGCCCTGCCCGCTGCCCGATGAACTCGTCGCCGAGCATCGCGAAGCGCTGCGCGCAATCGGCGACGCCATCGCCGAGCGCGGCCTGGTCGAGGATCAGTTTCTGCGACAGTCGCTGACCGATCGCGGGCGAATGCGCCGTGAGGGCCGCCAGGGCCTCGCTCGGCACGGTGACTTGCGAGCCCGCGCTCTCCGGCTCGTAGACGAAGCTGTGCACCACGCCCGGCGCGACCATCACCGCGGCCGGCGCCTTCAGCACGTGCCGTTCGCCATCGAGCATGCCGACCATCCCGCCCTCGGTCAGCAACTGGAACTGGTGCAGGCCTTCGTGACGGTGTGCCGGAATCGTCCATTGGTGCTGGCTGGCGCGCACGCGGATCGCCTCGAAGTGCAGACTGTCCTCGGGCCCGAAGTGACGGACTTCGCGGTAAGGGACGACGAGAAGGGGTGCAACGGCCATGGCGAGGGCTTCAGGATGCCGGAAATCTACATGGCCCGGACCTCTTCGTCCATGGCCGCGCCGCGCGCGACTGCCTAAGCTCGACGCACAACAGAACACTGGAGACAAGACCATGTGGAATCGGCGTGAGGTGCTGCTGCGCAGCGCCGGGCTCTCGGCCCTTGCGACATTCGGCGTGCCGCGGCTGGCGATGGCACAACTCAACGGCAACGCGGCCATCGTGTCGGGCTTTCCGGCGGGCGGCATGGGCGACAACGTGGCGCGGCCCATCGCCGAGAAGCTGCGCGGCCACTACGCGACCAGCCTGGTCGTCGAAAGCCGCACCGGCGCGGGCGGACGCATCGCGGTGGAGTACGTCAAGCGCGCCGCACCCGACGGACTGACCATCCTGCAGATCCCGAGCTCGCCGATGGTGCTGTATCCGCACACCTACAAGAAGCTCAACTACGACCCGCTGGTCGATTTCGCGCCGGTGACCTCGACGGTGACCTATGCCTTCTCGTTCACCGCGGGCCCCGGCCTGCCGGCAGAGATCAAGACAGTCGCAGACTATGTGAAGTGGGCCAAGGCCAATCCGAAACAGGCCACCTACGGTGTTCCCGCAGCGGGCTCGGCACTGCACTTCGCCGGGATGATGCTGCAGAAGGCAGCCGACGTCGAGATGACCAGCGTGGCCTATCGGGGTGGCGCGCCCCTGCTGAACGACGTGATGGGCGGCCAGGTGCCGGTGAGCTTCAACGTGGTCGGCGAGGTGATGCCGCACATCCGCGCGGGCAAGCTGCGCTCGCTGGGCATCACCAGCGCGCAGCGCTCGCCCTTCCTGCCCGAGGTGCCGACCTTCGTCGAGCAGGGCTACAAGGACATCGCGGTGCAGGAATGGCTGGGCTGGTTCCTGCCCGCGAAGACGCCCGCGGCCACCGTGCAGCGGCTCAACACGCTGGTGCGCGAATCCCTGCAGGCGCCCGACTTCATTGCGTCGCTCGCCACCTACGGGCTGGAGCCGATCCACCAGTCGCCCGAGGAATTCGCGCGCCGCGTCAAGGCCGACTACGACCGTTGGGGCCCCATCGTGCGTGCCACCGGCTTCACGGCGGAGGACTGAACCCGTGCTTCGATTGACTGGTGCCCAGGCCCTGGTACGCGTCCTGGCGGCGGAACAGGTGCCCTTCGCCTTCGGCATCGTCGGCGGGAAGCTCGCGCCGCTGATGCATGCGCTGTCGCAGCAGCAGGCGGTGCGCTTCGTCGGCGTGCGCCACGAAGCGACCGGCCCGATGATGGCCGCGGCCGTGCACGCCGGTTCAGGCCGCATGGCGGTCGCGGTCGGCGAGATGGGGCCCGGCGGCCTCAACCTGGCGTCGGGCATGGGCGTCGCGCTCAACAACAACCTGCCGCTGCTCGCCATCACGACCAACCAGCATCGCGCGGCGGCGTATCCGCACAGCGGCATGTTCATGGACCTCGACACGCGCGCCGTGTTCGCGCCGCTGACCAAGTGGAATGCGGTGGTGCACGATCCGCGGCGCATGCCGGAACTGGCCCGCCGCGCCTTTCGCGAGGCGCTTTCGGGGCGGCCGGGGCCGGTGCATCTCGACGTGCCGCAGGACGTGCTCTCGGCGGTCGCGGAGTTCGCCGACGACGAATTCTATCTCCCACCCTCCCGCTACCGCGCCACTGCCGGGCCGCGGCCTGCGGCAAGCGTGGTCGAGGAGGCTGCGCAATTGCTTCGTCACGCCCGGCGTCCGCTGGTGGTTGCCGGCGGCGGTGTCGTGGCTGCCGGCGCAACGCAGGCCGTGCGGGAGATCGCGCGTCGCCTGGGCGCGCCGGTGGTGCCCACGCAGATGGCGCTCGGCGTCGTCGCGAGCGACAGCCCGCACTTCGTCGGCCATGGGGGCCTGATCGCCGGCGACGCGGTGCGCGCCGCCTTCGAGGGTGCCGACGTCGTGCTGAGCATCGGATGCCGCTTCTCGTCCTGGATGTGGGACGAACGCGGCCCGTTCGCGCGGCGGCACCATCGCACCATCAACATCAACATCGACCCCGCTGCGCTCGGGCAGCCGGCCTTGCATGAGGTGGCGATGCAGGCCGATGCGAAGCTGGCGCTGGAAGACCTGCTTGCGGCGCTGGACAGGGAGCCGGTTCCCGGCGCCGAGGCCGGATGGCTGGAAGGCCTCCGCGCCGTGCGCGCCACCTACGAATCGAAACTCAGCGCGATGGCGAGCGAGAGCACGGAGCCGATGCATCCCGCCGCACTCGCGAAGGCCATCGCCGACGCCCTCCCCACCGATGCGCTCGCGGTGTTCGACGGCGGTCACACGACCTTCTGGAGCAACGACTTCACACCGGTCAGCGAGGTACGCACGCGTCTCCACGAGCCCGGCATGAGCCATCTCGGCTTCGGTCTGCCCTTTGCCATGGCCCTGCAGTTGCAGCACCCCGCGCGGCCCGTGGTCCACATCACCGGCGACGGCTCCTTCGGCTTCACGCTGAACGAACTCGACACCGCACGGCGCGCGAAGCTGCCCGTCCTCACCATCGTCCACAACAACGCGGCGTGGGGCATCATCCGCGCGGGCCAAAAGGCCCAACTGGATTTCGAGTTCGCCACCAGCCTCGACGGCACCGACTACGCCGCGATCGCACGCGGCTTCGGCTGCTTTGGCGAAGTCGTCGCGCGTGCGGAAGACGTAGCACCCGCGATGGCGCGCGCACTGGCGTCTGGACTCCCCGCGGTGCTGGATTGCCACACGCGCTTCGTGCCGCACCCGGCCAGCCCGAACTTCGGCAGCATGAACCGCTTCGGTTTCGACGCCCTGACGCGACCGACGCCCGCCGCCTGAGAACACAATCACTCCCTCCTCCCTCACATCCTCAAGCCATGACGCCACTCACCCTCGAACAGGCCAACCAGATCATCAGCGCCGCGCTCGCCGCATCGAAAAAGGCCGGCTACCAGCCCATGGGCGTGGTCGTCCTCGACGAAGGCGGCCACCTCAAGGCCTTCGCACGCGAGGATGGCGCCAGCATGTTCCGTTTCGAAGTCGCGCAGGGCAAGGCCTGGGGCGCCGTGGGCATGGGCGTGTCGAGCCGCACGCTCGGCGAGCGCGCCAAGGGCAACCCCAACTTCTTCGTGTCGCTGGCCGCCACCTCGGGCGGCCGCTTCCTGCCGCAGACCGGCGCGGTACTGATCAAGGATGCGCAAGGCACGGTGCTCGGCGCCGTCGGTGCCAGCGGCGGCACCGGCGACGAGGACGAGGCCATCTGCATCGCCGGCGTCCAGGCCGCGGGCCTGGTCCCCGGCTGAGCGCAGGCCTATTCCGGCAGCAACCCGATTTCCGCGGCCACCTGTCCGAGGCGGCGGTGCTCTTCGCGCAGGAAGGCCTCGAACTGCTGCGGCGACTGCGGCGGCGCGGCGATGGGGCCGATCGCCAGCAACTTGTCGGCAAAGGCTGGATTCGCGAGCATGGCGTTAATGCCCGCGTTCATGCGGGCGACGACCGGCGCCGGCGTCCCGGCCGGTGCGACGACCGCCATCCAGCCCACCATGTCCACGCCGGGCAGCGTCTCGGCAAGCGCCGGCACGTTGTCCCAGCCTGCGATGCGCTTGGGCGATGTCACCGCCAGCATGCGCAGGCGGCCCTGGCGCACCAGTTGCGCTGTCGACGCGACGTCGGCCACCAGCGCATCCGAATGGCCGCCCATGAGATCCTGCACGCCGGTGCCGATGGAGCTGTAGGCCACCAGGTTGGCGCCGGCCTGGGCACGCGCATTGAAGAGGCGCGCGATCATCCCGCCGAAGGTGCGCGGCCCCTCGTTTGCCAGCGACAGCTTGCCGGGGTCCGCCTTGCTGCGCGCGATGAGTTCGTTCACCGACTTGATGGGCGACTCGCTGCTCACCAGCAGCGCGAACGGGCTGTTGGCCACGAAGGCCACCGGCGCGAAATCCTTCAGCGGGTCGTAGGGCAGCGTCTTGAACAGGTAGCTGTTGGTCACCAGCGCGGCCGTGGTCGCGAAGTAGAAGGTGTAGCCGTCGGGCGCCGACTGCTTGACCGCCTGCGCGCCGATCACGTTCTGGCCGCCCGGCTTGTTGTCGATGACGAAAGGCTGCCCGATCGACTGCGACAGGCCATCGCCGAGCAGTCGCGCGATGTTGTCGGGGCCGGAGCCGGCCGGCTGCGACAGCACGACCTTGATGGGCTTGGAGGGCCATGGCTCCTGCGCTCGCAGCATGGCGTGGGGCGCCAATGCCGCGGCGGCCAGCGTCAGTTGAAAGCTTCTTCTGTTCATGATCTTGTCTCCGTTGTTTGAATGGATGAGCGTTCAGCCGAACCGGGCGGCGAGTGCGCCCAGTTGCGTGTCGAGTTCCGCGGCGTTCGAGGCGACGCCGTACACGTAGCGATCGGGCCGGACGATGGCTGCGCGGCAGTCGTGCCGACGGAACCAGGCGGCGGCCACGCCATCGCTTTCGTGCAGCGACTCGCCGAGGCGCAGGGTCGTGAGGCCGGGTGCGCCGTCCGACAAGGCCGCGGCATCGACGGCGTCGAAGCTCGGGTCGAGCACCAGCCACCAGCCGTTGCCGGCCAGCGTGTCGAAGCGCAGGCACTCCATGCCCCTTTCGATCCAGGGCTGCGGGAAGATCGTCCCGTTGGCGGAGTGAGCGGTGGGCGACAGCAGTCCGCCTTCGAGACGGGGCAGCACATCCTGTCGCGGCATGTCGCGCACGACGCCGCCGCATTCGGCGAGCATGCGCGCATCGCGTTCGCGGGCCTTGGCCTCGTCGCGCTCGCAGATCACCGCGCCGATGCCCTTGATGCGGCTGGTGAGTTCGCGCACATGCTGCTTGCGTTCGATGCCGTAGCTGTCGAGCAATGCCTCGGCCGCGGCGCCGCGCACTTCGCCCTTGCACACGGCCGCGAGCTTCCAGGCGAGGTTGGCGACGTCGCGCACGCCCTGGCACATGCCCTGCCCGAGGAAGGGAGGCTGCTGGTGCGCGGCGTCGCCGGCGACGAAGACGCGGCCGTTGCGCCAGCGATCGGCCACGAGGGCATGGAAGCGGTAGCTCGCCTGCCGCCACAGCGTGCCGTCCACGGGCGACAGCCAGCGGGACAGCAGCTTCCAGGT
This sequence comes from Variovorax glacialis, assembly GCF_051216375.1. Lineage (NCBI taxonomy): Bacteria > Pseudomonadati > Pseudomonadota > Betaproteobacteria > Burkholderiales > Comamonadaceae > Variovorax > Variovorax glacialis. The sequence goes on along the minus strand of NZ_JBPJZT010000007.1, from coordinate 139,673 downwards.
CTCTTCGGGCTCGACGACCTTCTGCGGATCTTCACCGGGCTTGAGCGAGATCTCCCAGCGGCGGTGATTGCCGGGGCCGATGACCATCGTGCAGGGCCGGTCCGGCTCACAGTACTGCACGCTGGTCTCGGGCAGCTTGGCCAGCCCGCTTGCGTTGGCAAGGACGTCGACCACCAGCCAGGGCTCGTCGAACGAAAGATCTTCGAGGGCGATGCCGACCTGCTCGCGCACGCTGCTGGAGGCACCGTCGCAAGCCACCACCCAGCGGGCGCGCGTGCTGCCTTCCTGCCCGTCGTCGCTGCGCCATTGCAGCGTGACCCCCTCCCCGTCCTGCGCGAGCGCGGTCACCTGCGTCCCGAGTTCAACGGTGGCGTCGGGGAACGCCTGCACGTGCGCGCGCAGCGCCGCCTCGACCGGCGGTTGCGTGAACACGTTCGACGGCGTGTACCCCAGCGGATACGGCGGCGCGACCATCGTCAGCCGCTTGATGAGCTGGCCGTCAACGCCGAAGTACTCCGACGGCGTGAAGGGCTCCAGGTGCGGCTCGATGTCGTCGATCACGCCGAGCTGCTGGAACACGCGAAGGATCTCGTGGTCCACGGCGATGGCGCGCGGCTTGTCGTACACCTCACGCGAACGGTCGCACACCCACACGCGCAGGCCCATGCCCGCGAGCAGGCCGGCGGCCACCGCACCAGAGGGACCGAAGCCGACCACCGCGACGTCGAAGTCGACGTCGCGCCGAACCGATGAAGCCATGCTGTCAGTCCTCGGCGCGGATCGGGTTCACGAGCGTGCCGATACCTTCGATCTCGACCTCGAAGGTGTCGCCGGCCTTCATCCAGACCGGCGGCGTGCGTGCCTGGCCCACGCCGGCGGGCGTGCCCATCACGATCACGTCGCCGGGCTCCAGCGTGAGCACGTCGCTCAGCAGGGAGATGGTCTCGGCCACGCCCCAGATCATGTCCGTGGTGTTGGCGTTCTGCATGACTTCGCCGTTGAGGCGCCCCTGGATCTTGAGGCCGGTCGCGGCGGGTGGCAGGTCGTCGGCGGTGACCAGCACCGGTCCGAAGCCGCCGGTGCCGTCGAAGTTCTTGCCGATGGTCCACTGCGGCGTGCGCTTCTGGTAGTCGCGCACCGACATGTCGTTGAAGCAGGTGTAGCCGAACACGTAGCCGGGCGCGTCCTGCTGCGTCACATGCCGCGGCACGCGGCGGCCGATCACCAGTGCCAGTTCGGCCTCGTAGTCGAACTTGCCGGAGACCTTCGGCAGGATGCCGGGCGCACCGTGCGCGACCAGCGAGGTCGCGCCGCGGAAGAAGAACCACGGGTATTCGGGCTTCTCGCGTCCGCCCTCCTTCGCGTGATCGAAGTAGTTGAGGCCGAGGCAGATGATCTTGCCGGGCTCGGGCACCAGCGGCGCGAAGGACTGGCCGGCCAGCGGAAGGCGCGGCGCGTTCGATGCGATGGCCGCCTTGGCCGCGCCCGCGAGATCGACGCCGGCGGCCAGCGCCGCGCGCAGGTCCGGCGGAACCTGCGACTGTGCCGCGTTCAGGTCGATGACCTGGTCGCCGTCGACGACGCCGAGGCGTGCGCGCCCGTCGTGCAGGAAGGTGGTGAATTTCATGGATGCTCCGGAGTCGGGATGAAGAAAACCTGCCGCTGCGCTTCCTTGAGGCGCGCCGACGGCGGCTGGGAGATGCCCCACTGGTCGACGCGGCCCGGCGGCCAGGTCCAGTCGGCCGGGCCGCCTGCGACGTAGCTGTCGTCGATCTGCTCGACCTCGGCCGTGTACTCGATCACCTCGCCGAAGGGGCCGATGAAGTAGTTGAAGGCGTTGTCGCCCGGTCCGTGGCGGCCGGGGCCCCATTCGATGGCGTGGCCCGCGTCCTTCATGCGACCACCACCGCGCATCACCGATTCGAGGTCGGGCATCACGAAAGCGATGTGGTTGAGCGCATCGTTGTCGGTGTCACCGAGCGCGACGCTGTGGTGGTCGCTGTTGCAGTTGAGGAAGGCCATGATCCGCGTGCGATCGGCCAGCCGGAAGCCCAGCGCCTGCTCGAAGAAGGCCTGCGTTCCGGCGACGTCGTGGCTGTTGAGCACGACGTGGGCGAGCCGCGCCGGCCGGTCCTCGGCCTCGTGCGCGTCGGCGTGCAAGGCATCGCCGTGCACCACCTGCAGCAGGCGGCCGTGGGGATCGCGCAGCGTGAGCGCGGTACCGCCTCCGGGTTCAGTCACGGCTGCGGGCGGCGCGACGATCCGTCCGCCGGCGCGAACCGTCGCGTCGGCCACGGATTGCAGGGCTTCGGCATTGCGCGCCCGCAAAGTCACGTGGCGAATTGCACAGGCGGCACCGCCACTGTGCAGTGAGAGCAGGTGGTGGTCGGCGCCGGTTCCGCGCAGGTAGAGCGCATCGTCCGTCCGCGCCGCAACCTGCAGATGCCACACACGGGTGTAGAAATCCTCGGCGCGCGCCAGGTCCGGCACATCGAGTGCGACGCTGCGCAGGCCACTGATCCAGGGTGAACTCATTCGCGATCCTTCAATGCTGCGTCGAGGCAAAGGCGCGCGCGAGAAAGCGCCGCGCGTTGCCGTCGGTCAGTCGGTCCGCCACGTCCGCAGCGATTCCGGCGGCGTCGATGCGCGCCAGCGGTGCAGGTTCGTGGAAGTTGAACGGGTAGTCGGTGCCGACCATCAACTGCGTGCCGCCGAACACCTGCACCAGATGCGCCAGCGTGGGCGCGTCGAACACCAGCGTGTCATAGAACAGCCGCCGCGCCTGCTCGGCGGGCGATGCCTGCACCTGCTCCTTCAGCGCCGGGAACACGCCCCGGCCCTGCTGCAGTCGTGGCAGCAACATCGCGAGCGTGCCGCCGCCGTGGCTGAAGGCGATGCGCAGCTTCGGCCGGCGCAGCAGCAGGTTGCCGGTGATGACCGATGCGGCGGCCAGCCCCACGTCGGTCGGATAGGCGAGCACCTGTTGCAGCGGGGCCGGGCCGACGAGGCGGTCCATGCCGGTCGGCTTGAGGGCATGCACGAACACCGCCGCGTCCAGCGCCTCGCAAGCCTCGAAGAAGGGATCGAAGCGCGGATCGCCGATGGGCGCGCCGTTGACGTTGCTGCCGATCTCGACGCCCGCGAAGCCGAGCGTCTCGACCGCATGCCGCAACTCGGCGATCGCGAGGTCGATGTCCTGCAGCGGCACGGCGCCCATGCCGATCAGCACGCCGCCGGACTCTGCCGCCATCGTGGCGATCTGCTCGTTGAGGTAGCGCAAGAGCTGCTGCGCATCGGCCGGCGCCATCCAGTACGACAGCAGTTCCGGCATCGGCGAGATGGCCTGGTGCGCAAGCCCCATCTCCGGCAGGTCGGCGAGGCGGCGCGTCACGCTCCAGCACTTCTCCGACACGGTGCGGTAGTTCTTGCCGGCGATCATCACGTGGCGGTGGCACAGGCCGCCCGCGTCGGGCGCGAGTGCGGTCGAAGGCCAGTCCGCCGGCGCCTTGCTGCCGAGGTAAGCCGGGAACTCGGCCGGCACCACGTGCGCATGCACGTCGACGCCGCAGGCGCAGCGCAGGCGCTTCATGCCCTCAGCCATGCGCCGCCATCCGTGAAAACCGATGAACCATGTTGTCTTGTCTCCTGTCGGCGAAGTCTAGGCAGCCGACGCTCATTGATGAAGTGGATTCGGCATATACATAGAATCCATGACATGGATATCAGGCAAGTCGATCTCAACCTGCTGGTCGCCTTCCATGCGATGTCGGAGCACCGCAGCGTGACCCGCGCCGCCGAGGCGATCGGCCTGAGCCAGCCGGCCATGAGCGCGGCCGTCTCGCGCCTGCGGCTGCTGTTCAACGATGCGCTGTTCGTCAAGACCGGCGCCGGCATGCAGCCCACGCCGCGCGCGGCCGAACTCGATGCCGCCGTGCGGCGCGTGATCGAGACGATCAAGGCCGACATCCTTCCCGCGCCGGGCTTCGATCCGCTCGACGCGAGCAAGGTGTTTACCCTCGTCACGCCGGACATTGCCGAAGTCCATTTCCTCCCGCGCATCCTGGCCGCCTTCGCGCAGGAGGCGCCGCATTGCGACCTGCGCACCCTGTCGATGCCGCGCCAGGCGGCGGCCGAGGCGCTGGAGACCGGCGCGGCGGAACTCGCCATCGGCTACCTGCCGGACCTGCAGAAGGCCGGCTTCTTCCTGCAGAAGCTGTTTCGCAACGACTATGTGTGCATCGTGCGCGGCGACCACCCCACCATCGGCGAGCGCCTGACCCTCAAGACCTACCTGGCGGCTTCCCACGCGGTCGTGAGCCCGGACGGCCGCGAGCACCTGCTCGACCAGTTCCTGCAGCGACGTGGGCTGAAGCGGCGCGTGCTGGTCGGGCTTTCGCATTTCATGAGCCTACTGCCCATCATCGAGGCCTCGGACCTGGTAGCGACCGTGCCGCGCGACCTGGCGAACATCTGCATGCGCTACGCCAGCATCCGCATCGTCGACCCGCCGTTCAAGGCGCCCGTGGTCGAGGTGCACCAGTTCTGGCACCGGCGTTTTCACCAGGATGCGTCGAACATCTGGCTGCGGGGGCTCGTGCAGCGGCTTTTCGTTCCCTGACCGAGGGCTCCGCATCCGGCCGCTGCTTCGCTAGACTCCACGCCGTGTGCGCGGCCTCGCGCACCGTCCCCTGATCGCAGGAGCAATCGCCCCATGGCAGAGTCCCGGTCCCGGCCACTGTCGATGCATGCGCTGCGCGCCGATGCGCAGCCGCGGGAGCCGTTCGAGCGCCTGATCGAGAGCGGCCTGCGCCTGAACGGGCTGCGCAGCGAAAGCGAACTGCACGGCGACCTGGTCCGCGAAGCAGCCGAGCTCAGCGGTGCCCAGCGGGTGCTGCTTGTGCTGGATACCGGTGACGGCCTGCGCATCGCCGGTTCGATGCTGCCGCCCGGCGAAGACGCCGACAGCCTCCTCCGCGCGATCGAACCATGGCTCGCCGAAACACGCCGCGCATGCATCGCAAACCTCCGGCACGGGCCTGAAGGGGCGAGGCCCACGGCCCAGCGCTCATGCCTGATCGCCCCTTTGATGGCGCAGGACGCGCTCCTCGGCTTCCTCTACGCCGATGTCGAAGGCGCAGTCGGACGCTTCCGCGATGCGGACCGCGACCTGCTGTCCGCGCTGGCGCGCCAGGCCGCGGGCGCCCTCTTCAACCTGCGCGCGCGGGAAGACGTGGAACACCGCCTGACCGAGCGCAACGCCGAACTGGCGCAACAGACAGGCGCGCTCACCCTCATCGACAGCATCCAGCAAGGCATGGCCGACCGCCTCGGCTTCGACGCCATCATCCAGATGGTGGGCGACAAGCTGCGCGAGATCTTCGACTCCGGCGACGTCAACATCCTCTGGTGGGACGAAAAGACCGATCTGATCCAGGCGCTGTACCGCTACGAGCACAACAAGCCGCTGCCCCTGCCGCCGCCACGGTCGATCCAGGCGGACGAACCGCTCATACGGATCCTCCACATGCGCGAGGTGCGCGTGGCGAACACGCGTGAGGAACAGACCCAGGTCGGCCTCCACCCCGCGCCGGGGACCGACTGGGCGCATTCGATCGCGGCCGTCCCCATCATCGGCCGCGACCGCGTCCTGGGCGCCATCGGACTTCAGAACCACGAGCGCGAATACGCCTTCGAGGCCGACGAGGTCCGCCTGCTCGAAACCGTGGCGGCGAGCATGGGTGTCGCGCTGGAAAATGCGCGCCTGTTCGACGAGACACAGGAAACCTTGGCGCACCAGACCGCCACCGCCGAGGTGCTGCATGTGATCGGCAGTTCCGTCGCCGATCCGGGCCCCGTCTTCGACAAGATCCTCGAATGCTGCGATCGGCTGTTTGACGCCAGTTCCTTCGCGCTGATGATGCTCGACGACAACGGCCAGCTCGCGCTCGAACGGTGGATGCTGACCGCCGCCGGCCGCGCCGAGATCGGCGAGGCCCGCTCCGCCGAGCTCCAGCCGTTGATGCAGTCGAGCTATCCGGCGTCGCCTTCCGACACATCGGCCGAACTCGCCTTCCGCAGCGGCGAACTGGTGGAGTTCGCCGATGTGCTGAAGGACGCGGGCGCGCCGCACGTGCTGCATCGCAACGCCCGACAGCTCGGAAGGAGCTTCGCCAACCTCGCTGCGCCACTGATGTGGCAGGGCCGCGGCATCGGCCTGCTCAGCATGCAGCGCGGCGAGGTCGGGCCCTTCCGCCGCAGCGAGCGGGCGCTGCTCAAGACCTTCGCCGACCAGGCGGTGATCGCCATCCAGAACGCGCGCCTGTTCAACGAGACCCAGCAGGCCTTGCGCAAGGTCGAGGAGCGCACCGCCGAGCTGACCGAGTCGCTCGAATACCAGACGGCCACGTCGGAGGTTCTCAGGGTCATCAGCGCCTCGCCGACGGACGTGCAGCCCGTGCTCGACACGGTGGCCGAGCGTGCGGGCATCCTGTGCCGCGCCGAAGGCAGCCGGGTGTGGCTCGCGATCGACGGCAGGCTGCGCGCGATGACGAGCTATGGGCCGACGTACGACACCGGCGCCATGGCCGCTGAGCTGCCGATGCGCACGGCGTCGATCGCGGGGCGTGCCTTCATGGAGCGCCGTTGCATCCACGTCGAGGACGTCGTCCCCCTCATGGACACGGAATACCCCGACGTGCGCGAGCTCCAGGCGCGCAACGGCTTCCGCACGGTGCTGGCCGTGCCGATGCTGCGCGACGGCCAGTCGGTCGGCGTGATCGCCCTGCTGCGCAACCAGGTCCGGCCCTTTGCGCCGGCGGAGATCGGGCTCGTGCAGACCTTCGCCGACCAGGCCGTCATCGCCATCGAGAACGTGCGGCTGATCAGCGAGACCCGGGAGGCGCTGGAGCAGCAAACCGCCACGGCCGAAGTGCTGCAGGTCATCAGCGGCTCCATGGAGGACGCGCGGCCGGTGTTCGACAAGATCCTCGAAAGCTGCCAGCGCCTGTTTTCCGGGCGGCAGGTGGGCGTCTCGCTGGTCGGCGACGACGGCATGGTGCACCTGGGCGCGCATCGGGGTTCCGCCCGCGAAGTGCTCGAACAGTTCTATCCGCGCCCCATCGATCGCTCGCCGCTGGGCATGAGCATGCGAGGGCCCGACGTCTTCCACATTCCGGATGTGCTCGCCCACGGGGAGGCGCCCTATTTCATCCGGCAGGTGGCCGAACAGATCGGCACCTACGCGATCATGGTCGCGCCGCTGATGTGGGAGGACCAGTTCATCGGGTCGATCCATGTCACCCGCCAGCCGCCGGGGCCCTTCGCCGACAAGGACCTCAAGCTGCTGAAGACTTTCGCGGACCAGGCGGTCATCGCCATCCAGAACGCCCGGCTCTTCAACGAAACCCGCGAGGCGCGCGCCGCGGCCGAGGCCGCCAACGAGGCCAAGAGCGCCTTCCTCGCGATGATGAGCCACGAGATCCGCACGCCGATGAACGCGGTGATCGGGATGAGCGGCCTCTTGCTCGACACGAAGCTCGACGCCGAACAGCAGGACTACGTCTCGACCGTGCGCGACTCGGGCGATGCCCTGCTGACCATCATTAACGACATCCTCGACTATTCGAAGATCGAGGCTGGCCGGATGGACATCGAGGAGCATCCCTTCGACCTGCGCGATTGCGTGGAGTCGGCCCTCGACCTCGTCAGCACGCGCGCGACCGAGAAGAACCTGGACATCGCCTACATGTTCGAGGGCGACGTGCCGCCTGCCGTGAGCGGCGACCTCACGCGGCTGCGGCAGGTGCTGCTCAACCTGATGAGCAATGCGGTGAAGTTCACCGAGACCGGCGAAGTGGTGCTGACGGTCAGCGCGAAGCCTCTGCCCGCGGAGAAGATCACCCTGACCTTCGCGGTGCGCGACACCGGCATCGGCCTGACGCGGGAGGGCATGGGGCGGCTGTTCCAGTCCTTCTCGCAGGCCGACTCCAGCACCACGCGCAAGTACGGCGGCACCGGCCTGGGCCTCGCGATCAGCAAGCGGCTGGCCGAGCTGATGGGCGGCACCATGTGGGTCGAGAGCGATGGCCCGGGCACCGGCTCCACCTTTTTCTTCACGATGGAGGTGCCGCTCGCGGAACTGCCCCCCAGCGCACGCCGCGACTTCATCGGCGTGCAGCATGAACTGCAGGCAAAGCGCCTGCTGATCGTGGACGACAACGCCACCAACCGGCGCGTGCTCGCGCTCCAGGCGGACAAGTGGGGCATGAAGCCGCACGACACCGAATCCCCGGTCGAGGCCCTGCGCTGGCTCGAACAGAGCGAGCCCTTCGACCTCGCGATCCTCGACATGCACATGCCCGGGATGGACGGTGTCGCCCTCGCGAGGCGCATCCGCGTCGGTCATCCGACGCTGCCGCTCGTCCTCTTCAGTTCGCTCGGCCGGCGCGAGATCGGCGATGCCGATACGTTGTTCAATGCCTACCTGGCCAAGCCGATCCGCCAGTCGCACCTCTTCGACACGCTGGTGAGCCTGCTCGCGCACGACGCGCCCGCGAGGCCCTCGGCCGGCGCCGCGGCCAAGCCGCAGATCGACCCCACCATGGCGTCGCGGCATCCGCTGCGCATCCTGCTGGCCGAAGACAACGCGGTGAACCAGAAGCTCGCGATGCGCCTGCTGCAGCAGATGGGCTACCGCGCCGACCTCGCCTCCAACGGCATCGAGGCCGTGGAGTCGGTGCAGCGACAAGCCTACGATGTGGTGCTGATGGACGTGCAGATGCCCGAGCTCGACGGCCTGGATGCCACCCGCCAGATCTGCACCCTGCTGGACCCCCCTTCGCGGCCGCGCATCGTGGCGATGACGGCCAATGCGATGCAGGGCGACCGCGAGATGTGCATGGACGCGGGCATGGACGACTACCTGACCAAGCCGATCCGCGTCGACCGGCTGGTCGAAGCATTGAACAGCGTGCCCGCACGAAAGGACCGATGACGTGAGCGATGACAAGAGCCAGGCAACGATCGACCGCGCGACCTTCGCGGAACTGCAGGAAGCCGCGGGCGCCGACTTCGTGAAGGAACTGGTGCAGACCTTTCTCGAGGAAGCGCCGCTGATGCTGAGGGAACTTCGCGACGCGCTGGCCGAAAGCGACGCCGACACCTTCCGGCGCGCGGCGCATTCGCTGAAATCGAACAGCCTCACCTTCGGCGCGCTCACGCTCGGCGCGATGGCGCGCGAACAGGAACTCGGCGGGCTCGCCGCCGCGCAGCCGTCGAACGCCCTCGACGCGCTCGCGGCCGAATACGGGCGCGTCGCGGCCGCCTTGCAGGATCTCAGCCATGGTTGACCTGCGCCATGCGCCCGCGCGCCTGCTGGTGGCCGACGACAACAAGGTCAACCGCCTGCTGCTGACGCGAAGTCTCGAACTGCAAGGCCACACCGTCCAGTGCGCCGAGAACGGCCGCATCGCGCTGGAGATGCTGCGGCGCGAGCCCTTCGACCTGCTGCTGCTCGACATGGAGATGCCCGAGATGACCGGCTTCGAGGTGCTGGAACACCTGAGCGCCGACGTCAAGTTGCAGGACCTGCCGGTGATCGTGACCTCGTCGCTCGAAGGCGTGGCCGACATCGCGCGCTGCATCGAACTGGGCGCGGAGGACTACCTGCACAAGCCCGTCAATGCGGTGCTGCTGAAGGCACGCATCGGGGCCAGTCTCGAAAAGAAGCGCCTGCGCGACCAGCAGAAGGAAATGGTGCGCCGCTTCGCCACCTCGGAAGTCGCGCAGGACCTGCAGCAATCCGGCTTCGCGCTGGGCGGGCGGCGGGTGCTGGCGACGGTCATGTTCTGCGACATTCGCGGCTTCACCTCGATCGTCGAATCGCAGCCACCCGAAGAGACGATCGAGCTGCTGAACACCTACTACACGCTGATGTTCGACGCGATCAACGGCCATGGCGGCGTGGTCAACCAGATGATCGGCGACGGCCTGATGGCGATCTTCGGCGCGCCGCTGCCGCTGGAGGACCACAGCGCGGCCGCGGTGCGCGCCGCGCTCGAGATGGTGGAGATGATCGACCTGCTGAACCTCGAACGCACGGCGACCGGCAAGAAGGCGATCCGCATGGGCGTGGGCGTCGCGACCGGCGAGATGGTCGCGGGCTACACCGGCACGCACCAGCGCGCGACCTACACCTGCATCGGCGACACGGTGAACCTCGCCGCGCGGCTCGAGGAACACACCAAGCTCGCGGGGCGACTGATCCTGATCGACACGGCGACGCAGCTCGCGCTCGACGGCCGGATCGCCGTCGAGCCGCTGGGCCCCGCCTCGTTCCGGGGCAAGGCGGCACCGGTCGAGGTGTACGCCGTCGCGACGCCCGCCGACGCCTAGTTTCGCGACCCCGTGTCGCCAAGGTGATAGAGGCTCCGGGTTACTCCGCCCCGGGCCGCACGCATGGCCCCCCTACGCTCCGACCGCCGGCGCCGCACTGTCCAGGCAGTGCGGCGCCGGTTTGTGTGTTCAATCACGGAGACAAAAACCCATGCAAAAGACTCGTGTCCAGCTCCTGGCGCTGGCGACCACTCTCAGCCTTGCCGCGTGTGGCGGCGGCGGCAACGGAGGAGCCTTCCTCCCCGTCGCGGCAGCGCCGGCCCCGGCACCCGCAGCACCCGCCCCCGCGCCTGCCCCCGCGCCGGAAGAGAAGCGCGCCCAGGACGATCGCAACACCTTCGTGCCCGCCGCGCCGACGGACACCACCTTCGCGGCGCTCGCGGCCGATGCCGGCGACACGGTCGACAACACGACCACCAGCCGCTGGGCCGGCGTGCTCGGCGGTGCGGCCTATCGCGTCGAAGTGCCGGCCAACTGGAACGGCAAGCTCGTGATGTATGCGCACGGCTACGCCGGCACCGGCAACGCGCTGGGCGTCACCAATCCGTCGATCCGACGCTACCTGATCCAGAACGGCTATGCCTGGGCTGCATCGAGCTACAGCAAGAACTACTACGACGTGCGCGTGGGCGTCGAGGACACCAACGCGCTGGCGCTGGAGTTCAACAAGATCGCGGCGGCGGCAGGCCGCACGCTGGCCGCGCCGAGCAAGATCTACATCACCGGCCATTCGATGGGCGGCCACATCACCGCTGCCGCGATCGAGGACGAGGCCTTCGCCACCGCCAACCACAAGGTCAAGTACAACGGCGCGGTGCCGATGTGCGGCGTGGTCGGCGACACCGAGCTGTTCGACTACTTCGCTGCCGCGCAGGTCACGGCGCAGGCCCTGGCCGGCGTGCCCAAGTACCCGTTCACCAGCTGGTCGGACATCCTGGCGCAGGTCACCGGCACGCTGTTCTCGACCTTCCCGTCGGCGGCGACGCCCACCGCGGCCGTGACGCCCTCGGCCACCGTCGGCGTGAAGTACGCATCGGTCATCAAGAACCTCACCGGCGGCGAACGCCCGCTGTTCGGCCTCGGCTTCTCCAACGGCGGCACCTTCCCGCTGGTCTGGGGCGTGTTTGGCGGCGACGGTACGGTCACCGGCATCCTGAACAAGAACGGGGTTGATACCAACCGCTTCACCTACGTGATCGACGGCGACACGGCCGGGTCCGCGGCGCTCAATGCCTCGGCGCTCAAGCTCACCGCCGAGACCGATGCCAACCGCCTGCGCAGGGACGGACTGCGCTGGATCCCGAAGGCCAACGGCGAGTTCAAGATCCCCGTCGTGACCCTGCACACGCTGGGTGACCTGTACGTGCCCTTCAGCATGGAGCAGGTCTACAACAAGCGCGTCGCCGCCAAGGGCAACAGCGCCTGGCTGGTGCAGCGCGCGATCCGCGGCGCCTCGCACTGCGACTTCACCGTCGCGGAGCAGGTCACGGCCTTCGACGACATGATCAAGTGGGAACGCGATGGCGTGAAGCCCGCGGGCGACGACGTCGTGACGGCAGCGACCGTCGCGCAGCCTACCTACGGCTGCACCTTCACGAAGAACGTCATGGGGGTGGACGACACATCGCAGTCGACGAAGGCCCTGCGCACCGCCATCGCCGCCGCCACCGCGGCCACGCCCTGCCCGCCCTGACCGGTCGACCTCCTCCGCCCGCAACCTGCCGCTTCCCCGGGCTCGTCAGAGCAAGGGTGATGTGGCAGGATGCGGGCCAAGGCCGATCACAGGCTGCGTGAGGAGTGAACTTGGACATCGGGCTCGGCGTTCCGGCGACGCTCGCCATCGCGGCACTCGTGCTGGTGGTGGGTCGCCTCTTGATCCAGCGCATCGCGTTCCTCCGGAAATACTCGATTCCGGAACCGGTCGTCGGCGGACTGGTCGCCGCGGTGCTGGTCGCCGCGCTGCATGCGGCCGGGGTACGGATCGCATTCGATACGGCGCTGCAGCCCGGGCTCATGCTGGCCTTCTTCGCGACCATCGGCCTGGGCGCCGACGCCCGCATGATCGCCAAGGGCGGCGGCCCTCTGCTTCGCTTCACCGTCTGCGTGATCGGCATGCTGCTGGTGGAGAACCTCATCGGCGTCGGCGCGGCCAAGGTCATGGGCACCGACCCGTTGATCGGCCTGATCGCCGGTTCGATCACCATGGCCGGCGGCCACGGAACCGGCGCGGCCTGGGGCCAGCGCTTCGCGGACCAGTTCGGCCTGGCGGGCGCGCCCGCACTGGCCCTCGCGTCCGCCACCTTCGGCCTCATCATGGGCGGCGTCATCGGCGGGCCGGTGGCCATGCGCCTCATACGGCGCCTCCAGGCGCGCGGCGAGCCGCTGGGCGTTTCCAACGAACAGGCGCTCGCGCATGACGAGGCGGAGTCCCTCGAGGCGTTCACGGCGGAGCGCCTGATCGTCACGATCATGCTGGTCGCGACCAGCGTGGCCGTGGGAACCGCACTCGCGCGATGGACGGAGAACCCGGTGTTCACGCTCCCGACCTTCGTCTGGGCGCTGTTCGTCGGCGCAGTGCTGCGCAACGCGCTCGCCTTCGCACGGGTGCACGAAATCGATGGCCAGGCGCTGTCCTTCACCGGTGCCGTCTCCCTGTCGCTTTTCCTCGCAATGGCGCTGATGAGCCTGCGGCTGTGGGAGCTTGCGTCTCTCGCGCTGCCGATGTTCGTGATCCTTGCCCTCCAAGGCATCGGCGTCGCGCTCTACACCACCTATGTCACCTACCGGGTGATGGGCGCGAACTACGAGGCGGCCGTGCTGGTGGCCGGCCAATGCGGTTTCGGGCTCGGCGCCACGCCGACGGCCATTGCGAACATCCAGGCGATCTGCACGCGCTACGGCGCCGCGCCGCAGGCCTTTATCCTGGTGCCGGTGGTGGGCGCGTTCATCATCGACCTGTGCAATGCGCTGGTGATCAGCGGCTTCGTCCAGGTCGTGGCAGCGCTGCGGTAGGTGGACAGGAAAGGCATTCATGCCTTTGGCGCGCTCGCCCGAAGCCGCCGGAAAACCTCGCCCAGAGTTTTCGCCCGCTTAAAACTATTTAGTCCATTCGGTTCTATTTGTCTTATCTGAATAGCGTTCTAGGAATGTTCTGAAAGTTCGATCAGCTGATTCAGGACTGAATTGCGCTGCTATTCTGAAGCTGCTCTGTACAGGCAACACCCTTTTCTAAATTCACCCTGGATCAGAATCAGATGCAAAAGACTGGATTTTTCAAATTCGCAGCTCTCGCCCTTGTCGGTGCTTTGTCGCAAGGCGCCTTTGCAGCTCCCGATGGCACGATCAACTTCACCGGTGAAATCACCGACGCACCCTGCTCGATCTCGCCAGCCAGCCAGAACATCATCGTGCCGCTCGGCAGCGTCTCGCGCACGGCCCTCGACGGTGCCGTGGGCAAGAGAGCCCCCATGCCGGCCAAATTCGCCATCGACCTGTTGAACTGCGGCGCTTCCGCCAAGGGCGCCACGGTGGCTTTCACCGGCGTTCCCGATCTGAACGACAACACAACCCTGGCAATTGCAAATACAGGCATGACCGGCGTTCAGAAGGCTACCGGCGTGGCGATCGAATTGGGTGATTCGAACGGCAGCAAGATTCCCCTGGGTTCGCAATCCGCCGAATACGTCCTGGGCCAGGGCGACAACTCGCTGAATTTCCAGGCCATCTACGTGGCAACCCAGCCTGCAGTGACTGTGGGCCCGGCCAACGCCGTGGCGCAGTTCACCGTCACTTACCCCTAGTCGACGCTCACGAGTCCATGGTTTCCGCGGAACCCGCGGGAATCGCGGCAGGCTGAACGCCTTTGCGCGTCAGCCCGCCGCCTGAAGGACCGACGCCGTCCGAGGTCCTGCACTCCCGCTGCGGCGTCGGACCTCTCCTCTTTGATTGTTCTCCGCCGGAGCGTCGACGCCGACGCGCCGCGGTGCTTTCGCCTGCGCGCCATGTGCCCCGTGTTCGACGCGCACCAAGGGATGTGTATGCACAACAAGACCTGTTTTCGGTGGGCGCTCGGCCTGCTGCTGCTGGTCGGCCTCCAATGGCCGGCCGGTGCGGGCGTGATGCTCGCCGGCACGCGCGTGATTCTGGGAGAGAAAGATCGCGAAGCCTCCATTCCCCTGAAGAACACCGGCACGGCTCCCTATGTGGTCCAGGCCTGGATCGACGCCGGAGAAGGCATGAACAAGACGCCATTGTTCGTGACGCCGCCGCTGTCGCGGCTCGATCCCGGCATGGAAAACATCCTGCGGATCATGCGTGCAGGCGGGTCATTGCCGACCGACCGCGAGTCGGTGTTCTGGCTCAACGTGAAGGAGATTCCGGAGAAGTCCAGGGAAGAAAACGTCCTGCAGATCGCAGTGCGAACGCGCATCAAGATCTTCTATCGGCCGTCGGATCTTTCCGGCCAGCCTGGCGAGGCTCGCGCCAAGCTCAAGTGGGCAGTGAGTGCGAACGGCAGTCGCCACGGGGCCGTGCTGAAGGTCGCCAACACCTCGGCCTACCACGTGACCTTCACCGCGCTGAAGGTCAACGACGGCAAGCAGGAGATCAACGCCGCCATGGTGCCGCCATACGGCGACGTCACGTACCCACTGAGCGCCATCGAGACCCCGCAGGCGATCCAGGTCTCCTACACGACGATCAACGACTACGGCGGCGAAACGCCCGAAGAGCGCGTGCAGGTCCCCGTCGGCACCGAGCCTGTCGCCGTGAAGGCCGAGTTGGTCGCGCCGCCCGCCGATGGTGTGAAGCGCTGAGGGCCGACGCATGGGCAAGAGATCCAGGTCCTCCTCCCGCCTGCCGTCCGGGCCGACGCTGTGGGCGGTACTGCTCGCATCGCTGGGCACCCCGGGCTATGCACAACAGCAAGTGGCGGCATCGACTTTCAATGAAGAGTTCCTCGCCATCGGCGGCGAGCAGGCCCACGCGGACCTGTCGCTGTTTGCCACAGGCAACCGCGTGACGGCGGGCACCTACTTTGTCGACGTCATCCTGAACCAGCGCTTCGTCGGACAAAGCGACATCCATTTCGTCCAGCGGGAGGCCGAAAAGGACGCCGTACCTTGCCTGACACGCGGCCTGCTCGACAAATGGGGTGTCAACGTCGCGGTGTTTCCGGACCTCGCCAGCGCGTCGGAAGACACATGCTTCGACGACCCGCGTGCAGTCATCCCCGAATCGACAGTGTCGTACGACGGCGGCAAGCAGCGCCTGTTTATAAGCATCCCGCAAGCCGCACTGACGCGTTCGGCCCGCGGCGCCGTGGACCCGGAAATGTGGGACAAGGGCATCACCGCCGGCATGATGGACTACCAGGTCAACTTCGCACGCAACGACGGCAACGGCTCCGACAACTCACCCGCCTTCAGCGGCGACACGTCGTTCGCCAACGGCGCAGCCGACAGGTACGAACGCGACACGCTTTTCGCAGGCGTGCGCGCCGGCTTCAATCTGGGCGATTGGCGCTTTCGCCACTTCTCGACCTACAACCGGGCCTACGACGGCCGCAGCAGATGGCAGGCCATCAATACCTACGTACAGCGAGACCTGCCGTCCATTCGCGGCCAGCTATTGATCGGCGACGGCAGCACGCCGGGCGACCTGTTCGACAGCACGCAGTTCCGGGGCGTGCAGGTCTCGTCCGATGACGCCATGCTGCCCGACAGCCTGCAGGGCTACGCGCCGACGATCCGCGGCATGGCACAGACAAATGCACGCGTCACCGTGCGGCAGAACGGCTACATCATCTACAGCACCTACGTGGCGCCTGGGCCCTTCGTGCTCGACGACCTCTATCCCACGGCGGCGGGCGGCGATCTCCAGGTGACGGTCACGGAAGCCGACGGTCGGGAAAGCCGCTTCATCCAGGCCTTCTCGGCCGTTCCGACGCTTCTGCGCGAGGGCGCCTGGCGCTACTCGGCCACCGCGGGCCAATACCGAAACGGCTACAGCCTTCCCTCATCGAAGTCATTCCGGAACGGTGAGACACCATTTTTCGTTCAGGGCACATTGGCGCGCGGTCTGGGCCACGCGTTCACGCTCTACGGCGGAACGACCGTGTCGACGACGCATGGCTACCAATCCGTGCTCGCCGGCGTCGGCAAGAACATGCGTGGATTCGGTGCGGTGTCGGTCGACCTGTCGAGCGCCAGTTCGAGCGCTCGCAACAACGTCGGCGGCAGCGGACAGTCGCTGCGCTTTCTCTACGCCAAGTCGTTCGCCGACTCAGGCACCAACTTCCGCATCGCGGGCTATCGCTATTCGACCAGCGGCTACCGGACCTTCGAGGAAGCGGTGCAGATGCGCGACCCTTTCTCGTCGCTGCCGTTCAACAGCCGTCGCAACGAGCTGCGTTTCGACATGTCGCAGCAGGTCGCCGACAAGGGGGCCGTGTTCGTGTCGGCTCGACAGCAGTCCTACTGGGGAACGAGCGCGACAGATCGGCTGGTGCAGGTCGGCTATTCGGGCAACTACAAGCAGTTCGGCTATAGCGTGTTCTACAACTACGCCACCGACCTCGGCCGTTCACCCTCCCGGCAGATCATGGTGACCTTGAGCATTCCGCTGGGCAGCACACGCGCCAGCGCGCAGTACTCGGTGACCAGCGAGCGCGGCGGGCGCGTCAACCATCAGGCGAGCGTCTATGGCTCCGCCTTCGACGACAGCCGTCTCACCTACAACGTGACGGCCGGTCATTCCAACGAGCAAGGCGGCAGCGGCAGCGCGAGCGCCAGCTACCTCTCGCCGATGGGGCGCCTGGACGTGGGCCGTTCGCAAGGGCGCGGTTACGGCCAGACTACCTTGGGCGTGGCCGGCGGCCTGCTGGTGCATGCCGGCGGCGCGACGCTGTCACAGTCACTCGGCGAGACCGTCGCACTGGTGCAGGCGCCCAATGCAACGGATGTCGGCTTCGACTCGCAACCGGGCGTCGCAACGGACGGCGCAGGCAACGCGGTGATCCCCAGCCTGAGTCCCTACCGCATCAACCGCATCGCCATTCGCACCGGTGACCTGGGCGACAACGTGGAGGTGAAGAACGCCGCGACCGAGCTGGTGCCGACCCGTGGCGCGGTGGTGGTGGCGAAGTTCGAGAGCTCGGTGGGGTTCCGCCTGCTGATGACGCTGGTGAGTGAATTTGGCAGGCCCCTGCCGCTGGGTTCGAAGATCGAGAACGAAGCGGGCGAGGAAGTCGGCATCGTCGGACCGGATGGCCAGGCCTTCGTCGCGGGAGCGGCCAGCAAGGGCCACCTGAAAGTCATCTGGGGGCATGGCGAAAACGACCAGTGCATCGTGCCCTACAGCCTGCCCGACCAAGAGAACCCGCCGCCCATTCGCGAGTTCGACGGACAGTGCAGCAGGTCCGACGCCAGCGTCGCTCTCAGCGCCCCCCCGGCAGATGCCGAAGCAAAGGAATGAGATGAACAACAGTCGATCCGCAGCGATGAAGAAACTGTGGCGCCGTCGAGCGCGCCCCGCATTGCTGGCCTTGTGCCTGCTGCACGGCGCGCCTGCCGCCTGGGCGGCATGCGCGCGCATTCCCGGCGTCACCGAGCTTGTCATCAACATCGACATCGGCAACGTTCTCGTCAGCCCAGGCATACCGGTGGGTGGTCTCATCATGTCAAGAGAGTTCCCCATCCAAACCAACGGCTCGGCCGACATCAGGAGCAACTGCTCGGGAAGCGGCGGCAGGATGAACGCTGTAATGCTGCAGGGGGCGCCGGTCCCAAGCCGCGCCGACATCTATTCGACCGATGTGCCAGGCGTGGGCATTCGCCTGTCGCTCAAGACCTCGACGCTGCGCTACTACCCGTTCACGCGGCAGACAGGGGTCGGCAATTTGTATTTCGAGCTCGGCTCACAGTTCCGGGTGGAACTGATCAAGACAGCGCCCATCACCGGCAATGGCCCACTCGCGCACGGCGTCTACACCCGCTTTTACGGCGACGATGGCCCGGCGTACTCGATATTGACCACCGTCCTCTCGGGCGCAGGCATCAACATCGTCACACCCTCGTGCACCGTCGACGCGGGCACGCGCAACATCCCGGTGCAATTCGGCAAGGTGCCGATCAGCAGCTTCAAGGGCATGGCATCGCCTGCCATCGGGTACGAGAAGAACTTCAACATCAGGTTGAACTGCAGCGCCGGCCTGAACATGCCCAACACCGTCTATCTGCGGATGGATGCACAGCGGGACCCAACGAATCTGCCGGGTGTGTTGCAGATCACGCAGGGCGGCAAGGACATCGCCGGCGGCGTGGGCATTCAAGTCCTCGACAAGATGGGCCTCCCTGTGCAGTTCGGCGACGACGGGCTGGTGGGTCTATCAAAGGATGGCGTCTATCTGCTCCCGTATACCGCGCGCTATTTCCAGACTGGCAACCAGGTGACGGCCGGTCGTGCCGACGGCATGGCGACGTTCACGCTGGACTACAAGTAGATCTGGCGTCAGCGTGCCGGCGGTTTCGACGCGCCCGCGCTTGGCGGTGCACGCAGACTGGCCAGCAATCGCTGGAACTCCGGGCTGTTGCGCAGCAACTCGCGGCCGGTCGCGATCAGGCGGGCCACCTGTTCCTTGTCGAGGGCGAAGCTGGTCGGGATCTCGTTCAAGAAGCGGCGCAGCGGCAGGTCGGGCACGTCCTCGAAACTCAGCTGGACGAAGTACGAACTCACGGGCCGTTCGGGCGTGGAAAGTTCGCGCGTCCAGCGGTCGAGGTTGCGATGCATCTGCTGGAGCGTCGCGACGTTGTAGCGATGCAGCTGGACATTGGTGACGGCGTTCATCGTCTGCTCGAAGGACGGCTCCCGGCTGGTCTCCCCGATACCCGCCGGCGTATCGGCCGCCGCATTGACCGAGATGATGGCGATGCGTCGCGGCGTCTGGATGCCGAGTTCACGCACGTAGCCCTCGGGGCCGCCGGCCAGTTCGACGGCGTCCTGCAATGCGCGCAGGCCGAGGTTGTCCGTGATGCCGCCATCGACGAACTGGGCGTACTTGTGGGTGACCTTGTCTTCGTACGCGAGGTCGTCGTGCACGATCATGCTCAGGTAGTCATTGTTGCCGTCGCGCTTCTTCGCGGCCGCGAGCCAGGGGGGCATCCCGCTGGCGCAGCCGCCGTAGTTCTCGACCACCACCGGCCCGAAGATGATGGGCACGGCACTCGATGCCGTGACGGCCCGCGCCAGGGGAAACTTGCTCAGGTCCGAGCACATGAGGTCGAAATATTCCTGAACGAATGAGAAGCGGGCGCCCGAACTCAGGTCGGACGTGTTGATCAGGATCATCGGTGCGCCGCGCCGTGCCAGGTCACCGAAGGTCGCATCGCCGAACAGCGACTGCTGGTAGTAGCTGACCGCCATCTCCGTGCGGCCGCGGCTGCTGAACCAGCGCACGGGATTCAGCAGGCCGCGCAGCAGCGCCCCCTGGACGTCGCTGCGAAGGAAGCGCTCCTCGTAGTCGACGAAGATCCGGTTGCCGTAGAGCCCGTAGTAGGCCGAGGTGAAGCTGCCGCCAGACACCGAACTGATGATGTCGACCTGGTCGAGCAGGCTCTGTTCCTGGCCGTTGATCGTCACACGGGTGTCACGCAGTTCCTGCATGACGCCATAGGAGAGGGCCGCGGCGCGCGTGCCGCCCCCGGAGAAAGCGACGGCCAGCTTCAGTTCGCCGGAACCGCGATGCGGGCCCCGGGCGAATTCGCCCAGCGAATAGACGCGACCCTCTTCGTCCGCCGCCAGCGGCACGTTCACGACCACGCCATAGGTGGTGCAGCCGCCGAGCAGCAGCGCGGACAGCAGCAGGGCAAGCCGGGCTACCACGATGGCGGGAGCTTCCGCAGGATCACCATCCGCCCGTCGCGCTGGCCCACATAGCCGCCGGCGGTCAGCTCCTTCATCACCCGGTTCACCATCTCGCGCGAGGAGCCGACGCGGTCGGCGATGTCCTGCTGCGTCAGCTTGTGGCGCAGCATGCGCTCGTTGCCGACCGGCTCGGACAGTTCGGTCAGCACCCGCACCATGCGGCCGTAGACGTCCTGCAGGGCGATGCTGCGGACCTGCTCGGTCAGGCGCCGCACCATGCGGATCAGCTTGCGGGTGAGGTGCACCGCGAAGTCGGGGTTGTCCGCAAGGAACTGGCGCAGCTCGGAGCCCTGGACCACGCGGCAGGTGCAGGGCTCGATGGCCTTGATCGAGGCCGAGCGCTTCTCGCCGTCGATAGACAGCTCGCCGAAATAGCCGCCCGGGCCGTACTCGGTGAGCACCAGTTCGCGGCCGTCGTCCGAACTGGCGTAGACCTTCACCCGCCCGCTGAGAACGATGTAGAGCGAGTCGGTCGTATCCCCCTCATTGATGAGGATCGCGTGCGCCGGAAAGGTGCGCGTCAGCCCGTGCGGCGCGATGGCGTCGAGCAGGGACTGGGGCAGGCGGTCGTCGAGGCCTTCGACGGGCGAGTTCATCAATCCATTATGGGACGCCACGGGCCCGGATGTGATCGATGTCACTCGCCCGTTGCGTATTGATTCCTCGTGCGGAACGAGGCCATTGCCTAGATTCGCTCTATCACCCGAAGGACCCCTGCCCGTCGCCTTTTCGCCATGAAGCCCGCCGCCAAGCCCTCCGCCAAGCGCTGTCATCTGCTGATCGCCCACAGCATCGCGATGCGCCTGATCGAGTTCGGCATGGCCCAGGCCCGCGTGGGCGTGGCTGTGCTCGTGTTCATCGTGGTGCTGATCGGCATGCTTGGTTGCGCCAGCCTGCCGGACAACGTCCACCGCCCGGTCTCGCAGACGATCGACGAGGCGGCCGACACGCGCCTCGCCGCGCTCGCGGCGGCTTCGATGCCCAGCGATGAACCAGAGCTCTCGGGCATGCGCCTGCTGCCGGCCGGCGACCAGGCCTTCGAGGCGCGCATTGCGCTGGCGCGCGCCGCCGAGCGGTCGATCGACGTGCAGTACTACCAGATCGCCGACGACACCTCGGGCCGCCAGTTCCTGCACGAGCTGAGCGATGCCGCTGCCCGCGGCGTGCGCGTTCGCGTCCTGATCGACGACCTGCACGCCACCGGCGAAGACGCCTTCCTGGCCGGCCTGGCCGCGCGTCCCGACGTCGAGCTGCGCATGTTCAACCCGTTGCCGGTGCGCGATGGCAGCGTGCGCTCGCGGGTGCTGCTGTCGATGCACGAGTTCTCGCGCATTAACCGCCGCATGCACAACAAGCTGTTCATCGTCGACGGTGCATTCGCCATCAGCGGCGGCCGCAACATCGCCGACGAGTACTTCGGCCGCAGCGAACCCGCCAACTTCATCGACATGGACATGCTGTCGACCGGACCGGTCGTGGCGGAGATGGCGGCCGTGTTCGACGCCTACTGGAACAGCCGCCACGCCTATCCGATCGAAAGCCTCGCCGCGCAGGGTTTCGACCCCGCCGATGCGCGTCGCCGGTTCGATCAGTCCGTGCAGGTGGCCGGCGCGGCGGTGACGCCGCTCGCCGCACGCGATTCGCTCGGCCAGAGCAGCGTGGGCTCGCAACTGGCCGCCGGCCGCGTCGAGATGCACATGGCCGCCGTCCGCGTGGTGGCCGATGCACCGCAGAAGGCCGATGCCGACAACGACTCGCTCGCCGACGGCGTGGTCATGAACGGCAACCTCGACCTGCTGCAGTCCGCAAGCTCGGAGGTGCTGGTCGCATCGCCCTACTTCATTCCGGGGCGCCGCACGATGGACGTGCTGCAACGGGCCGCCGACAGCGACGTGAGCGTGTCCGTCATGACCAACTCCCTCGCGACCACCGACGAGCCGCTGGCGCACTTCGGCTATGCGCGCTATCGCGTGTCGCTGCTGAAGATGCGGGTCGCGCTCTATGAACTGATGCCCGAGGACGATGACGACCGGCCGCCCCTCGCCGACGGACCGCACGGCTCGCTCGGCCGCCTGCACGCCAAGCTGGCGGTGGTGGACCAGCGCTGGCTCTCCATCGGCTCGATGAACATGGACCGCCGCTCCGCGCACAGCAACACCGAGATGAGCCTCATCATCGACAGCCCGGTGCTGGCTGGCCAGGTCGCGATGCTGCTGCGGGACGAACGGTTGCCGAGGAGTTACCAGGTCTGCTACACGGACGGCACGCAACGCCTTCAATGGGTCGAGCAGAGCGGCCGACGCCAGGAGGTCGTCCATGCCGGCGAACCGGATACCACCTGGGGACGCAGGCTGCGGCTTTCGCTACTCGCGACGCTGGTCGACGAGGACCTTCTGTGACGCGCCTCAGGCCAGGCGCTTCGCCAGGTTGTCGAGCATCGCGTGCAACGTCTTCAGATCGGTGGCGCCGGCCAGGATCTCGTCCGAGAGCCTGGCGATCTCCTCAGGACTGAGCTTGCCCGCGGCCAGGGACGCCACCACGCGCGGCGCCATCAGGCGGTGAAGGCCGTGCACCCGCTCGCTCCGCCCCGAGCTGCCCGAACGCGGGAACATCCGGTCGTAGGGCGGCGTGAGCGAAGGCGTCTCGGCGCGCGGCGCAGTACGCTGGAACACGCCCTCGAAGGTCGGCGCCTGCTGCACCCGCTCGCCCACCGCCCAGCGCGACTCGGGAATGCCGAACCAGTGCAGCAGCGTCGCCATGAACGAGGTCGCGTCATAGGCCACGTCCGTCGGCGAGCGGAACACCGTCTTCTCCTCGATCCACGGCGAAACCAGGATGGTCGGCACCCGCACGCCCATGACGTCGTAGCGGAAGCCGTCGACGACGTCGTTGGGCCAGGGGTTCGCCGCGTAAGGCGGGGTCGCGTGGTCGAAGATGCCGCCGTGCTCGTCGAAGGTGATGACGAGCAGCGTCTCGTTCCACGCCGGCCCGGCGCGCAGGGCTTCGTAGATCTCGTTCAATGCCCTCTCGCCCGGGACCAGGTCGGCGCCCGGGTGGTAGGAGCTGGTGCCCGATGTGGCGATCCAGGCCGGCTCCAGCATGCTGAAGGTGGGAAGGTTGCCTGCGCGCGCGTCCTTCTTGAACTGGTCGATGTTGTCGATGAAGCTCGTGGGGTTCTGCACGATGGCGGCATCCACCGACGGGATTTGGCCTTGCAGGAAGAGGTGGTACGTGTGGACGAAGTTCATCCACTCCACCGAGTTGTAGATCTTCCAGCTAGTGAAGCCGTTCGTCCACAGCACCTTCCACATCGACTGGCGATGCGGCGAGAGCGGCCAGTAGGTGTACTGCGTGCCGTTCTGGAAGTTGTTGAGCGTGCATCCCGCCGAGCCCGTGAAGGCGATCGCGCGATTCGGGTCGGTCGCGCCCGGCATCGACGAGAACCAGGCGTCCGACACGGCGAAGCCCTTCGCGAGGCCGTTGAGCACCGGCAACTGCTCGGGCGAATAGGTCCACATGACCTGGTGCACGCCGTTGTTCCAGACGAAACCGTCCATGGTGGGCTTCGCGTGTTGCTGGTAGCCCTGCCGGTTGCCGAAGTACATCTGGCGCATCACGTCGGACTTGTCGTGATAGGGGTCCTGCGGCAGGAAGTCCAGGTCCCAGTCGTCGCTGAGCTCGCCGTCCTTGTACTTGAGCACGTGAACCTTGGTCGGGTTGCCCTGCGCATCCTTGATGCCGGGGTCCACGTTGTACATGGCGAGGTCGACGCCATCGAAGGGCCGGTCGTCGCCGACGAAATTGATCCCGGTCTCGCCCTTGTCGTAGAGCCAGCCACAGACGTGGTCGAAGGACCGGTTCTCCAGCATCAGGTAGACGACATGCTTGATCTTCGCGCGCATGAAGTCCATGGTGCCGGGCACCTCGCTGCGTGCTGCATCGACGGGCCGCAGGGCCTGGATGCCCGTCAGCACGGTGTTCACGTCGAGTTCCGGCGGCAGCGTGCCGGTGCGCACCGGGCCGGTGAGCGGGTTCGCGCTGCGCGGGTCGAAGCGCCAGAGACGGTAGGCGCCATCGGCGGGCGTCCAGTCGAGCACATGGTCGCCGATCACCGCGAGACTGTGGCCCGCGTCGATGTCCTTCCACTGGCCCTGCTGGATGGCCGGCAGGCCCAGCGGCATCACGTTCTGCGGGTCGAAGCTCCAGAGCCAGTATTCGCCCGTCTCGGGCACGCGGTCGAGCACGTAGTTGCCCATCGGGATCAGTTCGTGGCCGAACTGGATGGTGTCGAAGGAGCCCTGTGGCGTGTACGGCAACGGCAGCGGGTCGGCGCAGCCCGGCTTCAACGGACTGGGGTCGAAGTTCCACAGCTGGAAGGTGCCGCGGCCTTCGGTCGGGATGACGTTGAGCATGAAGCCGCCGAGCGGCAGCAGGAGAAGCTCTTCGCCCGAGTCATAGCCTTCGTGCGCGCCTTCCGGATTGCCGAAGTCCGGGCGGTATTGCCAGAACTTCGTCTTGGTCCACAGCCCGTGCTGCACCGGCCGCGTTGCCAGCGGATTGGCACTCCGCGGATCGAACTCGAACAGGCGATAGGGAAAGCAGGGCTGGTAGGGCTTCAACATCAGCGGCCCCCATTCGAGCAGGTAGCGGCCGATCGGCACCAGCTGGTGGGTGGGGTCCAGGGTGGCGCCGGGGTCCAGCGGCATCGGCGCGAGCAGGCTGTCGGCCTCGATGTCGAATCGCCACAGGCGGTAGGCCGGATTGCCCGCATAGGTGTTGCGCGCGGGTTGGCGGCTCAGGACGAAGTCCTGGCTCACCGGAGCGTTCTGGGCCACTGGGGTACTCCTCGTCGAAGGTCGTTGCCTGCATCCGGGACCATCTTCCAGCCGTTCGGCCGGGGCAGCCCGCTCCTGTTCGTCGGATACTAACTGCCAAAGGTGCAACAGGAGAAGACCCGTGTTCTGGTACTTCGGCTATGGCTCCAACATGGATCTCCAGTCGCTGCGCGCGAAAGGCGTCGAGCCGCGGGCGTCGCAACGCGGCGTGCTGCACGGCTGGCGGTTGCGCTTCAACGTGCAGCACTTCTTCCGGCATGAGGGCGGCGTCGGGAACATCGAGCGGTCGGCGGAGCCGTCCGACCTGGTGCGCGGCGTGCTGCACCTGTGCGAGCCGCAGCACCTCGCCCTGCTCGACATCGCCGAAGCCTATGGCCACGGCTATGACCGCTTCGAGGTCGTCGTCGGCACCGACACCGGCGAGCAGCGCGCCGTCGCCTATGCGGGACTGCCCGCCTTCGTCAACGATGCCTGCCTGCCGACCCGGCGCTACCTGAACATCCTGCTCCAGGGTGCAAAGGCCGCCGGCCTGGACCCGGCTTACATCGAGGCGCTGCAGCGCCAGCCCGTGCTGCCCAAGGGCGACATCGCGCCTTTCGTGGCACCGGCGGGCGACTACCCCACCTTCACCGCCGCCACGCTGGCGCGGCAGCCGAACCTCACGGCGCTGGCCGGCGCGGTCTTCGACATGGCCGGCGCCCGCGCCTACCACCGCTACCTGCAGGGCTACTTCGGCGGCAGGGACATGACGCTCTTCCACCTGAAGCGCCTCGACCATTCCGACGGCAGCGAGACCCTCGACGACCTGCGCCACGGCCGCCTGACACCCGCGCAACGGCGCTATCTCGACGAGTACCTGCACGCCTACATGGACGAATACCGCTACGCCGGCCGGTTCACCTACGACTGAGGTCCTGCTTGTCGCCTCGGCGCCGCCGAAGTACGCTCGCGGATTCCGAGCACAGGAGTCACCTGATGGATGAGCTGCCCCCCGCCCTGCCGCACGGCGAGCTGGAAGAGGTCTTTCCCGATGTCTTCTTCGTCACGGGGACGATGAAGACGGTCCTGATGGGCGCACCGTGGCACTTCAGCCGCAACATGACGGTGGTCCGCGACGGCGATGCACTCACGCTGATCAATCCGGTCCGGCTCGACGACGCCGGCCTGGCGCGGCTCGATTCGCTCGGCCGCGTCGTCAACGTCGTACAGATCGGCGCGCTGCACGACGAGGACAACGCGTTCTACCAGCAGCGCTACGGGGCCACCTTCTGGGCCCCGCCCGGCACCACGCATGGGCACGGGCTGCAGGTCGACAAGCCCCTCGTGCCGGGCGGCGAGGTGCCCTTCCCGGGATGCAGCGTGTTCGCCTTCGACACCACGAAGCTGCCGGAAAGCATCATCCGCATCGATCGCGCGGGCGGCATCCTCGTGGCCTGCGACGCCCTGCAGAACTGGGTCGAGCCGAACGAATACTTCTCCGACGGTTCGCGCGAGATGATGGCCGGGATGGGCTTCTTCCAGCCCGCCAACTTCGGCCCGCTCTTCTTGCAGGTCAACGAGCCCAAGGGCGAGGACTACGCCCGCCTGCGCGCACTGCCCTTCCGCCATGCCCTCTGCGGACACGGTTCGCCGCTGCGCGACACTGCCGCCGAGGCCTACGCCGAGCGGACGCGGCAGGTCTTCGGCATCTAGCATCGGCCCGCGTGCTCACGATTCCCGGCTACCAGATCGGCGAGCGCATCCACCAGTCGCAACGGCGCTCGATCCATCGCGCCGTGCGCGTCGCCGATGGTCATGCGGTCGTCATCAAGACGCTCGATGTCGAGTACCCCGGCCGGCAGGAAGTGGCGGAACTGCGCCGCGAGTTCCACCTGCTGTCGCGCCTGCAGGCGATCGAGTCCGTCGTGCGGGTGCATGCGCTGGAGCCATGGGGCAACGGCAACCTGGCGCTCGTGCTCGAACCCTTCGGCCATTCGCTGGCCGAGGAAATCGAGGTGCTGAGCGAGCGCGGCCTGCGGCTCGAAAGCCTCTTCCGCATCGCGATCTCGCTGGCCGATGCGCTGGCGCGCGTGCACGCGCTCGATGTGGTGCACAAGAACATCGAGCCGCACAGCATCCTGGTCGACGATGCCGACGCAATCCGGCTGATCGACTTCAGCATCGCATCGGAGCTGTCGCTGGAGCGGCAGAACGATGCGCTGTCGCGCCGGCTCGAAGGCGCGCTGCGCTACATGTCGCCCGAGCAGACGGGCCGCATGAACCGCCTCCTCGACTACCGGTCGGACTTCTACTCGCTCGGCATCACGCTGTTCGAGCTGCTCACGGGCGAACTGCCCTTCCACGCGCACACGGTGCTCGAATGGGTGCACAGCCACATCGGCAAGGCGCCGCCCTCGCCCAGCGATCTCGATCCGAGGATTCCATCGCCGGTCTCCGCCATCGTGCTCAAGCTGATGGCCAAGAACGCCGAGGACCGCTACCAGAGCAGCTACGGCCTGATCGAAGACCTCGGGCGCTGCCAGCGCGAGCTGGCGCAGACCGGGAGCATCACGCCCTTCGCGCTTGGCCATCGCGATGTGTCGCGCAAGTTCAACATCCCGCAGCGTCTCTACGGACGCGAGCCGGAGCAGGCGGCGCTGCTGGCGCTGTTCGAGCGCGTCGCCGCCGGCGGCACCGAGTTCTGCATGATCTCGGGCCACTCGGGCGTGGGCAAGTCGGCGCTCGTCAACGAGATCGCGAAGCCGCTGGTGCGCCGGCAGGGCTTCCTGATCCAGGGCAAGTTCGACCAGTTCCAGCGCAGCACGCCCTACTCGGCGGTCTCCCTGGCCTTTCGCAGCCTGGCGCGGCAGCTCATGGTCGAATCCGGCGAGCGCCGCGAAGCGCTGCATCGCAAGCTGAACGCCGCGGTGGCGCCCAATGGGCAGTTGCTGGTCGACCTGATCCCCGAGCTGGTGCAGATCATCGGCACGCAGCCGCCGGTGGCCGAACTCCCGCCCAACGAAGCGCAGAACCGGCTGCAGATGGCCTTCCTGAACTTCGTCCGCGCGGTCGCGAGCGAACAGCCGTTGGTGATCTTCCTCGACGACCTGCAGTTCAGCGATGCATCGACGCTCAACCTGATGCGCTGGCTCGCGACGGCCCGCGATCTCCCGCACCTGCTGTTCATCGGTGCGTACCGCAGCAACGAGGTCGACGTCGGCCATCCGCTGCGGCTCGCATTGAACGAGATCCAGCAGAGCCGCGCGATCCATGAACTGGGGCTGCTGCCGCTGGCCCAATCCGCGGTGGAGAACCTCGTCGCCGATGCGCTGCACACCGACGCCGCCACCTGCCGGCCGCTGGCCGAACTGCTGCACGAAAGGGCGCAGGGCAACCCCTTCTTCCTCACCGAGATGCTCCGCACGCTGGAGCAGGCGCGCGCCATCGCCTTCGCGCCCGATGCCGGCCGCTGGCGCTGGGACATGGACGCCGTGCGACGCAGCGGCCTCGACGGCGACGTGGTCGACTTCGTGCTCGCCAATCTGCGCAAGCTGCCGGATGCGACCCAGCGTGCGCTGCAACTGGCGGCCTGCATCGGCGACTCCTTCGATCTGCGAACGCTGTCGATCATCCACGAACGTCCGATGGACGAGGCCGGCGAGGACCTGCTGCCGGCCTTGCAGCGGCATCTGGTCGTTCCGCTCAACGAGGACTACAAGCTGGTCGGCAAGGCCTCCGGCGCCGAGGGACTGAACCCGACCTACCGCTTTCAACACGACCGCGTGCAGCAGGCGGCCTATGCGCTCATCGACGCCGACCACAAGGAGGCTGTCCACCTCTCGATCGGACGGCTCATCCAGCGCCACGCCAGCGAGGAAGAACGCGAGCAGCGGCTGATCGAGATCGTCGGCCACCTCAACGAATGCCGCCGGCTCATCGTCGACCCGGACGAGCGCCAGTCGCTCGCCCGCATGAACCTGGCTGCGGGCATCCGGGCCCAGCGTTCGTCGTCCTACGAATCCGCGCTCGGCTACCTGCGCATCGGCCTGGACCTGCTGCCTGCCGATGGATGGACCAGCGACCCCGATCTCGCGATGACGCTCGCCACGGAGTACCAGCAGTGCGCCTACCTGACTGCCCGCTTCGACGAAGCCGAATCGTGGATCGAGCAGATGCTGGCGCACGCCCGCACCAACGTCGAGAAGGCCGAGATCCTCTCGATGCGGACGCGGCAGTACGCCACCACCGGCAAGATGGAAGCATCGATCCAGGCCGCGACCACCGGGCTCGCCCTGCTGGGCATGCGCCTCGGCGACAACCCCGACCGCGCCGCGATCGGGCGCGAGATCGCCACGGTGCGTCGCAATCTCGCCGGCAGGAAGATCGCCGAGCTGATCGGCGCACCGCCGATGACCGACCGCGCGCACCAGGTCGCGATCCGGCTGCTGATGGAGATCTTCCCGGCGGCCTTTCTCTCCGGCAGCGGCAATCTCTTTCCGTTCCTCGTGCTCAAGGCCGTCAACATCTCGCTGCGCCACGGCAACAGCCCCGAGTCGGCCTTCGCCTATGCGGCCTACGGCATGCTGTTGTGCGGCGTGCTCGACGACCCGGCCCTCGGCTACGAGTACGGCAAGCTGGCCGTGGCGATGAACGAGCGCAGCGACGACATCGCGCTGAAGTCCCGCGTGATCTACCTCTACGCGATGTTCATTCACCACTGGAGCAACCACTGGTCGACCATGACCCCGTGGTTCCGCCGCGGCATCGAGGCCGGCTACGAGTCGGGCGACCTGCTCTACCTCGCCTACAGCGCACAGGACTGCATCATCTGGGACCCGCGGCTCGACCTGGAGACGGCCGCGCAGGAGCACGCCGATTTCCTGACCATCGTGCGCGACTGCGAATACCAGGACTCGCTGGACTCGGGCACCCTCTTCCTGCAGATGCAGCGCAACTTCCTCGGCCTGACCGACGGGCTGTGCTCGATGAACGACACCACTTTCGACGAGCAGCGCTGCCTCGAAGGCATGCAGCAGCGCCGCTTCATGACCGGCGTCGCCAACTATCACATCTACAAGGCGGAGATCTTCCATTTCTACGGCCAGCATGCGCAGGCCCTCGTGCACGTGCGCGAGCAGGACAAGCTCATCGCCTCAGCAATGTCGCTGCCGCAACTGGCGCGCTTCTACATCGTCGCCTTTCTCACGCTGGCCGCCTGCCTGCCCGGCATGACGGCCGACGAACAGGCCGCGACGCGCATGCGCATGCGGGCCGACCTGCGGCGCATGACGCGCTGGGCGGTGAACTGCCCCGCGAACTTCCTGCACCTGCAGCGGCTGATGCAGGCGGAGCTTGCCCGGCTCGATGGTCGCGTCGAGCCTGCGCTGTTCGAATACGAACAGGCGATGGACGCTGCCCGCAACGCCGGCTTCCGCCGCGACGAGGCCATGGCCAACGAACTGGCCGCAAGGCACCTGCTGGCCGCCGGAAGGCGGAAGCAGGCCGAGGGCTATCTGCGCGCCGCACGCAACCTCTACGAAGCCTGGGGCGCGCGGCGCAAGGTCACGCACCTGGAAGAAGAGTTCAGCTCGCTGCTTCGCACGACGGCGAAAGGCGTCGACTCGGCCTCGCTCGACCTCGCTTCGGTGCTCAAGGCCTCGCAGGCGATCTCCAGCGAGATCACGCTGGAGCACCTGTGGACGACCACGATGCGGATCATGCTGGAGAACGCCGGCGGACAGCGCGGCTGCTTCGTGGTGCGCGACGAGGGCCAGTTGATGATCGAAGGCCTCTGCGAGACCGGCCCCGAGCCCGTATTGCCCGTGCGCGCCATCCCCTTCGACACCAACGAGGGCGCGCTCGCGCTGCCCATCTCCATCGTCTACCACGTGCTGCACACCAACAGTCCGATCGTCCTGCAGGACGCCGCGCGTGCCGGACGCTTCGCGCGCGACGCCTACCTGCTCGCGCGCCAGCCGCAGTCCGTGCTGTGCATTCCGCTGCAGCGCAACCGCAAGTTCGAAGGCGCGATCTACATGGAGAACAGCCTGACGGCGGGCGTCTTCACCGACGACCGCATCGAGCTGATCAAGCTGCTGGCGGCGCAGGTGTCCATCTCCATCGAGAACGCCCGGCTCTACAAGGACCAGCAGCGGCTCATCGACGCACAGCGGCGCTTCGTGCCGAGCCAGTTTCTCGAAAGCCTCGACCGCCGCGACATCGCGCGGGTGGACCTGGGCGAGAACGTCGCCAAGACGATGACCGTGATGTTCGCGGACCTGCGCGGCTTCACGCCGCTGGCGGAGCGGCTCGACCCGCGCAGCATCATCGACCTGCTGAACCGCTACTTCCGCAGCATGGAGGAGCAGATCACGCAGGCTGGCGGCTTCATCGACTCTTTTGCCGGCGACGAGATCAAGGTGCTCTTCGACACGCCGCCGGACGCGGCCGTGCGCGCGGGGATCGACATGTGGCGCGCCTTGGAGGCGTTCAACGTGAAGGCCGCCGCGCTGGGCCAGCCGATGCTGGCGGCGGGCATCGGCGCCAACACCGGGCCCGTCGTGCTCGGCACGGTGGGCGGCGTCGACCGCATCCAGTGCACGGTGATCGGCGACACGGTGAATCTCGCCTCGCGCATCGAGCAACTCACCAAGGTCTACGGCGGGCGCTTCCTCATCGGTGAGCCGATGTTCCGCAGCCTGCAGCAGCCGGACGCCTTCGCGCTGCGCCGGGTCGATCGCGTGGCGGTCAAGGGAAAGAACGTCGCCGTCGATCTGTACGAGGTCATCGACGCGGAACCGGCGGATCGCCGCGCGGCAAAGCTCGCGACGCGTGCGCAGCTTGATTCGGCGATGGCGCTGTACTTCCAGCGCGAGTTCGACGCGGCGATGGCCCTGTTCGAAGCGATGAGCGAGGCCGACCCCGACGACGCAGTGCCGCGCCTGTTCGCCGAGCGATGCGCCCGATTCCTGAACGAGCCGGTTGCCGTCGACTGGCAGGGCTTCGAGCGGCTGATGCACAAGTAATCATGGAGACATGGACGATGTACATGGAACAAGGCGGCGATGGCCCGGACCTGCTCCTCATGCTGCATGGGATGGGTGCCACAGGGGCGGTATGGGCGCCGATGTGCGCCGAGGCGGGCGCCCGGTGGCGCGGACGCTGGCTTGTCCTCGACCTGCCCGGCCACGGTCGATCCGATCGCCAGGACAGCTACGCCATCGGTCAATACGCCGCCAGCGTGGCGCGTGCGGTGCTGCCAAACATCCAGCCCGACGGCCAGCTCGTGGTTCTCGGGCACTCGCTCGGCGGCGTGATCGCTCTCGCGCTGGCGACCGGCTGGTTCGGTGTCACGCCGCACCGGGTCTTCGGGGCCGGTATCAAGGTCGCTTGGAGCGATGACGACCTCCTACGGATGGAAGCGGTGGCGTCGCAGCCCGCCAGGAACTTCGCCACGGAAGAAGAAGCCTGGGCGCGCTACCTGAAGGTCGCCGGGCTTGCCGGCATCGCGAGCGCGGCGGGGGCGGTCGCGGCGCGGGGCGTTCGACCGGAGGCCGACGGATGGCGTCTTGCCATGGACCCTCGGGCCAACGCGGTCGGCAAGCCGCCGCTGACCGAATTGACCGCCCTGGCCCAATGTGCCGTGCATCTGGGCCGCGGGCGCGACGACGCGCTGGTGACCACGGAACAACTGCGCGGCCTGGACCCGGAGGCCTCGGATCTGGGGCCGCACGGCCACAACGTGATGGTCGAAGCGCCCGGGCGGGTCTGGGACTGGCTGGCCTCGAAGTGACACTTCCGGGCCCTGTTACGCAAAAGAACCGTCTGGTGTCCACCGGACCGCGATCCGAACGTTGATGGATGTAGGCTCGACCTGCCCTTCTTTCGGAGAATTTCTTGATCTTTCATCGCCCTGTGTTCGCCAAATGGGCTTGTTCCGCAGCCGTCGCGGCGGCTGCGCTGTCAGCGGCCGCTGCCGCCCATGCCGACGTGAGCCTGTCCGTCGGTGTCGGCGGCCCGACCTACTACGAGCCGGCGCCGGTGTACCAGGCACCGCCGCCCGTCTACTACCAACCCGCGCCGCCCGTCTACTACGAGCCGGCACCCGTCTACCAGGCACCTCCACCGCCGGTGTACTATCGTCCGGCGCCGGGGTACTACGCACCGCCGCCTGCCTACTACGCGCCGGCTCCGGGCTACTACGGGCACGGACAAGGCCGCCCGCCGCCGCCGAGGCTGAGCGACATGCAGCAGCGTGCGCTGGACAACTGCGTGCTGCTGCCGGCCAACGAACAACGCCGCTGCCGGGCCACGGTGCTCTCCACGACCCGCTGAGTGATCGCGCGGTGCGCTGCGCCGCCGTCAGATGGTCACGAGATCGATGATCCCGTAGCCGATGATGGCGAGCAGTGCAAGGATGCCGAACATCATCAGCGGCACGCCCCATCGCGTCGACCGCGCCGCAAAGCCGACCGTCATGACGCCCGCGGCGATACAGCTCGCGATAGCCGCAGTCTGGGGCGTGAATTCGGGCATCTGTTGATGCTACCCCGTTCGCCAACCCGGCCAGAGCCCGCACAATGCGTGCTCCGTCGCAGCAGCCCACGTCGTGCGCATCCTCCTTGCCTCTGACCTTCACTACGCGTTGCCTCAACTCGATTGGGTGGTGCGGGCTGCGCCGTCCTACGACCTCGTGGTGCTCGCCGGCGATCATCTCGACGTGAGTTCGCCCGTGTCGCTCGATGCGCAGTCGGTCGTGTTGCTGCGCTACTTTTCGCTGATGAATCCGGGCAAGTCGCTCGTTTTGGCCTCTGGCAATCACGACCTGACGGGGCCGGACACCAACGGCGAGCGGGCCGCGCTGTGGCTGCCCGAGTGCCGCCGCAGCGGCGTCTTCACGGATGGCGATTCGTTGACCATCGGCGACACGCTGATCACGATCTGCCCCTGGTGGGACGGCCCCGCCGGCCGTGCCGCGCTCGACCGGCAATTGGCCACTGACGCTGTGCAACGGCCCGCCCGCTGGATCTGGATCTACCACTGGCCGCCGACCGGCTCGCCCACCTGCTGGACCGGCAAGCGGGAGTACGGCGACGCGGACCTCGCCGCCTGGATCGCGAGCCATCAACCCGAGTTGGTGTTGACCGGCCACGTGCACCAGCCGCCCTTCAAGCCGGATGGCGCCTGGGCCGATCGCATCGGCCGCACCTGGGTCTTCAATGCCGGCAAGCAGATCGGGCCGGTGCCCGCCCACATCGTGATCGACCTGGACGCCGGCACCGCGGTATGGCGCTCGCTCATGGGCGAGGAATCGCTGGCGCTCGATGCCGAGCACGCACCGGCGCGCTCGGTGTTCTGAACCGTCAGTAGTCGGGGTTCGGTTCTCGCGCCGAGCCGGGCTGGGCCGGCGGCCCCCGGCGGTGCGCCAATTGGCCCAGCACCTCCGACACCATCGCCAGCCCCGGGGAATCGCCGTACTGATTCTTGAGGTCGGCGAGATAGCTCGTCACGAAGTCCAGGCGTTCGGCCAGTCCGGCGGCGATCAGGCGCATGACGGCCGGATCGCTCGCAAGCAACTCGGAACCCTCGGCCGCGAAGCGGACCACGCTCGGTTCGAGCGCCACGACGGTGGCGGTATAGGGTGAATTCAGCAGCAGCGAGATCTCGCCGATCGCCGCGCCCGGGCGGCGGATCGACGTGATCGGGATGCCGTGCTTGCGGATTTCCACGCAGCCCGAGACGAGGATCCACATGCCGTCGCCGGTGTCGCCTTCGCGTACCACCGTGTCGCCGGCTGCCAGGTCGATTTCAGGCAGGCCGGCGGTGCGCCGCAGTAGTTCTTCCATGCAGCGATGTTAGGCCAACCGGCGCCGGCGCGCGACCTGTCAGCAATCGCAGCCGAAGCACGGCGAGAAATCCGCGCCGCCCTTGCTCTTGCAGCGCTCCAACGCCTGCGCGTAGGTGTACATCGGCGAGATCGTCTTCGGGTTGAAGCACAGGTCCATCTGCGCGAGCGCGCAGATCGTCAGGCGGTCGTCTTCGCTCGGCGGCTTGGGTGCGCCGCTGCCGTCCGCCGCGCCGAACCATCGCTGGCAGGCCTTCTGCGCCGCCTCCGTGGGGTCGACCTCTTCGCCTTGCCTGGCCGCTTCGGCGCACAGGCCGAGGAAAGTCGCGGCCACCAGGTCCTGCGCCTCGTACTTGCGGATGTCCGGAATCTGGCTCGGGTCGTCCGTGCAGCGGCCGGTCACGCCGGCGGCGATCATGTGGTTGGCGACCATGTAGGGCGTCTTCTTCGGGCTGTCGGGGTTGATGCGGACGAAGCCCGCCTGCAGCACGTTGACCGTGGGCGATCCGTTCCCGTCCTTCGGCAGATGCTCCTTGTAGCGGGTGCGAAACCAGCCCGGCGCCTGCGGGTCGTACAGCGGCGAGCCGCAGACGAGCAACGGCAGCGTCGTCGGGTTGGACGCATTGGCCGGCGGGTTCAGCATCAGTTCGAGCATCGAGCGCACGTAGGTGTGGCCGCTTGCCTCGTTGTCGTAGAACATCGACGTGAGGCTGATCGGGAAGTAGTCGTTCGGGTATTCGCTCTCGCCGGAGCCGGGCGCGGCGATCGGGTTGACGTCGAGGATCGAGTGATAGCGGCGCGGCTCGTCGATACCCGCGCACTGCAGCAGCTGCGCCCAGCGGTGCAGCGTCATGTTGTTGAGGTAGTCGGCGGTGCGGTAGGCGACGATCGGCGGGTAGTGCATCAGCGTCACGGCCTGATGGTTCGCGATCGGCATGCCCAGTGGCAGGCAGGGCAGCCACTCCGAAGGGCCGTCGCTGCGGTTCACCGGAAAGCCGGCCATCGGATTCCACGCGGGGGTCTTCCGGCATGCGTCGGCGCCGTCGAGCGCCAGGCCCGAATGCTCGGCGTCGAGCATGGCCACGTGCATGGCCGCGAACTGCTCCGCCTTGAGCGCGAAGGCAGGCAAGGCGCGGAAGGCCACCATGTAGCCCGTCGCACCAGCGCCCTTGCTCACGGCAAGCGAGCCCGGTTCGATCTGGATGCCGTCCTCGGCCAGCGAGCTGGCGGTGAAGTGCGCGATGACGTCTTCGTAGGTCTCGAGCTTCAGCGCACTGCGCGTCTTGGGGTTCAGGAGCGACGGGTCGGGATAGACGCGCTCCTGGTAGGCACGCGAGCCGGGCAACGGGTACATGATCACGAGATCGACTCCTTGTGGCGTTCGCCGGAGGAATCTCCGAGCCCGGACGTGGAGCGCAATGTATCGGCTATGCCTGCGGCTGTACAGCGATCAGGGCCAAAGCGCGGGCGGGCGGTCGAGCGATGCCCTGTCCCACTGCGCAAGATCGGCTGCCGCGTCGTAGGTGGATTGCAGGAAGGACAGGAGTGCTTCGTCCGGGTCCGCCGCAGTGCGCACCGCCTCGTACGGCAGGATGAACTCGCGCATCTGCGTGTCGTAGCGCGCGACGGCCGGCTGCACAGCACGGCTCGCGTAGCCCGGCGGTTCGGGATACGCATAGGCATAGAACGAAGCCTCCGCCACGGGTCCGCCACCGGGCCAGAACCCGCAACTGCTGCACTCGTGCGAGTAGGCCTCGACCATGACGTGATCGGGACAGTTCGGAACACCGCCGGGGTGAGGCGGCGCCTGCCGTCCCGAGAAGCGCGTGGCCGCCAGGTCGAAAGCGCCCCAGAAGAAATGCGACGGGCTCTGCTTGCCGCCGAAGCGGCCCCGGAAGCGCTTCAGCACGCGATCGGCCTGCACCACGATGCGCCACCAGCGATGGACGGCGTCCGCATCGTAGGACGTGTGCGTCCGGTCTTCGGCGAAAGGGATGGCCGTCTCGACTTCCACTGGCGACGGCATCAGCTTGGGGTCCACGCCGAAGATACGCAACGCTTCCTGGTAGCGAGCGAACCAGTCGGCGACGGACATCGGCACGAGGTCGAAGCTGTGCGAGGCACCGTCGCTGCACGTGAGCACCAGCGCGTGCGAGACGAAATCGAATTCGACGGCGAGCGTGCGTTGGCCGCAGGGCATGGGCGATGTCGTCAGACCGCGCGGCGTGACGTAGAACGCGACCTGCCACCAGTGGTTCTCCATCGGCGCCAATGCCAGCCGCGTCTTGCCGACGATCTGCGTCCACATGTGCAGGGTGGCGTAGGTGTCGCGCCATTCGGAGAGCGAGAGGGCCGGCCAGTTCGGGGTTGTCTGCGCTGTGTCCATGGCATCGGGCCTTCGAGCGGCTATTTCTTGTCGCGGTTCTGCGGGAGTTCCTTCACCGCGGCCAGCATCTTCTCGACGTGCTTGTCGTGATCGAGGTTCTGGTACTCGGCCGCCACGGTGCCGTTGGGCGCGATCACATAGGACACGCGGGTTGCGTACTGCGGACGCGCCGGCACCAGCGCATCGAAGGATTGGCTGATCGACTTGTTCGCGTCCGAGGCGACAGGGAACTTGCCCTGGCAGGCCTGGTTGGAGAACTTGGTGAGCGTGTCGATGTCATCGGTCGAAACGCCGATCACCGTGGTGCCGAGCGCCGCGAACTTGTCGACCGCCTCGGCGAAGGCGTGGGCCTCCAGCGAACAACCCATGGTGAAGGCCGCCGGGAAGAAATACAGGACGACCGGCCCTTTGGCCAGGGCGGCCGAGAGGGAGTAGGTGAAGGTCTTGCCGCCCATCGCAGCCGGCGCGCTGAACGTCGGGGCGGGCTGGCCGACATCGAGCGCCGCATCGGCCGGCGCTGCGACTCCGACCGCGAGCATCGCGAGCGCCGACGCGACTGCCCTTCTGGCCAATGACTTCATGTCTTCGCTTCCGGGAGTTCGAAGAGTTGCATGTTATTCCAGTCAAGCGCGCCGGATGAAGCCGCGCGAAGGCGCCAGCCACTCGACCTCGCCCGCATCGAAGGCGCCGGGCGAATCGGCATCGACGACGAACAGCGTCTTCTCTTCCTCGAGCAGGAAACTCACGCCTGCATCCTCCCGATCGGACGTACGGTGCACGCGCAAGGCGCAGCCGCCCAGATCGATGCGGTGGCCGTGCGGCAGCGTGGGGAGGTGCATTTCCAGCGTCCATCGCACGCGGCCGGGTGCCGACGCGAGCAAGACGTCGGCGTGCGCCTCGTCGCCCTGTCCCGCGTCGATCAACGCCCATTCATCGCGGTCTCCGCGAATGAAGTAGCTGTTGACGAGCACGTCATCGCTCAGGGCCGTGACGCGCAGGACACGGGGCGACAACTGCATCGCCAGCCCCTGCGAAAGCGCGTACCGGCCGATCACGAGCCCATCGGGATCGATGCGGGACAGTTCTTCGTAGGCCGGGTCGCCGGGATTCACCGGCTGGCGGCCGGCGGGACCGTCCGCGATGCGCGGCATGATGAGCGGGATCTCGCGTGCCTCGCGCGCGTAGGCCATGCACGCCTCCGCGCTGTCGAAGGTGGCAAGGTGGCAAGGTGCTGGAGGATGCGCCGCTGCACGTTCATCAGCTTGAGTCCGCGTGCAGGATCGAGCGCGTCGGCGGGACGGAACCACGTGTGCTCGACCGTTTCCCGCCCGTCGGGCCGCGCACTCTGGCGCTGCGGCTCGATCGCCACGAAGAAGCGTGTGTCGAATCGGCGCGGCATGCCGAGCGGCGTGAGCCAGTGGCTGAAGTAGGCCAGCCGGTCGACGGCCAGGCGCCAGCCACGGTCGGTGCACAGCTTGCCCAGCGCATCGCCGCCCTCTTCCACCGCCAGCCGCATCGCCGCGAGTTCGTCGACCGGCATCGCATCGAGTTCGACCAGCGGGCCATCGGCGCCGCTGGCAAAGAGCAGGCCGGCTTCCTCGAAGCATTCGCGAACTGCCGCCACGTAATAGTCCAGCCCGTGCGCCGGCAAGGCGAGACGCGAGGATGCCGCCGCATCGTCGACACCGATGCACAGCGCATGCAGCGCGCGGTCCTGCGCGTCGAGCGTGCCGCCGGGGAAGACACTGGCACCACTGTTCTGGTCGGCCTCTTTCTCCGCGCGCCGCAGCATCAGCACTTCCAGGCCGGACGCGCCATCGCGCAGGACGATCAGGGTGGCGGCAACGCGCACGGGCCGCACCGGGGCGGGGGAAGTGGCTGGGGATGGGGCATGTGTGGGTGTTGTCATGGAGCGCCGCATGTTTTACCAGCAAGCGCCCCTGAAGACCCGTCGCGGCGACGACGCCGGTACGTCGCCAATTTTGGGGACGCACGGAGACCGCGGCTGTTCCAAACTTCCCACGATCGACGGAGGTGTCGTGGTCAAGAAGATTCAGCTCAACAATGAACAGTGGAAAACGCTCGAGGCCTTGCGCGAGGCCCATGCCCAAGGCTACCCGACCGATTCGATCAAGGTTTCCGAGCGTCTGCGGTCTAACGGGCTCGTCGCGTCGGACCGCCACGGCTACAAGTTCCTGACCGAGCAGGGCCTCCAGCGCCTGAACCAGGGGCGTTGAGCGGCAACCCCGTCTTCAGTGCTCAGTCCGCGAGCTGCAGTCCCCTCTGGTTGACGCTCTCGACGATCTCCCTCAACGAGTTGCGACCCAGGCGCGAGAGCGCGAAGAGCTTCCTGGCCGGGACCCTCGTCACGTCCCGCACCGTGTGGAGCTGGTTCACGCGCAGGACCTTGGTGGTGCGAAGAGACAGTTCAAGGACGGCGATGTCGGCATCCAGGACGGCGTCGGCGGCAGCGGGGTTCGGGCGATGGTCCATGGCAAGCTCCTCAAAAACATTGGCTGGAACTTGCACAGTTCATGCCATCGGACCAAAGTGAGGAAACGCAGGCGTTTCATTCGAGAAATCGCTGAGATCGCCTGAAATTGAAACAGGCGGATTGTTCGATTTCCGGGCAACTGCCTGCTGTTCGCACAGGGTTTTCCAGACCCCGGGCGCGGTCTGGAGCACCATCTTCTGCGCCTCGATGGCACGTATCGTGCACTGTCCATGCCGATGCCTCCTTCCGCAGTCGACACTTTCCGGCAGCGGCTCCGCGCGGTGGCCAGCCGGGCCCAGGCGCTTCGTGTGCTGCTCACCCTCGGAAGCCTGATGGCGATCTGCGCTTTCATGGGTCGTCCGGAGGCGGTGACGCCGCTCTTCCTTGGCGCCATTGCGAGTGCGCTGGCCGAAACCGACGACAGCGGCCGCGGGCGCTTTCGCGCGCAGGTGGTCACGCTGGTTTGTTTTGCGGCGGCGGCCTTCGCCGTGGTGGCCCTGATCCGATCGCCGGTCCTGTTCGTCACGGGGCTGGCACTCGCCGCCTTCTGGCTGACGATGCTGGGCGCGGTCGAGGCCCGCTACAAGGCCATCGGCTACGCCACCCTGATCCTCGCGATGTACACCACGCTGGGCATCCAGAACCAGCCGGCGACCCAGGAGGTGCGGTGGCGCGAAGTCCAGCTCCTGCTGATCGGCGCCGCGTGGTACGGCGTGTTCTCGGTTGCGTGGTGCGCGGCCTTCCCGGCGCAGCCGGTGCAGGCGCGGCTGGTCAGGCTGTTCTCGGTGCTCGGGCAGTACGTGCGCTTCAAGGCTTCGCTGTTCGAGCCCTTGCGCGGCATCGACATCGAACGCAAGCGGTTGTCGCTCGCGCAGCTCAACGCCGAGGTGGTGAGCGAACTCAACGCGGCCAAGGAGAGCATCTTCCGGCGCATCGGCAAACGTGCGCCCACCGGCCGCATTGCGCGCTACCGGGGCCTCTACCTGATCGCACAGGATGTGCACGAGCGTGCGAGCTCGTCGCACGACGACTACAACGCGCTCGCCGATGCCTTCTTCCACAGCGACCTGCTACCGCTGCCAGCGCGTGCTGGACATGCAGGGCCAGGCCTGCCTGCGCCTTGCGCAATCGATCGCCCGGCGCGAGCCCTTCGCGGTCGACAACGCGACCGTCCAGGCGCTGGCCGACCTGCGCAGCGCCATCGACTACGAGCACGCACATGCCGACGAGCCACGGCGGCAGGCCCTGCTCACTTCGATCGAGGCCCTGGCGCGCAACCTGGCGCAACTCGACGGGCAACTCGCCGGCGCCAGCCAGCCCACCGCGAAAGCCGGTCGCAACGACAT
Source organism: Variovorax glacialis (assembly GCF_051216375.1). NCBI lineage: Bacteria > Pseudomonadati > Pseudomonadota > Betaproteobacteria > Burkholderiales > Comamonadaceae > Variovorax > Variovorax glacialis. The sequence continues at coordinate 98,476 of NZ_JBPJZT010000007.1, read as the reverse complement.
GGGCCTGCTCGACCGCTCGCCGCGTTCATGGCGCGACGGAGTGGACCGGGTGCGGCGACAGCTCAGCCCGAAATCGGCCCTGTTCCGCCACGCGCTCCGGCTTGCCGTCGCGCTCCTGGCCGGATGGACGGTGATGCGGCTGATCCATCCGGCGCAGGGCTACTGGATCCTTCTCACGACGCTCTTCGTCTGCCAGCAGACCTGGGGCGACACCATCTCGCGCATGGGCCAGCGCATGGCCGGCACGGCGGTCGGCGTCGTCGCCGGCTGGGCATTGCTGGACCTGTTTCCACAGCACCTGGTGCAGTCGCTGCTCGCCGTGGTGGCCGGCGTCCTGTTCTTCACGACGCGCACGACGCGCTACCTGCTGGCGACCGCCTGCATGACGGTGCTCGTGCTGATGTGCTTCAACCTGGTGGGCGACGGTGGCGTGCTGATCGTGCCGCGGCTGATCGATACCGCCATCGGCAGCCTGATCGCGGGGCTGGCCATGCTGCTGGTGCTGCCGCACTGGCAGGCCAGGCGTTTCAGCGAGCTGGCGGCCACCGCGATGCGCGCCCACGAAGGCTACCTCCGCGAGATTGCCGGGCAATACCGATCGGGCCCGCGTGACGACCTGGCCTACCGGCTGGCCCGACGCAACGCGCACAACGCGGATGCGGCGCTGTCCGCGGCGGTGTCAGAGATGTTCCGCGAGCCCGGCTTCGTGCGGCCGCGCGCGGGCGTGGCCCTGCGCTTCCTGATCCAGTCGCATACCCTGCTGAGCTATCTCTCCGCCCTGGGCGCACACCGCACGGCCCTGCGCAATCCGGAGGATGTCGGCGCCGTCCGCGCGGCGGCGGAAGCCACGGCGGCAAGGCTCGAAGCGCTGGCCGACGGCCTCGACAAGGCATCGGTGAATCCGTCGGAGGCCGAGGCGAGTCTGGCCGTCCTCGAAGCGCTCGCGCCCGCAGCCGCACAGGAAGGGCAAACGGACCCGACCGTGCATCTCGTTCGAACCGAACTCGGCTTGATCGGCTTGCAGATCGAGGCGCTGCGCGGATTTGCCCGTAAATGGCTGCAACTCGAAGAGGACGCGCCCTCGCCCTCCACGGCTGGGGCGTGGAACGGCCTGGCCCGTCCCTTCCCGGACGAGATCCAGGAGGCAGGGGACTCGCGGGGTTAGCCGCGCTCCCTTCAGCCGGGACTCACGACCAGTTCGTTGTCGACGCGCGAAACGCCACTGACCGCCTTGGCGATATCCCCGGCCCGCGCCTTGGCCGCCGCGCTGGGCGCCGGGCCGGTCAGGTGCACCGTGCCGTGCTTGGTCCGGACATCGATGCGTGAACCCTTCAGTTCGGCGTCCTTGGCCAGCGCGGTGGACACCGAGAACGTGATCGAGGCGTCGTCCGTGGTCGCCGCCGCGCCCGAACCCACATTCTTGAGGGCATCCTTGACGGCCGCTGCGTCCTGTTTGACGTCGGGCGAGGTGAGGTAGGCACGGGTCTTGTCCCGCGCGACGTCCGCCAGTTCGGCGGCCTTCCGGGCAGCGGCGACGGTCGCCTGTTCCGTCTTGTCGACAGCCGCATCAACCTGTCCGCCAGCCGACCCCTGGGATGCGCGATCGGTGCATCCAGCCAACTCTAGAGCGCAAACTATCGCGATCAGCACATATCGGGAGCGCACCGTTGCGCGCGTTCCACACGAATCTGTTGTCATTTCGCATCTCCTTTTCGCCTCTTACAAATTAGGCGATGGCGCACCTTTTTCGCTGCTGGCGGCAGCGCAAAAACGTGTAGGCGGAGGTCCCGGCAGGGTCCCGGACGGCGCCGAAGTCGAGACACCTTGCAACATCTCGAAAGATAAAAGCAGATTCTGCAATGTTGCCTACGGTTACACGCAAATCTTGCAATTAATCAAGAAGTTCACGTTGAACTCGTGACTGTGCATAACGGTTGTAACAGCGCCTTAGGGAACCCAATACACATTGGGAAAAGATTTGAAAGAACACTTGCCGCGTAGGAGGCCTCCCACGTACAAACCGTCATCTTTCCAAAACTTGAGGTTTTTTGTTTGAAATCAATAGATAAAAGTTCTCTTTTGCTCCTTATTGCTGCCGGAACACTCGCCGGCTGCGGGGGCGGAGGAAGCAATGGCAGCGGCTTGGGCGCCGTTGCAGGAACAAACGCCGCTGCCGCCACTGTCGCGGCAGCCGATTCGAACGCGACCGGCACTTTGGTCGCCGACCCGAGCGCAGCCAATGCCTCGACGGTCAAGTCGACGAACTCCCAGAAGGTCACCCACCTCGCCAACGAAGGCGAAATCTTCACCGTGCCGGTGTACACGGACGTTCGTTTTGGCAGCGGTACCAGCTGGACGAGCCGGGGCGTGCCGGCCAACACGGCTGTCATGTGCCACGTCGACGTCTTCGGCAACCCGGGCGTGCCCGCGCCCCGCGTCTGCGAAACCGGCACTGCCGATGCGCCTGCTCCGGCTCCCGCGCCCGCTCCGGCTCCGGCCCCTGCGGCGCCTGCTCCGGCGCCGGCACCCGCTCCGGCCCCGGCGCCTGCTCCCAGCGGCTACGTCAAGGTAGCCAACGAAGGCGACATCTTCACGGTTCCCAAGTACACGGACGTTCGCTTCGGCAGCGGCACCAGCTGGAAGAGCCGCGGCATCCCGGCCAATACGCAGGTCATGTGCCATGTCGACGTGTTCGGCAACCCTGGCGTGCCTGCTCCCCGCACGTGCGAAGCGGCCGGCACTGCCGCCCCGGCACCTGCTCCGGCACCGGCGCCCGCGCCTGCTGCCCCGGCACCCTCGCCGGCACCGGCTCCCGCCCCGGCACCTGCACCGGCCCCCGCGCCGGCTCCCGCACCTGCACCCGCTCCCGCCCCCTCGGCGCCTGGCGCAGCCCTGCCTGGTGACGTGGTCGACTCGTCCGGCAATATCGTCGCCAAGGCCTACAACGACATGGCCGCCGCGTACAGCGGCAGCGCCGGCCTCGCCTACCGCTACGGTCCCGATGCCGCGTCCTATGGCGCCGGCGGCGGCACGCAGCTGTACGGGCCGCGCGGGAACCAGACCTTCCCGGAATACCCGTACACGTGGCAGATCGGATCGCGCACCGGCAATGCCGGCTCGTACTCGACGAACCAGGCCAACCTGGTGTTCCAGGCGGACAGCCCGTCGACGAACGTCGGCGTGACCGACTTCCAGGTCTCCGGCTTCATGTACAACACCTTCGCGCAACTGCCCCAGCTGAGCTGGACCATTGCAGCAGCCCCGGGTGGCGGCATGAACAGCCTCAACGTGATGGCGTACAAGTCGGCAGGCGTCGTGTCGGGCGACCCGGTCGCGATCGCCCGTTGCGGCGGCCGCGCCGGCTTCTGTGCCGAAGCGCTCGTGGCGTTCCAGAACGGCGTCATCGGCACCGTGGGCAGCAACACGGCCAGCAACGACACGACCGTCAAGCTCCCGGCCAACAAGGTACCGACGGGCATCGCCATGACCAACGACAGCGAGTTCGCGCTGGTCACGGTGTGGGACACCCAGACCCAGAAGGGCCAGGTTGCCGTGGTGGCACTAGCCGGCCTGTGCGATGGCTGTGATCCGTACAGCAACGGCACCAACGGCAAGCGCGCCTATTACGACTGGTGGCATGAGTGGATGTCGCCCTACCCGGGCCTGGCCAACATGGGCAACATCGCCTTCATGAAGATCCTGGGCTACATCGACCTCGTCGCGAGCGACGGCACGGCGATGAACGCGCCGACCGAGATCGCCGTGACCACGGGCATGGACCAGTTCCAGACCATGCTGGTCGGCGGCAACTTCATGGGCCTCGACAACCCGTTGACCAACCAGGCCAACCGGCAGAACTTCCTCAACGGAAGCTACGCGGGCAAGTACGCCAAGGGTGGCATGGCGGTGGTGGTCTCGAAGTCGGAGAAGAAGGCTGCGTTCATCGACCTGAAGCCACTGTTCAGCTACGTGAACAGCGTGTACTTCGGTGGCGACGTCAACACCTTCAACTCGCGCATGGCGAGCCTGGGTCAGGCGGATGGCCAGTGGCCGTACTCCTTTGCGAACACGCCGTCGCAGAAGCCGACCGTGGCGAAGATCATCTCGCTGGCCGACAAGCCGACCGCGGTGAAGACCACCATCTTCGGCGGCACGCAGCGCGCCTGGATCGCGACGCAGGACGGCTCGCTGCGCACCTACAACCTCGGCAACTACGCGCCGGGCGGTACGGTGGCTTCGCCTAGCGCATCGCAGATCTCGGAACTCACGCAGTTCGCGATCAACGTCGGCCGCAATCCGACCTCGCTGGCCACGTCGAAGGGCGAGCCGGACAATGGCAACATCGAGCCCAACAACGAGCAGGTGCTCGTGACTTCTCGCGGCGATCGCAAGATCTCGTGGGTGCGCTTCGGCAGCAATGCCAGCGTGATCCGGACGCTGCAGGATCCGCGGATCCAGGATCCGATCGCGGCTGAAGATGCGGAGAACTTCGCCAACACCGGCTACGTGATGACGGTTGCCGACTTTGCCGGCAAGGGCATCCACAACTTCCGCTACGGCCCGGTGATCTTCTCCGACGGCGGCTCGTGCCCGAAGGCCAGCGGTGGCTGCCCGGTGGTTGCGACCGGCTCGACCAAGATCGAGTACGGCGGCAAGATGTCGCTGCCCGGCAAGCCCTACCAGGTGAACTCGGCCAACGTGCCCTGACCTGAGCGCCGCATAGCGCCCATCGAAACGGCCCGCCTCGTGCGGGCCGTTTTTTTGCGCGTGCAGAATCGCGCAATGAAAAGCAGAAGTCTTCTTGCAGCCGCACTGATCCTTCTTGCGGCCCTCGCGGCCTACTGGTATTGGTCACCTTTCCTGGCCGTGCGCCAGTTGCAGACGGCAGCCCAGGAAGGCGATGCGGAGACCTTCAACGCCCACGTCGACTATCCCCGCGTCCGAGACAGCCTCAAGGGCCAGTTTTCCGCCATCGTCGCGCAGAAACTGGGCACGCAGCATTCGCGCAATCCGCTTGCGGCGCTGGGCAGCATGATCGGCCTGGGCCTGGTGAATCAGCTGGTGGACGCGATGGTGCGTCCCGAGACGGTGATGGCCGCGATGAAGAACGGGCAACTGGCCAAGCCTGCCGCCGCGCCTTCTCCGCCTGCACCGCCGCCTCAGGCGGCAGGCGAAGCGCCTTCAGCGGCCGACACTGCCCCGCCACCCGACCGCGCGCCGACGGAGAACAAAGCGCGTTGGGTGATCGAGCGTCAGGGCCCGAGCAAGATCACCGCGTATGCCGTCGATCCCGCGAAGCCCGACGCGCCGAATTCTGAACGGCTCGGCCTCGTCTTCGAGCGCAGTGGATTCGTCGACTGGAAGCTCACCGAACTGCGGATGCCCGCGTCGGCCTTCGGCAAGTGAGCCCGCCGACCAGTGACTAGTACTTGATCGTCACGCCGGCCTTGACGCCTGCGTTGTTCTTCCCGTCCGAGAAGGCATCCGCCGAAAACGAGCGCTTCCCGCCCGTGCTGGCGCCGACGGAGTATTTCGATCGCTCCGCCGAGGTATCGACGCCGGCGCGAAGCCCGCTTCCGTCGGGCCGCTCCACGCCAAGCGTGGCGCCGTTGGTGTTGACGGAGGTCTCGGTCGGCGTCACGTTGGGATTGACGTAGACCGTGCCCTTGTCGCTGCTGTCGAGCGGCAACTTCAGATCCTCCGCGAACACGCCGGTGCAGCAGGCGGCCAAACCAATGGAGACAAGGATGGACTTTTTCATGCCCGTGCACCCTAGCAGCGCGGCGCCGAGGCACGGTGGGCGGGGTGCGCCTGGCACTGTAGGAGATTGCCTGCGCCGCGCCTAAGATCCTCTACGCTGCTGCCGCGACATGTTGCCGGCGACAGAGAAAGGAAGTGGCTCATGGCCGGATCCCCTTCGGACGCTCTCTTCGCCGGTTCGATTCCCGAGTTGTACGACACCCTGATGGTGCCGATGATCTTCGCGCCCTATGCCGAGGATCTCGCCGGACGCGTTGCCGCGCTCCAGCCGACCCGCGTGCTCGAGACGGCGGCAGGAACCGGCGTCGTCACACGCGCCATGGCGAGTGCGCTGCCCGCCGCCGTGGAACTGGTGGCCACCGACCTCAACCAGCCCATGCTCGATCGCGCCAAGGCGACCGGCACCAGCCGGCCCGTGACATGGCAGCACGCCGACGCGATGCAACTGCCCTTCGCCGACGCCAGCTTCGACGTCGTTGTCTGCCAGTTCGGCGTGATGTTCTTCCCCGACAAGGCGCACGCGTATGCCGAGGCGCGGCGCGTGCTGCGTCCCGGCGGCACCTTCCTGTTCAACGCCTGGGATCGCATCGAGGAGAACGAATTCGCCGATGTGGTCACGCAGGCGCTGGCGGCCCTGTTTCCCGACGACCCGCCGCGCTTCATGGCGCGCACGCCGCACGGCTACTACGACCGGATCGCGATTTCGGCCGACCTCTCGGCGGGCGGCTTCGGGGCGGCGCCCGGCTTCGAGACAAAGGAAGCGAGAAGTCGCGCGGCTTCGGCAGAGACGCCCGCCATCGCCTACTGCCAGGGCACGCCCCTGCGCAACGAGATCGAGGCTCGCGGCGGCGCGGATCTGGCGACGGCCACGGCAAGGTCGGCTGCGGCGATTGCCGCTCGATTCGGCACCGGGCCGGTCGACGGAAAGATCCAGGCGCACATTGTCTCGGTCACGAACTGAGCGGGGCCGCGGCGGTCATCGCCGCCCCGCTGGCGCTTCCGCGAGAAGGTGCTCCAGCATGCGGCGCGCGTTCAGCGGCAGCCCCTCGATATCGCGCACACAGGCCAGCAGGTAGCGCTCGGCCCATGCCTCCGCAACGGGAATGCGGCGGATGTGCATCGACGAGGCGGAACGGTCCGCCGCCGCCTTGGGCACGATCGCGATGCCGATGCCCTGCTCGACCATGCGGCACACGGCGTCGAAGCCGCGGACCCGCACGCGGTAGTTCAGCCGCTTGCCGAGCCGCCGGGCATGGAGCGCGACGTGCGCCTGGAGCGGATTTCCTTCCGCCAGGCCGACGAAGCGCGCATCGACCACCTCGGCCAGCACAACCTTGCGCCGGCGCGCGAGCGGGTGGCCGCGCGGCACGATCAGCACCAAGTCGTCGCGCCGGAACACGGCACTCTGCAGTCCTTCGACATCGACCGCGTCGGTGACGATGCCGATGTCGCAGAGCCCCGCGCGCACGGCATCGACGATCTCCGTGCTGCCCTGCTCTTCGAGTTCCACCGAGACGCGCGGATGCTGCGCGAGGAAGGTGCCCAGGGCCTCGGGCAGGTGTTCCGTCATCGCCGAGGTATTGCACAGGAGCCGCACGTGGCCCTGCAGGCCGGCGCCGTACTCGCCAAGATCGCCGCGCAGGCGCTCCATCTGCTGCAGCACCAGCCGGGCGTGATGGACCAGCGTGTGCCCCGCTTCCGTCGGTTGCACGCCCCGCTTGGAACGCAACAGCAGCGGCGTGCCGAGGTCTTCCTCCATGCCGAGCACGCGCTGGCTCGCCGAAGCGAGCGTCATGTGGGTCTGCGCAGCGCCGCCGGTGATGCTGCCGGCGTCGACGATGTTCGCGAACAGCCGAAGGTCGGTGAGGTCGAATCGCATGGTGCCGACGGTAGCACGGCATCCTCAGGCTGGGACTGAGGCAGCGTGTGCGAGATCCGCATTTTCGACCTCGGGCGTTCTCGCGACACTGGCCGCATGACGAATACGGAACTGGTCGCCTTGTCGGGTCAAGGCTTCATGGTGTGGGCAGTGGTCGCCGCGGTCTTCACGCTCGCGGGCACCGTCAAGGGCGTGATCGGGCTGGGGCTTCCGACGCTGTCGATGGCCTTGCTGGCCGTCTGGATGCCGCCTGCCGCGGCCGCTGCATTGCTGATCGTGCCCTCCCTCGTGACCAATGTGTGGCAACTGCGGCCCTGGGCCACATTGCGGCGGATCGCGTGGCGCCTGGGCGGCATGCAGGCCGGCGTGGTCGTGGGAACGCTCTCGGCCGCGTGGACCTTCGGAGCACCGGCCGGTGCGGGCGCCGCCGCGGCTCTCGGTCTTTCCCTGGTCGGCTACGCGGCGTGGGGACTGTTGGCTCGGCCACTGAGGCTCCCCGCGCGGCACGAACGCTGGCTCGGCCCGATCGCGGGCATCCTGACCGGCGGAATCACCGCGCTGACCGGCGTCTTCGTGTTGCCTGCCGTGGTCTACCTGCAATCGCTGGGGCTGACGCGCGACGAACTGATCCAGGCGATGGGGCTCTCGTTCACGACCTCCACCATCGCCCTGGGCCTGGCGCTGGCCGGGCAGGACAGCTACTCGGTGCCCTTGTTCGGTGCTTCACTGGCCATGCTGGTGCCGGCGATCGCGGGCATGGCCATCGGACAGTGGATCCGGGTGCGGCTTCCGGTGCCGGTCTTCAAGCGATGCTTCTTCATCGGCCTGGCGCTCTTGGGCGCCTACATGGTGCTGCGCGAGCTAATGACCTGAAGGAGGATCGACGCTCACTGCGCTTCGGAGGCCGCGGCCGGTGCGGCAGCTTCGCCGGATTCCAGATACTGAAGCGGGTCGACCGCGTTGCCGTTCTTTCGCAGTTCGAAGTGCAGCTTCACGCGATCGGACTCGGTGCTGCCCATGCGGGCGATCACCTGGCCCCGCTTCACCGACTGCCCTTCCTTGACGAGCAACTGGCTGTTGTGCGCATAGGCGGTCACATAGGACGCGTCGTGCTTGATCATGACCAACTGCCCATAGCCTCGCGGCCCGGCGGCTGAATAGACAACGCGGCCGTCGCGTGCCGCATAGACCGGATCGCCCTTCCCACCTGCGAAGTCCACGCCCTTGTTGCGACGTCCGTCGAAACGGGCGATGACCGCGCCGCCTGCCGGCTTGAGGAAGTTCCTGTCCGCCTTCGCCACCGCCGCGGGTTTCGGATCGGCCGCCTTGCCGCGCGATCCGCTCTTCGCGGTCTTCTTCGCGCTCGAGGATTTGGCCGTGCGTGTGGATCGCGACGACGAAGCTGAAGAGGGTTCGGCATGCGACTCGGCCTTCGATGAACTCGATGCCGCGGCCGCTTTCGAACTCGTTCCCGATGCGGGTGCAGGCTTCGAAGCGCAACCAAGCAACGCAAGCGCCGTGACCGCAGCGGCGAAGCCGAAAGAAATGAAACGAAATGCAGTTGCGCCAGGTGGCGGCGATTCGATGAATGGGGATGTCGTTTGTCGAAGAAGTGCCATGCCCCCGACTTTATGCGGTCACGCAGCGCGATTAATCTTCAGACCCTCGCCAGAGTCAGCGATAGGGCAGCCTTGTCACACTATCGTCAGCGTTTTCCGACGAAATACGTGGCAACAAGATGACCACGCAGCGCAGGGTTGCTCCGCAAAATCACCCGTCGCATGACTCCGAGGAGGATGTGTCGGCACAGTTGGTGCTACCTGTCTGAATCCGTCATATGAAGGCTGCAAGAATGTCCGATAGCTCTCCAGCCCGTCTTGCGATCGAACCCCTGATGTTGAGTGAACTGCCACCGAAACCTTCGGTGAGCGTGGCCATCATCTGCTTCAACTACGGGCGATTCCTCCCGGAATGCCTTGACAGTTGCCTCGACCAGACGGCGCCGCCCGACGAGATCGTCGTCGTGAACGACGGCTCGACCGACAACTCGGCGGAAGTGATCGACGCCTACGCGTCGCGCCACCCGGCAATCAAGGCCATCCATCAGGCCAACGGCGGTATCTGTTCGGCCACCAACGCCGCGATACGCGCTTGTTCCGGCGATGTGGTGGTCCTGCTCGACGCAGACGACACCATGGCGCCCCAGCGTATCGAAATGGTGCTCAGCGCGCTGCGCAGGCCCGTCGATGGCCAATACCCCGGTTGGGTCCATCACCGCATGCAGCGTTTTTCCGACGGACGCCCGCATCTGGGGCTCGCACCCCACTACCCCGGCGGCAAAGGCCCCGAGGGCTGGCTCGTGGAAGAGGCCGTGACGGCGGCATCGACGCCGGTGCTCTCGCTGACCTCGGCATTGGCCTTTCGCAAGGAGGTGCTGGCGGCCATCGGGCCCCTGGACAGCGACCGGCTGATGTACCAGGACCTGCAGCTGTGCACCGCGGCGACCTTCCTCAGCGCCACGGCGTGGATTCCCGAACCCCTGACCCGCTACCGCGTTCACGACACTTCCGCCACGTCGGGATCGATGATCACGCTTGATCAGATCCGCGCGACGCGGAAGCGCGCGAGCCGCTACGACCAGTGGCTGCGCGCACAGCTCGAGAAGATCAAGCCGGGAGCGGCCACCCTGTGGCGCCCGCTCGAAGACCAGGGCGGCTATCTCTGGCTGACCTTCCTCGAACGGTGGCTCTCGGGTAACGGCAAGGATCGCCAGTTGCTGCGCAAGGTGCTGCGGCATCCCGACACCCTGAATGCGCCCCGGCAGCATCGCGTGTACTACTACGGCAGCCTGGTGCTGCCGCGCTCCCTGTTCGTCACGTATTCGCGCCTGATCTTCGGAAGCACGCCGCTCAAGTCCGCCTTGCGAAAGGTGCTCGGGCGCGCCTGATCCTGCGCCGGCCGCGCCGCGCGCTCCTCTATTCGTATTTCTGCCCGGCACGCATCAGTTCAGGCGTGCCGATGACATCGTTCAGCGCATCGAAATCGAGCATCTGCGGACGCCAGGGCTGCGTGGTGCGATGCTGGTGCAGGCTCGCGTAGTAGCCCTGCAGCGTGTGCACGACTGCCCGCGCGGTGCCGCCCGGAAAGATGGCGATGCGGAAGCCGTGGGCCTGCAGCGCATCCGCATCCTGGATCGGCGTCTTCCCGCCTTCGACCATGTTGGCGAGCAACGGCACGCGGTGCGCGAAACGCGCGCAAGCGGCATCCATCTGCTCGGGTGACCGCAATGCCTCGATGAAGATCGCATCCACCCCGCAGTCGAGGTAGGCGTCGGCGCGATCGAGCGCCGCGTCGAGTCCCTCGACCGCGACGGCGTCGGTACGCGCGAGGATCAGCGTATCGCTCGACATGCGCGCATCCAGCGCGGCATTGAGCTTGCCGGCCATCTCGCGCGCCGACACCACCGCCTTGCCATCGAGATGGCCGCATCGCTTGGGAAAGGTCTGGTCTTCGATCTGCACCATGGCCGCGCCGGCCCGCTCGAAGCCGCGCACGGTGCGCTGCGTGTTGAGCGCATTGCCGAAGCCCGTGTCCGCATCGACGATCACCGGCAGGCTCACGCGCTCGGTGATGCGTGCGAGTGTGTCGGCGACTTCGGTGAACGTCGTGAGGCCGATGTCCGAGCGGGCCAGTCGGGTGTACGCGATCGATGCGCCCGAGAGATACAGCGCCTCGAAACCGGCCTGCTCCGCGACGAGCGCGCTCAGTGCGTCGTACACGCCCGGCGCGAGCACGATATCGGCCGACGACAGGCGTGTCTTGAAGGTGTCATGCGACATGGGTTGCTTTCGATGGATGGATCAATGCGGCGGCCGTGCGCGCCGCGATGTAGCCGCCGGCCACCGCACTCAGCAGGCCATTGCCCGAGAGGTATCCCCACACCTCGTCGCCCGACACGCCGCCCGCCGCGCCACCGGCCGCCAGGAGGTTGTCGAAGAGTCTGCCGTCCTCGTGCAGCACACGCATGTCGGAGGCCGTGTCGAGTCCGCCCTGCGTGTGGAAGAGCGCGCCGGTGACCTTCACGGCGTAGTACGGCGCTTCCAGTCCGCGTGTGAACACGCGTCCGTCGGCCTGCGCCGTGCCTTCGCGCATCGCATCGAGCGTGCGGCGCAATACGGCCTCTTCGCAACCGATGCACGCGGCGAGTTCCGACACGGTCTCGCAGCAGCGCAATGCGCCGGCGGCTTCCGCGTCGCGGAAGTCGGGGAAGCCCCGGGCCAGCGCCAACAGCGGCGAATCGAACACGTTCCATGCGATGCCGCCCGGCTGCGCGAGCACGTGCACCGCGGCCTCGGAATAGCCGTGCGTCTCGTCGTGGAAGCGCCGGCCTTCGCGGTTGATCTGCACGCCGCCTTCCATCATCACGGCCCAGGTCATCAAGGCGCCCTGCGGCGTGACCCAGGAGCCATGCCCCTGGTAGCCGCCGAGATCGCGCAGGCGCGCACACAGCGCCAGTCCCCACAGGATCGCGCTGCCGTCGTTGCCGACGTGCCCGCCGAAGGTGGCCGCGGCCATCTCGGGCAGGAGGCTGCGCACCATCGACGGGTTGCCGCCGAAGCCATTGCAGGCCAGCAGCAGCGCATCGCATTCCAGGGTTTCGCGATGGCCGTCCGGACGCTGGTAGTCGATGCCGATCACTCGATCCTTCGCGTCGAGCACCAGGGTATCGACCACGGCTTGCGTCAGCACCGGAATCCCCGCAGTCTCCACAGCGGACTGCAGCTTCGCCATCAGCGCGGCACCGGTCTTCTGCGGCAGCGAATGCATGCGGTGAACGCTGTGGCCCGGGTAGAGAAAGCCATCGAGAAGCACCCACTCCATCCCGTGCCGGGCTTGCAAGGCATCGAGCGCGGGGCCGATGGCCGCGGCATACGCGGCAGCGAGCGCCGGCGCGGCACGGCCATGGGCCTTGGACTGGATGTCGGCGGCGAAGCGCGCCGGGGTGTCGTCCGTGATGCCATGGGCGTGCTGCACGCGCGTGCCCGGCGCAGGTATGAATCCCGACGACAGCGCCGTCGAGCCGCTGGGCACGGCATCGCGTTCGAGCACCACGCAATCGACGCCAGCGTCATGCAGCATCAATGCGGCCGTGAGACCGCATGCGCCAGCCCCCACGATCGCCACCGACACATGCACTTCCGCATCGACATGCGACGCACGACGGACGCCACGCGAGGGGCCGCCCTCCTGTGTTGCCAACGTGTCCTTCATGCGAGCCCCTCGACGAAGGCGGCGCAGTCGGTGACCTCGGCCACGTTGCGCATGTCGGCCAGCGAGGTCAGGTGCCGTTCCACGCCGAAAGCCGCGCAGCCGTCGGCCAGCACCAGCGTGCGGTAGTCGCGCATGTGCGCATCTCGCACGGTGCTCGCGACACCGCCGTTGGTGACGATGCCGCACACGGCCACCGTGTCGATGCCGGCGCGCCGCAGGACCCAGTCGAGCTGCGTGTTGAAGAAGGCGGAATACGCGACCTTGCTGACCGTCACGTCGACCAGCCCCGCCAGCGCATCGACGTTCGCCTGGCCCCAACTGCCGGGCGCGAAGTCGCCCCGGGCCAGGTAGGAACGCAAGGCCTTGAGATGGGGCGACACCATGGGCTCGCCCGCTGCATCCGGCCACAAGGTGAACTGGCTCGCGACGACCATGCCGCCGGCCGCCTTGAGTGCGCGTGCGACCGTTGCCACGCGGGCGGGCAGCAGCAGCGCCGGCGGATTCGTGTCGCCGCCGCGCGCATAGGCGCCCTTGGGATCGAGAAAGTCGTTCTGCAGGTCGATGATGACCAGCGCGGTCTTCGGGCCCGCGATCGGTGCGCCGTCGCTCATGTCGGCCTCACGAGAAGATTGCCGTGCGGGTCGACCTCCGCGTGGAACCCGGGCTCCAGCCACACCGTGGTGTCGGCCTGTTCGAGAATCGCCGGTCCGTCGATGCGCGCCGCGACCGGCAGTTCGAGACGCGCATAGCGCACCGCCTCATGCCATTGCCCATGATGGAACACCCTCTGCGTGCCCAGCGGCTCGATGCTGCCCGCGCCTTCCGGTGCCAGCACGGCGAGATCGAACTTCGGCCGCACGCCGATGCGTGCATAGCGCAGATTCATCACCCGGATCGGAATGCCGTCGAGCACGCGGCCGAAGGCTGCCGCGTAGCTCGCCTCGAAGGCGTCGCGGATCGACGCGTTCGTCAGCGGCGCGCTGCGTGCATCGGGCAGCAGCACCGGCAAGGTATGGGTCTGTCCCGCGTAGAGCATGTCGAGCGCCACGACCTCCCGGATTTCATCGAAGCGCACGCCCGAAGAATCGAGGCGCTGCTGGCAATTGGCGGCGAGTTCGTCGATGCGCCGCTGCAGGTCGCCGACGTCGAGATCGGCCAGCGGCCGGTTGATGGTCTGCACGGCGTCGTGGCGCATGTCGGCGATCACGCAGCCCAGCGCCGAGGTGACGCCCGGATAGCGCGGCACGATGCCGGTGGCGACGCCGACCTCGCGCATCATCGCGCACACATGCAGCGCACCGCCGCCGCCGAAGGGCATGTAGGCGAAGCGGCGCGGGTCATGGCCGCGTTCGATCGAGACAAGTCGGATCGCGCCCGCCATGCGCGCATTGGCCACCGTCAGGATGGCCTCGGCCGCGGCATGCACGTCGAGGCCCAGTGGGCGCGCCACGTGCTCCTCGATGGCCTGCCGTGACTTCTCCGCATCGAGTGCGGCCAGCAGGCCGCCGCCCAGGGGCCGGTCGGCGGCGATGCGCCCGAGCAGCACGTTCGCATCGGTCACCGTCGGCCGCATGTTGCCGCGCCCGTAGCAGGCGGGGCCCGGCACGCTGCCGGCGGATTCGGGGCCGACCTGCAGCATGCCGCTCGCGTCCACCGACGCGATCGAGCCGCCGCCGGCGCCGATGGTCTCGATCTGGATCATCGGCGAGCGGATCACCATGCCGAATTCGATCGCCGTCTGCGCGGCCAGCGCCGCCTCGCCGTTCGCGACCAGCGATACGTCGAAGGAGGTGCCGCCCATGTCGCCGGTGATCGCATTCGGGAAGCCCGCCGCGCGCGCAATCGCCGCGCACGCGATGACGCCGGCCGCAGGGCCCGAGAGCGCGGTGCGAACCGGCAAGTCGCTCGCGGTCTGCCGCGACATCACGCCGCCGTTGCTCTGCACCACCAACAGTTCGCCGTCGAAGCCCTGCGCGCGGAGATCGGATTCCAGCCGCTGGAGATAGCCGCCCACCACCGGCTGCAGCGCGGCGTTGAGCGTGGCGGTCGAACAGCGTTCGAACTCGCGGATCTCAGGCAGCACCTCGCTGGCCGAGGTGACGTGCGCGTTGGGCCAGATCTCGCGCACCGCCGCGACGGCAAGCCGTTCGTTCTCTGCATTGGCGTAGGTGTTGATGAAGAACACGCACACCGCCTCGCAACCTGCAGCCAGCAGCGCGCGCGCTTCGGCGCGCACCTGGGCTAGGTCCACCGGCGTGTGCAGCGTGCCGTCGGCCAGCACGCGCTCGTCCACCTCGCGGCGCAGGTCGCGCGGCACGACCGGGACGAAGCTGCCGCGCAGGCCCCAGGTCTGCGGGCGGTCGCGGCGGCGCATTTCCAGCACGTCGCGGAAACCGCGCGTGGTGATGATGCCGGTGCGCGCCACCTTGCGTTCCAGCAGCGCGTTGGTTCCGACCGTCGTGCCGTGCACGATGGTGGCGATCGCCGCTGCGGAGTCGGCCACGCGGGCCACGCCGTTCATGAAGCCGCGCGCTTCCTCGCCGCGCGTGGAAGGCACCTTGACGATGCGGGCGGTACCGTTCGCTTCGTCGAGCACGAAGAGGTCGGTGAAAGTGCCTCCGACATCAACGCCGACGACGAGGGATGGGCCAGTGGATGTCATTCGGATGCCTTCTTCTTCGATTCGGTGCCGGCGCTCACGTAGCCCATGGCCAAGTCCTGCTCACGCTGTCGGGGTTGGCGTTCGGCCGCACTGCCCCAGCCGCCTCCGCCGGGGGTTTCGAGCCGCACTCGTTCGCCGCGCACGAGCTGGATGCCGCGCATCTTCGAGACCATCGGCGGCGCATGCCACTCGCCTTCGTTCTCGTAGCGGAAGACGTTGACGGCGCCCGGCCCGCCACCGGCAATGCCCTTGGGCGGCGAAGTGCCGCGCTCGCCGAAGACGAACACTTCGGCATCCTTCTCCAGCAGTTCGATTTCATAGACAGCGCCGAGGCCGCCACGGAACTGCCCGTCGCCGGCCGAGTCGGCACGCAGTGACCATTCGGTGAATCGCACCGGATAGGCGGCTTCGAGGATTTCGAGCGGCGGGATGGTGGCGGTGGAGATCGGTGCGTTGCCGTGCGAGAGCCCGTCGCCGCCCGAATGCCCGCCATGCCCGCCGCCGAAGAAGCTGAACATCACCCAGCGCTGGCCTTCGCGGCCCTTGTCGCTGCGATGGCCCGCGATCGACAGCGCATTGATGGTGCCGTAGGCCTGCGCCACCGCGCGCGTGGGGTCGGCCTTGGCGGCAGCGCTGAAGATCACGTCGATCATCCGCAGGATGGTCTCGGTGTAGCCGCCCACGGGGCGCGGGCGCTCGCAGCTGATCACGAGCCGGTCGGGAATCTCGAAGTCGACCGCGTCGAGCACGCCGGCGTTGGCCGGCACGTCGGGAAAGAGGTGCTTGAGCGCGACATAGCAGGCGGCGACCGCCGTGGCGCGCGAGATGTTCACGGGGCCCGCGCACTGCGGCGAGGTGCGCGAGAAGTCCAGCAACAGGCGGTCGCCTGCGACGGTCATGTCGAGCGCGATGGTCAGCGGCTCGTTGGTGATGCCGTCGTTGTCGAGCACGTCCTCGAAGCTGTAGCGGCCGTCGGGCAGCGATGCGATGTGCGAGCGCATCAGCCGCAGGGCGCGGCTGCGCAGTTCGCCCAGCGCCTGCAGCACGAGGTCGTCGCCGTACTCGTCGAGCAGACCGTCCAGCCTTTTCGCACCGAGTTCCAGCGCGGCGAGCTGGCCGTTGAGGTCGCCCCAGAGGCTGTCCGGCAGCCGCGTGTTGGCCTGCAGGATGGCGAGCACGTCCGCGTCGAGCACGCCGTCGCGCACGATGCGCACCGGCGGGATCTGCACCGCCTCCTGCCAGCATTCGGTCGCTGCCGGGTTGTAGTTGCCGGGCACCGCGCCGCCGACGTCGTGCCAGTGCGCGGCCGAGGCCATGTGGCAATAGAGCTTGCCGTTGCGGAAGAAAGGCCGCACCAGCTTGAAGTCGTTGGCGTGCGTGCCGCCGTCGTAGGCGTCGTTGCTGATCCAGATGTCGCCGTCGCGCATGCCGCCGCGCGGCTCGGCCGCCTTTGCCGTCGCACGCACCGCGAAAGCCATCGCGCCGACGAAGACCGGCAGGCCGGACTTGCCCTGCACCAGGGTGTCGCCGGTCACGGCGTCGTAAAGGCCGTGGCAGGCATCGTGCGCCTCGGCAATGATGGGATTGAACGCGCTGCGGTAGAGCGTCGCGTCCATCTCGTCGGCCACCTGTTCGAGGCGGCCGCGCAGGACGGCGAGCGTGACGGGGTCGAGCGCTGTCACGTGGGAAGGGTCAGACATCGATGGGTTCCTTGCCAGCACGCTGGCGCAACTGGTTCATGAGCCCGCCGGCGCGGACCATGTCCATGAGAAATGCGGGGATCGGCTCGCACGCCAGCCGCGCACCGTCCGGCGTGATCACCGCCAGGTCGGCGCTGTCGATCGCGATGTGATCGCCCTCGCGCAGCGTCTCGGCCGCGGGACAGGTCAGCAGCAGCAGGCCCAGGTTGAAAGCGTTGCGGAAGTACAGGCCACCGTAGGCCGGCGCGATGACGGCGGCGACCCCCAGTTTCACCAGCACCGCAGCTGCCTGCTCCCGCGAGGAGCCGATGCCGAAATTGGGCCCTGCCACGATCACGTCGCCGGGGCGCACCTCGCGGGCGAACTCTGGGCGGACGGCTTCGAGGCAGTGTTCGGCGATCCGCTCGATGCCATGCTTCATCGCATGGCCGGGCGCGAGCACGTCGGTGTCGATGTCCGCGCCGAGGCGCCAGACGCGGTGGGTGGTGGGGGAGGTCATGCAAGAACCTCGCGGGGGTCGGTGACCCGGCCACGAAGCGCCGCTGCAGCCACCGTATAGGGCGACCCGAGGAACACCTGCGCCGACGCGGAGCCCATGCGGCCCTTGAAGTTGCGCGCCGTGGTCGAGATCACCGTGATGTCGTCGCCCATCGGGTCGCCGTAGCCGGAGCACGCGCCGCATGCGGTCGGGAAGAGTTCGCCCCCTGCCTCCAGCAGCACCTGCAGCACGCCCTCCTCGCGCGCCTGCTCCTGGTCGCGCAGGCTGGCCGGTGCCACGATCAGGCGAACGCCGGCAGCGATTTTGTGGCCGCGAAGGACCTCGGCAGCCGCGCGCAGGTCCTCCAGCTTGGCGCCGGTGCACGCGCCGATGTAGGCAACGTCCACGGGCGTTCCCACGTAGCGGCTCACGCCGTGCGCATTGGCCGGGCTGTGAGGGGCGGCGACATGCGGCTCCAGCGTGGCGGCGTCGAAGCGATGGCGCGTGAAGTCGGCATCGGCGTCGGTGAACCACGGCGCCATGTCGACTTCCGGGGCACCGGCGTCCGCGAGGAAGGCGGCCGTCGTGGCATCGGGCGCGATCAGCCCGGCCTGCGCACCGAGTTCGGCGCTCATGTTCGACAGCGTCATGCGCTCCTGCATCGACAGCGCCATCACGCCCGGCCCGCAGAACTCGACGGCCTGGTAGCCGCCGCCGTTCATGCCGAAGCGGCCGATCATGTGCAGCATCATGTCCTTGGCGGTCACGCCGGCGGACAACGCACCGTCCCACCACATCCGGATGGTCTCGGGCACGCGCAGCCAGATCTCGCCCGTGACCATCACGCCGAGCATCTCGGTGCTGCCGATGCCGAACATGTAGGCCCCGAAGGCGCCACCCGTCGGCGAATGCGAATCCCCGCCCACGCATAGCATGCCGGGCCGGATGTGCCCGTGCTGCGGCACCACCACGTGGCAGATGCCCTGGCTGTCGTAGACATGCGGCAGTTGCTGGTCGCGGGCCCACTCGCGCGCGATGCGCACGATGCGGCGCGAATCGTCGTCGCGCTCGGGCACGTAGTGGTCCATCACGAGCACCACGCGCGATCGGTCCCAGATCTGCGCGCCCAGTTCCTCCAGCATCGGCTTCAGGCGCCGGGGACCGGAGGAGTCATGGAACATGGCCATGTCGACCTTGCAGGTCAAGATCTCGCCCACCGACACGCCGTCGCACCCGCTCGCACGTGCGATCAGCTTCTGGGCCAGCGTCTGGCTCATTCCGGCTTCGCTCCCGAGAACTTCACGACCTTGGACCACCGCTTGATCTCGCTCTGCACGAAAGCCGAGAACTCCTGCGGCGAATTGCCCACCGGGATCGCGCCTTCGACTTCCAGCCGGCGCTGCATCTCGGGCTGCCTGATCGCCTGGCGCGCCGCATCGCTGATCTTGCGCGTGACCTCGGGCGGCATGCGGGCCGGGCCGAACAGGCCGAACCACGCACTCGACTCGTAGCCCGGCAACACCTCCGCGATGGCCTGCACGTCCGGGAACGCGGGCAAGCGCTTCGCGGTGGTCACGCCCAGCGGCTTGAGCTTGCCCGCCTGGATGTGGGCCTGAACGTTGCCCACGGCGGCGAACATGAGTTGCACCTGCCCGGCCAGCACGTCCTGCACCGCCGGCGCGGTGCCGCGATAGGGAATGTTCACGATATTGACCCCCGACTGCATCTTGAACGCTTCTCCCGCCATGTGCAGCGACGAGCCGACGGAGCCGATCGCGAAGTTCAGCTCGCCCGGTTTGGCCTTGGCCAGCGCGATCAACTCGCGCACGTTGTTCGCCGGCACGGACGGATGCGCGACGAGGATCGACGGCGATGTCGCGACCTCGGTCAGCGCGGTGAAGTCCTTGACCGGATCGAAGGGCAGCGACGGATACAGCGTGGCGTTGATCGCATGGCTGGTGAAGCTCATCAGCAGCGTGTTGCCGTCGGGCGGCGCCTTGGCGACCGCGTCGGCGGCGATGTTGCCGCCCGCACCGGGCCGGTTCTCGACGATCACGGTGCGGCCAAGGGCCGGTCCCATGCTCGCGGCCAGCGTACGGGCCAGCGTGTCGGTGGAGCCGCCAGCCGGCGCGCCGACGAGGATCCGCACCGGTGCGTTGCCCACCTGGGCGTGGGCCGCGCTGCCGAGCGCCGCGGCCATGGATGCGAGGAGGATGTCTCTGCGTTTCACGTTTCCCTGTCTCCGGGTTCGATCTCTTCGTTGCGGCTCAAAGGCCGAGGTAGGCGCGGCGCAGTTCGTCGCTGCCCAGCAGGTCCTGCGGCAGGCCCGAGAAGCGGACGCTGCCGTTCTCGAGCACGTAGGCCCGGTCGGCGATCTCCAGCGATTGCCCGACGTTCTGTTCGACCAGCAGAACGGCGAGTCCGCCGTCGCGCAATTGGCGAATCAGCGTGAACATCTCCTCGACCAACAGCGGCGAGAGGCCCAATGAAGGCTCGTCGAGGATCAGCAGCACCGGTTCGGCCATCAGGCCGCGGCCGATCGCGAGCATCTGCTGCTCGCCGCCGCTCATGGTGCCGGCGTGCTGGCGGATGCGTTCCTTCAGCCGCGGGAAGATGCCGAACACCTTGTCGAGGTTGGCCGCGCGTCGTTCGCGGGCCCGCGTGAACGAGCCGAGTTCGAGGTTCTCCAGCACGCTGAGGTTGGGAAACACCTTGCGGCCCTCGGGCACCTGGATCAGGCCGGCCTTGACGACGTCGCGGTAGTGCGCGCCGCTCAGGTCCTGGCCGTCAAAGCGCACCGTGCCGCTCCAGGCCGGGCAGAGTCCGCAGATCATCTTGTTGAGGGTCGACTTGCCGGCGCCGTTGCTGCCGAGCAGCGCGACCATTTCGCCCGCATTCACCTGCAGGTCGACGCCGCGCAGCACTTCGACGCGGCCGTAACCGCCGCGCAGCGCGCGAATCTCGAGCAGCGAAGTCATGCGGCGACTCCTTGCGCAGCACCTGCCGCGGCCTTGCGCAGCCGGGCCGCCGTGCCGTGGCCGAGGTAGGCCTCGACCACCTTGTCGTTCGAGGTGACCTGCGCGGGATTGCCCTCGGCGATCAGCTGGCCCTGCGCCAGCACCCAGACGTGCTCGGCCAGGTGCATCACGGCCTGCATGACGTGCTCGATCATCAGCACGGTCACGCCGCCGTCGGCGATGCCGCGCACCACCGGCATCATCTCGGCGATCTCCTGCGGATTGAGACCGGCCAGCACTTCGTCGAGCAGCAGGAGCCGCGGCTGCGTGGCGAGTGCGCGGGCCAGCTCCAGCCGCTTGCGCCCCGCCACCGTGAGGTCGGACGCCGCCTTGTCGAGCTGGGCGGCGAGGCCGACCCGCGCCGCCACTTCTTCCGCGCGCTGCAGGGCGGCGCCGCGAGCGCGAACGTGGAGGTGCACCCCGACCGCGATGTTCTCGC
Source organism: Variovorax glacialis (assembly GCF_051216375.1). Taxonomy (NCBI): domain Bacteria; kingdom Pseudomonadati; phylum Pseudomonadota; class Betaproteobacteria; order Burkholderiales; family Comamonadaceae; genus Variovorax; species Variovorax glacialis. The sequence goes on along the minus strand of NZ_JBPJZT010000007.1, from coordinate 77,270 downwards.
GCACGGTTTGTGCCGCGAAGGGCTTGACGATCTGGAAGGTGCGCGTCATGCCCAGCAGCGCGTTGCGATGCGGCTCGCGGCCGGTGATGTCCTCGCCGGCGAAGCGCACCGTGCCCGTATCGGGCTTCAGGAAGCCGGACATCAGCGCGAACAGCGTCGTCTTACCGGCGCCGTTGGGGCCGATCAAAGCGCTCAGGCTGCCTTCGTTGACGGCGAGGCTCACGTTCTGCACGGCCTTCAGTCCGCCGAAGGAGCGCGAGACGCCGTTCAACTGGAGAAGCGGCTCAGCCATGGCGGCTCCCCTTCCCCGCCCAGAGTTGGCGGACCGACAGGCCCATGCCCGCGATGCCGCGCGGCAGGAAGATCACGATCAGCACCAGCACCACCCCGTAGATCACCATGTTGATGCCCGGCAGTTCGCCGAACAGGTTGCGCGTGAGGTCGGACAGCACATGCAGCGCCGCGGCGCCCAGCAAGGGCCCCCACAGCGTGCCCATGCCGCCGACGATGGCCGCGACCAGCGCCTCGATCGACGTACCCGAGCCGTACGCGATGCCCGGATCGATGTACTGGAACACCTGAACGTAGAACGCGCCGGCCGCGCCCATGAAGGCGCCCGAGATGCCGATGGCCGCGAGCTTGATGCGGAAGGGATTCACGCCGACCGCCCGCGCCGCGTCCTCGTTGTCGCGCACCGCCTGAAGGTACGCGCCGAAGCGGCCGTTGCGCAGCCACCAGGTCACGAGCAAAGCGGCCGTGACGAAGGCCAGCACCACCCACAGGTAGCCGGCGCGCGAAGCGAACTGCAGGTTGCCGACCGATTCGCGCAAGGGCACCATCAGCCCGACGCCGCCGCCCGTGAAAGGCACCGACAGCGCGACGATGCGGAAGACCTCCGCGAAAGCGAGCGTCACCAGCGCGAAGTACGAACCCTTCAGCCCGTAGCGGAAGGTGAGCGCGCCCACGAAGAGCCCGATGAGCGCGCTGCCCGCGACCGCCATCGGCAACGCGACCCATGCATTGATACCGCCCTGCAACTGCGCGATCGCCTGGATGTAGGCGCCGGTGCCGAAGAAGAGCGCATGGCCGAAGGAGAACTGGCCGCCGAAGCCGCCGAGGATGTTCCACGCTTGTGCGATCAGGGTCGCATACAGGGCCATCATCACGAAGTTGAGCGCCACGCCGGACGAAGTCACGAGCGGCAGGCACGCCACCAGCACCGCGAAGACCGCGATGCCGCCCAGGTGCCGCAGGCCACTGCCTGAAACGCGCGCGCCGTTCATGCCTTCGCTCCGAACATGCCTTCGGGCCGGAACAGCACGACGCCGATGAAGATCGCGAAGATGCCAATCTGGCCCAGCGATTCACCCAGGTAGAGCCCGCCGAGCGACTCGACCACGCCCACCAGGAAGCCTCCAATGAGCGCGCCCACGAAGCTGCCCATGCCGCCGAGCACCACGATGGTGAAGGCCACGAGCACGAAGCCGCCGCCCACCTGCGGATTCACGTAGTACGCCGGCAGCAGGAAGCACGCGGCCGCACCGAGGCAGGCCAGGCCGATGCCGAAGCTCATCGCATACACATGGTCGACGTCGATGCCCATGAGCTTGGCGCCCTCCTTCTCCTTGGCCACCGCGCGGATCGCGCGGCCGAGGTCGGTGCGGCCCATGATCCAGAAAAGCACCGCCGACACCACCAGCGCGCCCCCGAAGGCCACGAGCTTGGGCACCGCGATCATTGCGGGGCCGATGGCCACCGTGCTGAGCGAATAGGCCGTGTCGATGTTGCGCGTGTCCGACTTGAAGAAGAGCAGCGCGAGGTTCTCCATCACGATCGCGATGCCGAGCGTGGCGAGCAGGATGTTCTCGTCCTTGCCGTGCCCGGCGCGGTTGATGACGACACGCTGAAGGCCGTAGCCCAGCGCGAACATGCCCGGGATCACGATCGGCAGCGCCAGGTAGGGATCGATGCCCCAGCGTTCCTTGAGGAAGTACACCGCGTACAGCGCCAGCATCAGGCAGGCGCCGTGCGCGAAGTTGATGATGTGCAGGACGCCGTAGATCAGCGTGAGCCCCAGCGCGATCAATGCATACACCGCACCGGTCGTCAGGCCGTTGAGGACCGACGGGAAAAGAATGCTGAAGTCGAACATCCTGCGGAACTGCCGGGTTCAGGCTGCGCGAAGGGGGAAGACCGGCTCGACTTCGCGGAAGTCGCGCGGGATGATGACCTTGATGTCGTTCTTCACCACCTGCGTCATCAGCGGCTGGGCGCCTTCGTTCTGCCCGTTGACGAATTTCGTCGGGCCGTACGGCATGATGTGGTTCGAGAAGGTGCTCTTCTCCAGCGCATCGATGATCGCGGCGCGATCGCTCGACTTGGCACGCTCCAGTGCATCCGCCAGCAGCGCCATCGCCGTGTAGGTCATGAAGACCTCGTAGCTGAAGAACTGACCCTTGGCCTCGACCCGCTTGCGCAGCTCCTGCGAACGCTTGTCCTTCGGGTTGAACCAGTGGTTGCAGTCGATGATGCCGTTGGCCGCGTCCGGAAACTCCTTCACGAACTTGTAGCTCGATGCGGCACCGCCCAGCACCGAGAAGATCGCCTTCGGCTGCACCTTCTGCTGCTGCATGGTGCGCACCAGCAGCGCGTACTCGTTGTAGTAGTTGGCCGGAATCACGATGTCCGGGTTGATGGACTTCATGCGCAGCACGATGTTGTTGAAGTCGCGCGTGGGGTTCGCGTGCTTCACGACTTCCTTCACCTCGAAGCCGTAGCCCGGCAGTTCGCGCGCCAGCAGCTGCGCGGTGCCGGAGCCGAACAGCGACTCCTCGTGGATGATCATCACGGTCTTGGCCGGGCTGCCTGCGGCCTTGTTGAGCACGAGCAGGTTGGCCATCGCGACTTCGGTCGACTTCTTGTAGCCGGGGCCGAAGCGGAAGGTGTTCTTCAGCCCGCGCTCGACGATCTGGTCGGCCACGCCGACGTCGACCACGTGCGGCAGGTTGTACTTGGCCGCGGCCTGCGTGGTGGCCAGGCAGATCGCCGAGGCGAAGGCGCCGACGATCGCGGAGACGCCGGCCTCGTTCATCTTCTCGACCTCGGCCGCGCCGGCCTGCGGCTGCGATTGCGCATCGCCCAGCAAGGCTTCGAGCTTTGCGCCTCCCATCGACTTGATGCCGCCGGCCTGGTTGATGTCGTCGATCGCCATCTGCGCGCCGAGCCGGCATTGCTGCCCCGAGTAGGCGAGCGCACCGGTCACGGGATGCAGCACGCCGACCCGGATGGGCTTGGGCTGCGCGCCCCCGACCAGCGGAAAGGCGATCGACGTGCCGAGGGCGGCGGTCTGCGACAGGAAGCGGCGGCGATTCTCCATGGGGACTCCTCGTGGTTTAAATGAACTGGGCGGAAAGCTCTTTGCTGACCCACACCTTGGCGTCGATGCCGCCCACGCGGGACAACTGCATCTCGTAGGTGTAGCGGTCGGGCCGGTACAGGCCGTGCAGCCATTGCACCGGGCGTTCGTTGGCGTCGTAGACCAGGCGGCGTACGGCCAGCAGGGCCGAGCCGACCGACACGTCGAGGTGCTGCGCCAGCGTGGCATCGGCCAGCCGCGCGGTGATGGTCTGGTGGGCCCGGCCGACCTGCACGCCGGCTTCTTCCAGGAGCACGAGGATGGGCTTGCGGGCGAGCTCGCGGCGGCCGAACTGGCGCGCGACATCGGCCGGCACGTAGGTGGTGATGTGCGAGAGCGGCCCTTCGCGCGTCGAGCGCACGCGGACCGCCTTCTGCACCGCGTCGCCCGCCTGCAGCTGCAGCGCGGTCGCGACGCTGGCCGAGGCGGTGACGGTCTGCACGTCGATCACCTTGACCGAGGTGCGCAGGCCCATGCTCACGAGGTTTTCGAGAAGGCCGCCGAGATTGGCGCGTTGGACGTCATGCGCGCCCTGCCCGATGGAAGCGGACGGCGGACGGATCGGCCGCGTGCCTCGGCCCGGCTCCCGCGAAATCAGGCCCTCGGCGGCCATCTTCTCGAGCGCGCGCCGCACGGTGACGCGGGCCACGCCGAATTCCCCCATCAAGGCGAACTCGCCGGGGAGGCCGTCGGCGAAACGCCCCTCAGCCAATTGCTCGCACAGCAGCAGATAGATCTGGTGGTACTTCGGCAGCGGCATCTGGGACATGGAGCCCGATCGTCGCGGCGTTCTGTTGTACCGTCAATAGGACATTTGCGGTCGAACTGTACGCCCCGCAATGGCGCGAGAGCGCCCCGTTGCAGGGCGCGCGCTAGCGAAGTGGGAAGCGCCGGAGCATGCTGTGTCCGAGCGAGGTGATCTCGGTCACCGTGGCGGGCGGCTGCTCGAAGCCGTCGAGCGTCCGGATGGGCTTGGGGATCTCCGCCTTCACATGGCCGGCCATGCTGAGCACGCGAACGGCGTCAACTTGCGCACCACCGGTGACGGCGACGGGCAGCGCTTGGGCTGCGAGGCGATGGAGTAGGTACATAGGCACCCGGCGAGTATGGCGTGACGCTGCTTACGGCGCGCTTAATTAAACTCGTCCGACCCACTCCGAGCCTTTCCATGCACATCCAGGACGCCGTCGCCAGCCGCCAATCCATCCGGGCGTTCCTGCCGACGCCGGTTGACGGCGGCACGATTCGCAAGGTGCTGACAGCCGCCGCGCGGGCGCCCTCCGGCGGCAACCTGCAGCCCTGGCACATCGACGTGCTCGCGGGCGACGCGCTGGCTGCACTCAGGGCGACCATGCGCCAGCGCCTCACCGAAGGCGGCGAGCCGGAACCCTCCGAGTACGACGTCTATCCGCCGAGCCTGCGCGCCCCGTGGCGCGACCGGCGCTTCCAGGTCGGCGAAGCGATGTACGCGCGGCTGGGCATCCCCCGCGACGACAAGGCCGCGCGCCGACGCTGGTTCGCCAACAACTACGATTTCTTCGGCGCGCCGATGGCGCTGTTCTGCTCGGTCGACCGCACGATGGGACCGCCACAGTGGTCGGACCTGGGGATGTATCTGCAGACGGTGATGCTGCTCCTGCGCGCCGAGGGGCTCGACAGTTGCCCGCAGGAGTGCTGGGCGGTGTACCCGGCAACGGTTGCCCGGGCGATCGACCTGCCGCCGGAACGCATGCTGTTCTGCGGGATGGCGATCGGCTATCGCGATCCGGCGCATCCGGTGAACACGCTCGTGAGCGACCGCGCCCCGTCGGAAGAATGGCTGAACTTCAGGGACGCCTGAGCGCGCTCACGCTGCCAGCTTCGGATCGCTGAACCGCGGCGCGCGCTTCTCCATGTTGGCGCGCACGGCCTCGGTCTGGTTGGCGCTGCCGATGAGCGCCTTCTGCTCGACCGACTCCGCCAGCAGCAGGTCGGCCGCGCTGTGCCCCATCGCCGCATTCAACAGTCGCTTGCCGGCGCGGATCGCATCAGGGCTCTTCTGCGCGATCTCGCGCGCCATCTCCAGCGCCTCGGCCAGGGGGTCGTTCGCCAGCCGCGTCGCGAAACCGATCGCCACGGCCTCCTCGCCCGAGAAGATGCGGCCGGTGAAGGTGAGTTCGCGCACCACGTCGTTGCGCGCCAGTTCGCGCATCAGCACCATGCCGCCCATGTCGGGCACGAGGCCCCACTTAATCTCCATCACGGACATCTTCGTGCCGGGGGCGACCAGCCGCACGTCCGCGCCGAGCGCCACTTGCAAACCGCCACCGAAGGCGACGCCGTGGACGGCCGCAATCACCGGCACGGGCACTTCGCGCCACACCATCGCCACCTGCTGCGCCGCATTGGCGACGCCGTGGGTGCGTTCGACCAGGTCGCGGCCGGCGGCGCCGGAGCCGATCACGCCGCTGCCGCTGCCCTGCCCCATGCGCTCGAAGGACTGCATGTCGAGCCCTGCGCAGAAGGCCTTGCCGCGCCCGGCAAGCACCACGGCGCGGACGCCGGCGTCATCGCGGAGCCGGGTGCCGGCGTCGATGAGGGCATCGAACATGGCGGGGTCCAGCGCGTTCATCTTGTCGGCGCGGGCCAGGTGAAGTTCGACCACGCCGTCGGCGTGGCGGATCGTTTCGATGCGGTCGGTCATTGCATGTCTCCGGAGCTTTCAGACAGTATCGATGCTCGGCGATGCTCGGCGATGATCGCGCTGTCGCCCAGTCAACATCCCGCCATGCCACTCGCCCGCCGCCAGTTCCTCCAGTCCGGTGCCGCAGCTGCCGTCGTTGCCTTCGTGGGCGAAGGATGCACGCTCGCCCGCGCCGACGATGGCCGCCTCGGCTTCACCGCCGTGGCGCCCACGCTGCGCGACGCCGTCACGGTGCCGCCCGAGTACGAGGCGCAGGTGCTCTATCCCTGGGGCACGCCGACCGGCATCGCCTCGTCGATGCCCGCCTTCGCGCCGGACGCCTCGAACATCGCGGCCGAGCAGGCGGTGCAGGCCGGCATGCATCACGACGGCATGCACTTCTTCGCGCTCGACGGCCGCACCGATCGCGGCCTGCTGGTGATGAACCACGAGTACACCGACGAGCGATTGCTCCACGCCACCGGCATGACGCCCTGGACCGAGGAGAAGACCCGCAAGTCGCTGCACGCGATGGGCGTCTCGGTGATCGAAGTCGAGTTGACCGCCGCCGGCTGGCGACAGGTGCTGCCTTCGCGCTACGCCCGCCGCGTGCATGGCGCCACGCCGATGCGCATCGCCGGCCCGGCGGCCAGCACGCCGATGATGCGCACCGCCGCCAACCCCGGCGGCGACCGGGTGTCCGGCACTTTCGCGAACTGCGCGATGGGCGTCACACCCTGGGGCACCTACCTGACGTGCGAGGAGAACTTCCACGGCTACTTCGGCGGGCCCAAGGAAGCGGCATCGCGCGCCACGCCGGCGCAGCGCCGCTACGGCACGGTCAGCGGATCGCAATGGCTGGACTACTGGCGCTTCGACGAGCGCTTCGACCTGTCGAAGCATCCGAACGAAGCCCATCGCTTCGGCTGGGTGGTCGAAATCGATCCCTTCGACCCCGGCGCCGTGCCCGTCAAGCGCACGGCCCTCGGCCGCAAGCGCCAGGAAAGCGCGACCTGCACGCTGACCCGCAACGGCCGGCTGGCGGTCTACATGGGCGACGACTCCGCCTTCGAGTACATCTACAAGTTCGTGAGCCGCGACAAGGTCCGTCCCGGCAACGACGCTGCCGCACGCGCCGCCAACCGCAACCTGCTCGACGAGGGCACCCTGTACGTCGCGCGCTACGACGCCGACGGGCGCGGCCGATGGCTCGAACTCCGCCATGGCCGCGACGGCGTCGATGCCGCCAGCGGCTTCGCGGACCAGGCCGAGGTGCTGGTCCACGCGCGTCTGGCCGGCGACATCGTCGGCGCCACGAAGATGGACCGACCCGAATGGATCGCCGTGCATCCCGAGAGCGGCGAGGTGTACGTCACGCTCACCCACAACACGCAACGCGGCGCCCCCGGCCAGCCCGCGCCCGATGCAGCCAATCCGCGTGCGAACAACGCTTTCGGCGGCATCCTCCGGTGGCGCGAGGACGGCCGGGATGCGGCCAGCACCGGCTTTGCCTGGGACCACTTCGTGCTCGCCGGCGACCCGAAGTGGCCCGGCGCCGGCACGCGCTACCCAAGCGCCGATGTCGACGTGTTCGGCAACCCCGACGGCCTGTGCTTCGACAGCGGCGGCCTGCTGTGGATCCAGACCGACATGAGCGGCCCCGCCATCGGCAAGCCCCCGATGACCGCCTTCGGCAACAACCAGATGCTCTGCGCCGATCCGGCCAGCGGCCGCATCAAGCGCTTCCTGGTCGGCCCCGGAGGCTGCGAGATCACGGGCTGCACCGTGACGCCGGATCGCCGCAGTCTCTTCGTCAACATCCAGCACCCGGGCGAGACCCGCGAGGACGGCAGCGGCGCGCCCAACAGCGCGTGGCCCGACGGCACCGAACCCTGCAGCGCACGCCCGAGGTCGGCCACCGTGGTCGTCCGGCGGCGCGACGGCGGTATCGTCGGCAGCTGAACAGCCATCGAGGAGAGAGGAAAACGCCATGGCCATCCGTATCGTCCGACTCGGCACCGACCGCGCGCCCGACGAAGGCCTGCGCATCGGCACCGTGCGCCGCCCGCCGCGCGGCGTGCCGAAGACAGACTTCGCCTCCCACAACTGGTATGACGTCTGGTACCCGAATCTCGCGCCCTCGGTCGAGACGATGAAGATGGCCCAGGCGGCCCAGGTGTCGGGCGTGCCGGCGGAATGGGCCGCGTTCGGGCGCAAGTTCCGCCACGAGATGGCCGAGCCCGACGCCAGCCGCAGCCTGGACCTGCTGGCGGCCCTCTCGCACCAGAGCAACCTGTCGGTCGGCTGCTATTGCGAGCACGAGGCGGTCTGCCACCGGTCCTTCCTGCGCGCGCTGCTGGCCGAGCGCGGCGCCAAGATCGTCGACTGAGCGCCGGCCGGAATCAGCGCATCGCTCGCGCGATCCCCTGCGCGGCGGTGCGCAGCTTGTCGAGTTGCTGAAGCGCTTCGGGCAAGGGCATGCGCACCGCCGGCGCCTGCAATGCGACGGCGCAGCGCACCGGACCGTGCGCTTCGTCGCGGACCGGCACCGCGACGCAGACGAGGCCTTCGATGAATTCCTCGGCATCCACCGAATGGCCCTCGTGCTGGATGCGCTCGATCTCGGCTTCCAGCGCTTCGCGGGAGCACAGCGTGTGCGGCGTGTGGCGCTCGTACCCGATTCCGTCGAGCAGGCGCTCACGCTGGGCCCGCGGCAGGTGCGCCAGGAAGAGCTTGCCGCTGGCCGAGCAATGCAGGGGCACGCGAGAGCCGGGTCCGAGTTCGAGGCGCAGCGGGAACGCCGTCTCGACGCGGTCGAGGTAGATCACCTCGGCGCCCGACAGCGCCGTGAGATTGCAGGTCTCGCCCACGTCCGTCACCAGTTGGCGCAGCACCGCGTGGCGCACGCCGGTCGCGGTGCTTCCACGCAGCACGGTTTCGGCGAAGCGCATGAGGCGCGGGGTGGTTGCGTAGCGGCGGCCATCGCCACCGCGCGCCAGCAGGCCGCCGGCCTCCAGTTGCTGGAGCATCCGATGGACCGAAGGCTTCGGCTGTCCGGTCGTGCGGACGATCTCGACCAGCGTCTGCGGCTCGGGCGCGGCCACGACGTGCTCCAGCAGCTGGAAGAGGCGCAAGCCGGGTGTCAGGGCCGAATCGGTGTCTTCCTGGGCGTCTGGGGTTAGAAAATCCATCAGAAATCTCTGAAATCGAGACGAATAATTGAATATTTTCGAGATTTTGCCGCGATTTCGCTAAGCTGCACACCCCAAACATACGATTCCATGACTTTTTCTCCGGACAACCTCGTCATCACCGGCGCCTGTGGCGGCCTGGGCCGCGCCTTGGCCGTCGAGGCGCTGGCGCGCGGAGCGAAAGTCGCGTTGGTCGGCCTGGACAGGGCCGCGCTCGACGCCCTCGCCGATTCGGCACCGGGGCGCACTGCGGTCTACACGCCGGATGTCAGCGATGTCGCGGCCGTACAGGCCATGGCGCAGGACTGGATGTCGCGCTTCGGCGTGCCCGATGCCGTCATCGCCAACGCGGGTGTCGCCGGCGGCTTCGACACGACCGAAGCCGCGGACTTGGCGGTGTTCCGCCGCATCCTCGAAATCAATCTGCTCGGCGTCGTCACCACCTTCCACCCCTTCGTCGCGCCGATGCGTGATCGCAACCGGGGCACGCTGGTCGGCATTGCCAGCCTCGCCGGCCGGCGCGGCCTGCCCGGCAACGGCGCCTACTGCGCCAGCAAGGGCGGCCTCATCCGGTATCTCGAGAGCCTGCGCGCCGAACTGCGTCCGAGCGGGGTGCGCGTCTGCACCGTCAGCCCCGGTTACCTGCGCACGCCGCTGACGGCGGGCAACCGCTTCGCCATGCCCGGCCTGATGGCGCCGGAACGCGCCGCCATCGCCATCCTGAATGCGCTGTCCAAGGGCCGTGAGCAACTGGTGCTGCCGCGCCGGCTCGGCTGGCTGGCCCATGCGCTCGCCCTGCTGCCCGCGGCCTGGCGCGATGCCTTGCTGCTGCGCCAGCCGCGCAAGCCACGTGCGGGCGAACCGGGCGCCACGCACATTCCCGGTCTGCCGGCTTCGGCCGACACTTCAGCACCCACCCCTGAAGCCGCCACGCGCTGAGCGGCTGTTCCATCGAGCGTCGGAGTTTTCTTTCGTGAGTGATCCTGTGTCCGTTCCCGTGCCTACCCACCAGCAAATCGCCCTGATCGGCGCCGGCCCCTCGGGGCTGGCCGGCGCACGCAACCTGCAGAAGCTCGGCATTCCGTTCCAGGGCTTCGAGGCTTATGAGGATGTCGGCGGGCTGTGGAACATCGGCAATCCGCGCAGCACGGTGTACCAGTCCGCGCACCTGATCTCGTCCAAGCGCACGACGGAGTTCGCCGAGTTTCCGATGAGCGACACCGTGGCCGACTACCCGAGCCACACCGAACTGCGCCGCTATTTCAGCGACTTCGCCGATCACTTCGACCTGCGCCGTCACTTCCGCTTCGGCACGAAGGTGCTGCGCGTCGAACCGGTGACGGAAAGCGCGTCGACCTTGTGGCGCGTGAGCGTCGACGCGGGCGGCGGCCGCATCGAGTCGGCCGAGTACAAGGGCGTGATCATCGCCAACGGCACGCTGTCCGAGCCGAGCATGCCGCGCTTCGAGGGCTACTTCAACGGCGCCCTGCTGCACACCTCCGCCTACAAGCACGCAAGCCTGTTCCAGGACAAGCGCGTGCTCGTGGTCGGCGCCGGCAACAGCGGCTGCGACATCGCGGTCGATGCGGTCCACTACGCGAAGAGCGTCGACATTTCCGTGCGCCGTGGCTACTACTTCGTGCCGAAGTACATCTTCGGCAAGCCGGCCGACACGCTCGGCGGCAAGCGGCCGCTGCCGGCATGGATCAAGCAGCGGCTCGATGCCAAGGTGCTGCAGTGGTTCACCGGCGACCCGGTGCGCTTCGGCTTTCCGAAGCCGGACTACCGCATGTACGAATCCCATCCGGTCGTCAATTCGCTCGTGCTGCATCACATCGGCCATGGCGACATCGGCGTGCGCGCCGACGTCGCGCGGCTCGACGGCGACACGGTGCACTTCAAGGACGGCAGCGCGCGCGACTACGACCTCATCCTGTGCGCAACCGGCTACAAGCTGCACTACCCCTTCATCGACCGAACCTGGCTCAACTGGCAAGGCATGGCGCCGAAGCTCTACCTCAACATCTTCGCGCCGGGCTTCGACAACCTCGCCGTGCTCGGGATGATCGAGGCCAGCGGCATCGGATGGCAGGGGCGCTACGAGCAGGCGGAACTGGTCGCGCGTTATTTCAAGGCGCAGGCGCAAGGCCGTCCGCAGGCTGCTGCGCTCAAGGAAGCCAAGGCGGGGCCGACGCCGGATCTCTCGGGCGGCTACAAGTACTTGAAGCTCGAGCGGATGGCCTACTACGTCAACAAGGACAGCTACCGCCGCGCCGTGCGCGAAGCATCCGCAGGATTGGTATGACCCCCAGGCTCGCGCACTTCGTGTCGCTCTCCACCCCCTCGCCGGGGGCACCCCCTGCGGCCCGGCGGAGCCGGTTCCGTGGGGGTCCTGGACCTGTCCTGGCCCGAACGCAAAGCTGCTACTGAGAAAGACCGATGCTTCCGCTTCCCGTCGACGAGATCCGCCTCAACTTCAACCCGGCATCGCTGGTGCTGCTCAACGCGGTGCTCGGCTTCCTGATGTTCGGCATCGCGCTGGACACGCGCATCGAGGACTTCAAGCGCGTGATGCGCATGCCCGTCGCGATGGCGGTGGGCATCGCCGCGCAGTTCATCGTGCTGCCGGCCGTCACCTTCGGGCTCACGCTGCTGCTCCGGCCGGCGCCGAGCATCGCGCTGGGCATGATCCTCGTCGCGTGCTGCCCGCCGGGCAATGTGTCGAACATCCTCACGCACCGGGCCGGCGGCAACGTGGCGCTGTCGGTGTCGATGACGGCGATCTCGAACCTCATCGCCATCGTGGTGATGCCGCTCAACTTCGCGTTCTGGGGCGGCATCCATCCGTCGGCGGCGCCGCTGCTGAAGACCATCGCGCTGAATCCGGGCGAGATGGTTGTGCACATCGTGGCGATCATCGGTGCGCCCTTCGTCATCGGCCTGGCCTTCTCCCACTACCTGCCGGCGCTCACGCAGCGCATCAAGAAGCCCGCGCGCATCCTGAGCTTCGTCTGCCTGATCGGGTTCATCCTGGCCGCGATCGCCGGCAACTGGCGCTACTTCCTCGACTACGTGAGCCTAGTGCTGCTCGCCGTGGTGTTGCACGATGCGCTCGCCTTCGCCACGGGCTACGCCTGCGCGACCGCGACGGGGCTCGCGGAGTACGACCGGCGTGCGGTCAGTTTCGAGGTCGGCGTCCGCAACGCAGGCCTCGGGCTGGTCCTGATCTTCAGTTTCTTCGGCGGCCTCGGCGGCATGGCGGTGGTCGCCGGCGTCTGGGGCTTCTGGGACATCGTCGCGGGCCTCGGGCTCGCCGCATGGTGGGCGCGACGCCCTCTTTCCTCACCGGCCGCCCGATCGGCCTGAATCATGGTTGTTTCCCCTTCCATCGCGGCGCGCAGGGTGCTCGTCACCGGCGCCGACGGTTTTCTCGGGCGGACGGTGGTGGCCGCGCTGGCCCAGTTGCCCGACATCGATTGCGTGATCGCGCTCGACGTGCGTGAAGTCCCCACCAGCCGGCGCACACCCGGCGTGACCTATGCCGTGCAGGACGTGCGCGCGCCGGAGCTTCGCGCAACCCTGGCCGAGCATTCGATCGACGCGGTCGTCCACCTCGCCTCCATCGTGACGCCCGGCCGCGGCAGCACGCGCGAGTTCGAATACTCGGTCGACGTGCTCGGCACGCGCAACGTGCTCGAAGCCTGCGTCGCGCAGGGCGTGCAGCACATCGTCGTGTCGTCGAGCGGCGCCGCCTACGGCTACCACGCCGACAACCCGGCATGGATCGACGAGAACGACGCACTGCGCGGCAATACCGCCTTCGCCTATGCGCACCACAAGCGCCTGGTCGAGGAGATGCTCGCCGACTACCGCGTCTCGCACCCGACGCTGCGGCAGACGGTGCTGCGCATCGGCACGATCCTCGGCAGGAACGTGCACAACCAGATCACGGCGCTGTTCGACAAGCCGCGCATCCTCGCGATCCGCGGCAGCGACAGCCCCTTCGTTTTCATCTGGGACGAGGACGTGACCGGCTGCGTCGTCCACGCGATCACGACCGGCCGCGACGGTTGCTTCAACGTTGCCGGCGACGGCGCGCTGACGCTGTCGCAGATCGCGGCGATCCTTCGCAAGCCGATGCTGGTGCTGCCGGCCTCGCTGCTCAGGTTGGCACTGGCGGTCGGCTCGCGCCTGGGCATCAGCCGCTATGGCCCGGAGCAACTCGACTTCCTGCGCTACCGGCCGGTGCTCTCCAACGCGCGGCTGAAGAGCGAGTTCGGCTACGTGCCGCGCAAGACGAGCCTGGAAGCGTTCCTGGCCTTCAAGGCCGCGCGCTGCGGCCGCAGCGCCGTCCAAGGTCAAGTCGCGCAATGAGCACTGCGCAAATCGTCGCGCCTGTCCGGCTGAGCCGCGCCGACTTCGGCCGCGCCATGGCCGTGGCGCTGATCTGGGGCCTCAATTTCGTGGCCATGAAGCTCGGGCTCCGCGACCTGGGCCCGATGCTGCTGGGCGCCCTGCGCTTCGCGGCGGCAGCCTTGCCGCTGGTGTTCTTCGTGCGCCGGCCGGCGCTGCCCTGGCGCTACCTCGCGGCCTACGGGCTCGCGCAAGGGCTGGGTCAGTTCGGCCTGCTCTTCCTCGGACTGCAGCTCGGCATGACGGCAGGCATGGCGTCGGTGGTCATGCAGACCCAGGCCTTCTTCACCCTGCTGCTGGCCGCGCCGCTGCTCGGCGAACGGGCGCGTCCCGCGCAGTGGCTCGGGCTCGCCGTCGCGCTGGCGGGGCTGGTGCTGATCGCCGCCGCGCACGGCGACGGGCCGGGCCAGATGACGCTGATCGGCTTCCTGTTGACGCTGTCGGCCGCGTTCATGTGGGCCTCGTCCAACATCGTCGTGCGCTTCGCCGTGCGCGCCACGCCGGGCTACGACCCCTTCGGCTTCATCGCGTGGAGCAGCCTGTTTCCGATCGTGCCGTTCGCGCTGCTCGCACTCGCGCTCGACGGACCCGGGAAGGTGCTGCATCAACTGGCCGGACTCGACCTGCGGGCAGTGCTGGCCGTGCTCTTCCTCGCCTGGTTCGCCACGCTGCTCGCCTACACCCTGTGGACCCGCCTGCTGCAGCGCCACCCCGCGGGCCGGGTGGTGCCCTTCTCGCTGCTCGTGCCGGTCGTCGGCCTTGCCGCGGCGGCGGTGAGCTTCGGGGAGCGGCCGAGCCCGGCGCAGTGGATCGGCACGTCGGCCGTGCTGCTCGGGCTCGTGGTCAACCAGGGCCTTGCCGCGCGTGCGGTCGCGTGGCTGCGGACGCCGCAGCGCGCCTGAGGCTTTGCGGCAGGCGCTAGCGCTGCGCCTTGTCCTTCTGGTTCTGCGCCTCGATGCGCTCGCGCGCGGCCAGCCAGTCCGCATCGCTCCACTGCCGCAGCTCGTAGAAGTTGCCGCCGGTCGCCAGTGCGCTGCCGCCGTCCATCATGATGCTCTGGCCCGTGAGCCAGTCGCACTGGCCGCGCGCCATCAGGAATGCGGCCAGGTTCTGCAGTTCGCTCATCAGGCCGGTGCGCGCCATCGGGTTGGTCGCCTTGCTGCGTGCGCCGGGCTCCTCGCCCGGATTCAGGCGCTTGCTCATGCCTTCGGTCGGGATCTCGCCCGGCCCCACGGCGTTGAGCCGGATGCCATAGCGCGCCCACTCGACCGCCAGCGACTTGGTCATCACCTCGATGCCCGCCTTGCTCATCGCCGAAGGCACGACGTAGGGGCTTCCGTTGTCGACCCAGGTCACGATGATGCTCATCACGCTGCGGTAGGGGTCGCCCGCCTTCCACTTGCCTTCCTTGGCTTCGGCCACCCAGCGCTTGCCGACAGCCTGCGTCACATAGAAGCTGCCGTGGAACACGATGTTCGCAACCGCATCGAAGGCCCGCGGCGACAGCGCCTCGGTCGGCGAGACGAAGTTGCCCGCCGCGTTGTTGATGAGCCCGGTCAGGCCGCCCGATTCGAAGAGGCTTTCAACCATCTCGTCCACCGCCTGCGCGTTGCGGATGTCGACGCCGAAGGTGTCGATGCGGCGTCCCGGAAACTGCGTGCGCCACGTGGCGGCGGTCTCCTCGCAGACGCTCTGCCGGCGGCCGCAGATCGCCACATCGGCGCCCAGCCCCAGGAAGCGTTCGGCCATCGCGCGGCCGAGGCCGGTGCCGCCGCCGGTCACCAGGATGCGCTGGCCGGCCATGAGATCGGATTGGTACATGCGGGTCTCCTTATCTACGTTGGAACAGAGTGCAAGCCACATCGTAGAGCGCCGGACGCAAGCAAGTAAGCTCCAAAGGTGACACCGCCGAGGATCCGACCCATGCCGACTTCCACATCCCTGCCCTCCGCCGCCTTCTCCCCGCTCGCCGGCGTGCGGGTGCTGAGCCTGGCGCTCAACCTGCCCGGACCTGCCGCCCTGATGCGCTGCCGGGCCATGGGCGCCACGTGCACCAAGCTCGAACCGCCATCGGGCGACCCGATGGCCCACTACAACCGGACGGCGTACGCCGCGCTGCACGAAGGCGTGACCATCGAGGTCGCCGACCTCAAGACCGAGGTCGGCCAGGACGATCTGCACCGTGCACTTGCGGGGACGGATGTGCTGCTGACCTCCTTCCGGCCGTCGGCGCTGGCCAAGCTGGGCCTCGGGTGGGAGGCGCTGAATGCGCGGCATCCGGCGCTGTCCCAGGTCGCGATCGTCGGCGCGCCCGGCGAGCGCGCCGAGGAGCCTGGCCATGACCTCACCTATCTGGCGGAAAGCGGCCTGATCGCGGGGACTGCCCTGCCGCCCACGCTGTACGCGGACATGGGCGGCGCCTTGCTCGCGAGCGAAGCCGTGTTGCAGGCCGCGCTGCGTTCCGCCGCGGCCGACAAATCGGGCATCTACCTCGAAGTTGCACTCAACGCCGCCGCCAACTGGCTCGCGCTGCCGCGCACCTGGGGCCTGACGACGCCCACGGGGGCGGTCGGGGGCGCACACGCGGGCTACCGGGTCTACCCTTGCGTCGATGGCCGCGTGGCGGTCGCAGCCCTGGAGCCGCACTTCGCGGCACGCCTTTGCGAAGCCGCCGGCGTCGCGGCGGCGGACATGATCGCCCCCGAAACGCACGAAGCGATCGCGCGCTGGATCGGCGCACGCACCCGCGCCGAACTCGACACCATGGCGCGCGAGCGCGACGTGCCGCTGCTCACGCTCGAAAACTGATGCGAGCGGGTGCGGCGGGCCGCACCCTTCGCGCCTCTACTGCGAGAGCTGCTTGACCATCCGGTACATGAACTCGCGCCCGTCATAGAGCCTCGGGATGGCGACGCGCTCGTCCAGCCCGTGGGCACGCGCATCGCTGGGCTCGGAGAAGATGCCCGACACGCCGTACATCGGAATGCCGATGTTGCGCATGAAGCGGCTGTCGGTCGCGCCAGTGCTCATGGTCGGCACGACGGGGATGCCGGGCCACATCTGCTGCGTGATCGAATCCACGACCTGCATGACATCGGGGCGCAACGGCGAAGGCGGGCTCTTCAGCGGCGGATTGGTCTGCTCGATCTTGATGCGCTCGCTGCCCAGCACCTTGCGCAGCGCGGCGTCGACCTCGGCGGGATCGTCGTGCGGAAGGATGCGGCAGTTGATGGTTGCTTTCGCCGACTGCGGCAGCGCGTTCTCCGCATGGCCGGCCAGGAGCTGCGTCGCGACGCAGGTCGTGCGCAGCGTGGCGTTGTAGAGCGCCGAGCGCGACAGGCGGTCGATCGCGGCCTCGTCCGGCTTGCCGGATGCGACGGCGCGCATGTCCTCCGCCATCTGCCCGGTCTCGAACTGCGCGCTCTTGTCGAAGTAGCTGCGCGTGACTTCGGCCAGCTTCACCGGAAAGCGATACGCGCCGAGTCGGTCGAGGGCCGCGCTCAGTTCGTAGATCGGATTCGCCGGCGTCGGCAACGAACTGTGGCCACCGACGTCGCGCACTTCGAGCTTGTAGGTGGTGTACATCTTCTCGGCCACCTGCATGCGGTTGAGCACCGGCTTGCCGTTGTTGAGCTGCCCACCGCCGCCTTCGTTGATGCCGTACTCCGCATCGAGCAGCGCGCGCTGGTTGTTCACGAGCCAGAAGGCGCCGTTGGTCGGCACGTCGCCGAGTTCCTCGTCGGCCGTGAGCGCGAGCACGATGTCGCGGGTGGGCTTGAAACCCTCGCGCTTCAGCTGGCTCAGGATCGAGACGAAGGAAGCCGCCATGGCCTTGTCGTCGGACGAACCGCGCGCGGTGAAGTAGCCGTCGTCTTCCTTGAGCTTGAACGGATCGGTCTTCCAGTCCGCGCGCCGGGCCTCGACCACGTCGATGTGGGCCAGCAGCAGCAGCGGCTTCTTGCCTCCCGTACCCTTGAATCGAAGCACCAGGTTGCCCTTGTTGGGATAGGGCTCGAAGAGCTGGATCTCGTCGGCCTTGAAGCCCGCATCCAGCAGATGCTTGCGCATGGCCTGCGCCGCCTCGGTGTTGTTGCCCGACAGATGGGTGGTGTTGATCTCGACGAGTTCCTTGTAGATGTCGTGGAAGCGCTGCTGCTCGGGGGTCAGGGGCGGCATCGGGGCCGGCGTCTGGGCCCCCGCGTAGGAAGCGGCACACAGCAGGGCTGCAGCGGCGCAAAGTCGTAGCTTGTTATGCATCAAGTATCAGTCTCCGGATTGAAAGCGTTGCGGCCCTCGCCCGCCTGAAGCGGCACAGGGCCGGCCGCAGTATAGGAGGCGGACCGGGGCGGATCTGTCTCCGGAACGACGTCGTCACGAGGAGCAACTCCGCCGATTCATACAGCGTCTCGCGGCCCCGTCCTACCCACCTTCACCGCCGCACGGCGCGGCAACTCGGTCATGGAAAGTACACACTCGTTCACTCATGAATCTGCCTCGAAGCCGCACCGTCAAAGTCATCGCCTGGACACTCATCCTGTCCGTGGTCGCGACGCTCTTCGCACTCACCCTCAGCGGCGGCGAGAAGAAGCTCGATGAACAAGTGAAGCGTGAATACGCCCTGCACGATGCGCAGTACCAGCGTGCCCTCGGCGTCATGCTCGGGCCGCCCATCACGGAAGGCAACCGGTTCGAGGCGCTCTACAACGGCGACCAGATTTTTCCTCCCATGCTGGCCGCGATCCGCGGCGCCAGGAAGAGCATCACGTTCGAGACCTACATCTACTGGTCCGGCGACATCGGGCGTGCATTCGCGGACGCCCTGGCCGAGCGCTCGCGCGCCGGCGTCAAGGTGCACGTGCTGCTCGATTGGGTGGGCAGCGCGAAGGTCGACGCGGAGTTCGTGAAGGAAATGGAAGCTGCGGGCGTGGAGATCCGCAAGTTCCACAAGCCGGACTGGTACGACATCACGCGCATGAACAACCGCACGCACCGCAAGCTGCTGGTGGTCGACGGCCGCATCGGCTTCACGGGCGGCGTCGGTATCGCGCCCGCATGGACAGGCGACGCCCAGGATGCGGATCACTGGCGCGATTCCCACTACAAGGTCGAAGGGCCGGTGGTCGCGCAGATGCAGGCCGTCTTCATGGACAACTGGATCAAGGTGGCGGGCGACGTGCTGCACGGCGAGCGCTACTTTCCTGCGATCACCGGAACGGGCGAAGGGCGGGCGCAGATGTTCAGCAGTTCGCCTTCGGGAGGCAGCGAGAGCATGCACCTGATGTACCTGCTCTCCATCGCCGCAGCGACGAAGAGCATCGATCTCTCCAGCGCGTACTTCGTGCCGGACGACCTGACGGTCGGTGCGCTGGTTGCCGCCATGCAGCGCGGCGTGCGGGTGCGCATCATCGTGCCCGGCCCCATCATCGATTCGCAGACCGTGCGCGGCGCTTCGCGTGCCGCATGGGGCCCGCTGCTGGATGCCGGCGCCGAGATCAGCGAATACCAGCCGACCATGTTCCACTGCAAGGTCTTCACCGTCGACGGTCTGCTGGTGTCGGTCGGCTCGACCAACTTCGACAACCGCTCGTTCCGCCTGAACGACGAGGCGAACCTCAACATCTACGATGAAAAGTTCGCGGCAATGCAAACCGCCCAGTTCGTGGCGGACCTCCAGCGATCGCGACGCATCACCCGCGAGGAATGGCATGCGCGGCCCTGGACCGAAAAGGCGATGGAGAAAGTCGCCTCGTTGCTGTCTGCGCAACTTTGAGCCGATGGTTCAGGCTTCCGCGCCCCTACGTACGTGAGCTAGGTGCGCGCCGGGATGGCGAGGCCCTTCCCTCTCCGGGAGAATGGCCGGATTGGCCAGTTGCCGTCCAAGGAGATCCGTATGCCGCTCCTGTCTTCGACCGTCCGAGCCGCAGCCATGTCGCTTTCATGCCTGGCGACACCTTTGCTGGCTCAGAACCTGCCCGCCATTCCACCCCTCCAGACCCAGGGCGCCGCAAGCTTCACTTGCGGCGGCATCGGGGAAGCATCCTCCAAGGCGATGCTCGCCGCCCGGAAAGACTATCCGCTCTCCCTGCTCTTCGCGACGGCCGGCGGCGAGTACATGGCCTCGGTCACGGTGACGGTCAAGGATGGCAAGGGCGCCAGCGTCCTGACGGTTCCCTCGACCGGACCGGTCTGCCTGATCAAGCTGCCGGACGGAAGCTACACCGTCGACGCGCAGGCCTCGGGCAAGACCAAGTCGCAAGCCGTGACGGTCGGCGGCGGGCCCAAGGCCATCGACTTCAGTTTCTAGGGCGTCCGGGCAGCCATCGAGAACGAAACCAGATGACACGACACCACCGCACTTGCTTCGCGCAGTTCCTCGCATCGATCGTCCTTGCAACCGGCCCCGTCGCCGCGTTGGCGGAGGATGACTTCGAAGGCACGTATGTGAACGGCAACACCAGAATCGAATGGCGCGCGGGCGGCCGCCTGGGCAATGAATTCGTGTCGAGCCTCTGTCCCGACAAGAAGTTTCACCCGCGTACCCATGCGAGCCATTCGCACGCCGGCAAGGACTACACGATCAAGTCGGACTTTCAGTTCAACGAATTGAAGGTCACCGGCGCCAGCAAGTGCCTTCCCAAGGGAACGTACACGCGCGTGCGCTGACGCAGGCTCACGGCGACGCCGTCGCGGTGCCCGGGTCCCGCGGCCGGGCGCGGAGCACGCCACCGGCACGTACGAAGTTCCCGGCGCCGAGATGGTGGATGGTCTGAAGATCGGCGTTGTCCTCGCGGAAGGACCAATGGCCGCCCGCGAAGATCCGGGCATCCGCCGCGGCGCCGACGACTTCGCCGAAGCAGGTGTCGTACGCCGCTTCGGTGTGCGGCTCCGGGATCAACCGGCATTCGAGCCATGCCGCGCATCCGGCCTCCAGCACCGGCATGCCCAGGCCGGGACTGGGCCTGGCATCGATCCGGTGATGCTCGAACTTGTCGTACTCGCGGCCGCTCGCGCTTCCTACCGCATAGGTCAGGTCGACCAGGGCCGCGCCTGGAATGCAGATCGCGAATGCTCCGCTCGCCGCGACCAGTTCGCGCGTGAGCGTGTTCTTGTCGATGACCACGGCAATTCGCGGCGGCGTGAATTCGACCGGCATCGACCAGGCTGCTGCCATGATGTTGCGACGGGTGCCGTCCGAGCTTGTCACCAGGACGGTCGGACCATGATTGACGAGGCGGCTCGCATGCGCGAGTGCGACCGGCTGGAAGTGATTCATGCTGCTCATGCCTCCGATTGGACACCGTCGGAAGCGTCGAGCGAGGCCCGCCGCTCTTGGGTGCGCCCCAACGCCGCCGACAGGATCAGCCACGCAAGCACCACCGGCACCGCGCACAGGGCAATGGCGCCGATCTTGAGCCCGACCGCATGCAGCACGTCGTACACCCAACCGTAGAGCGCATCGGAGCCCCGGTAGATCACCACGTCGATGAGGTTCTTGGCCTTGTACTTCTGCTCGCGATCCATGACAGTGAAGAACACCTGCCGTGCCGGATTGGCGATGGCGAAGTTCATCCATCGCTGCGCCACCTGGAACGCGACGACCACCGCCAGGCTCGGCGCCAACGCCAGCGCGACGAAGCCGACGACGTAGATGGCCGGCAACGCTCCCGCCGCCACGCCGGTGCCGAAGCGCTGGAGGAAACGGCCGGTGGCGAACACCTGCGTGGCCAGCGTGAGGAGGCCCACGGCCAGGTCGATGCTCGCGAAGATGCGCGTCTGGGCGCCCGCGCCCTGCACGGTGGCCGACACCACGTTGGCCTGCGCGAAGTAGAGGATCGTCGCGCCGAAGGACAGGAGGCTCACCCACGCGGCAACGCCGAGCAGGTACGGTGACCGGAACAGGCCCCAGAGCCCCGCGAACGCGCTGCCGCCCACGCGCGTCTCGTCGCGTCGCTGGCCGGGATTCACGCCCGCGCTTCGTTCGAGCCGGTGTGCGCAGTACACCGCGATCTCGAGGAACAGGATGGCGGCGATCAGCAGGTTGTGCGGCCCCAACGGCACCGACAGCGCGATGGTGATGACCGGCCCCAGCAGCGCGCCCGCCGTGCCGCCCGCGCCGATGAAGCCGAACAACCGCTTGCCCTGCTCGCTGGTGAAGAGATCGGCCATGAAGGACCAGAACACCGCGACGGCGAACAGGTTGAAGACGCTGACCCACACGAAGAACACGCGCGCCACGATCACCGGCTCGATGCCCATCGCCAGCAGCACCCAGAACACGGCCAGGTTGACGACGAAGAAGTGATAGACGATGGGAATGAACCGTGCCCGCGTCAGGCGCGCCACCAGCGCACCGTAGAGCGGCTGCGCGACGAGCAGCGTCACGAAGGTGGCCGTGAAGAGCCATGGCAGCGCCCGCGTGCCACCCGCGATGCCCATCTGGTCGCGCAACGGGCGCAGCACGTAGTACCCCGCAAGCAGCGCGAAGAAATAGCCGAAGGACCACAGCGCGGCCGCCAGCTCTTGCGGCGTTGCGGGAACCGCCCGCCGCAGCCAGCGTTGCGCCGCCGTCATGGCGCCAGCGAGAGCTTCTGCTTGAGTTCGGCCGCAGTCACCGACTGGCCGTAGCCCGGCCCGCCGCGCTGGAATCGCCGTGCATCGGCCAGCTTGCCGACCACCACCGGATCGAATCCGGCATCCCGCACGAGGCCCGCCGCCACCTTGACGGCCTCGGGATCGTCGCCGGCAATCGGTATCGCCAGCCGCGGTGCGGGCCGGTTGGCCTCGCGCGCGAAGATCGTGTAGGACATGGTGTTGAACGCACGCACCAGACGCGCGCCGCCGAGGTACTTCTGCGAGACGACGCCGATGCCCTCCTGCTCCACTTCGTCGGCCACGCTGCCGTCGCGCGACGCCACCGCGTTGCAGGCGTCCAGCATGACCTTGCCCTTGAGCGCGCTGCCGTAGTCCTTGCCGATCTGCGGCAGCGCACCGTAGGGCACGGCGATGAACAGCGCATCGCCGAAGGCGATGGCCTGTTCCACGGTGCCGGCGCTGGCGAGCGGACCGAGCCCCGCAACCAGATCCTTGAGCTCTTCGGGATGTCGCGACGAGAACATCACCGGGTGGCCTGCCTTGACCCACAGCCCGCCGATGGTCCCGCCGATGCGGCCCGCGCCGATGATGCCGATGCGCATGCCGGGGGCGGCCTGCGCCAGTGCGCTGCCCGGCTGCAGCGCCGTGAGAACGACCCACGCGCTACCCGCGAGAAGCAGGCTGCGGCGGGCGGGATCGAGGCATGAATGTTGCGCCATCAAGATCTCCTGGTGTTCGAGGATCCGGCACCGCCGGACCACGCGCGATCATCTTCCCGCGAGACCGGCCGCGCAAGCGCCTGCGTTGCTGACGCTGCGGGTCAGCTGTCGGCGATCCACGTCACCAAGGCGGGACCGTCCGGCTTGGCCTCTGGAGCGCGGGCCGGGGTGGGCGCGAGGTCCGCCTGCAGCGACTTGCGCGGAGGAGGTGCAGGCAGCGGTGGCGGTAACGCTGGCGGTGTCGGCAGCGGCGGCGTCGAAGGTCGCACTTCGGTGCGTTGCTTCGGCTGCGGCGCCATTGCAATGGACGCTTCGGAAACCAGCATCGCGTTGAGCCGCGCCACTTCCCCGACGTTGAGCGTCCCTGTCTGCGCCTTGAGCTGCAACAGCGTCGTGAGGATTTCGTACTGCGCGCGCATCCGGTCGCGCTGGCTCACGCGCAAGGCATCGAAGGCGCGCAGCACATCTGCATGGGTGCGCGTCCCGACGTCGTAGCCGATCTTCGTCGCGGCGAGGGCTTCGCGCGAAACCTGCACCAGTCGCGTCAGCGAATCGAGGCGGTCGAGCGCCCACTGGAAGCGCGAGAAATCGTCGCGCGTTGATGCTTCAGCCTGTCGCGCCGCCGACACCAGGCCGCTTTGCGCCTTGTCCTCCAGCGCGACCGATTCCTTCACCTTCGCCTGAATCCCGCCGCCCGCGAACAACGGAACGCTCACCGACAGCATGACCGTCGTGGTCTTCGTCGCCTGCGCAAAGCCGGACGCGGCCGAGGCCGGCATGTGGCTCGCGGTCAGGTTCACGGATGGATAGTGCTCGCCCTTCGCCTTGCTGACCTCGAGCTTCGCGATCTGCCACTCGATCTGCTTCAGTTGCACCGGGTAGGCTTTCTCGCGTGCCTGCGCCACCCAACTGTCCACGTCCCTCGGCTCCAGCTTAGGCCGCGCGGCGGTGTCGGGCAGTCGCGAAAGCCGGGTGAAGGTCTGGCCGGTCATCTGCTCGATCGCCCGGCGCTGCAGTTCGAGCGCGTTGCGGGCCTCCGTCTGCTGCAGCCGCGCCTGTTCGCTCATCGCCTCGGCCTCGCGCAGGTCGGTCAGCGTGGCTTCACCCGCACTGCGCTTGCGCCGCAGGATCTCGAGGTGCGAGGCGATCTCCGCCTGGTAGGCCGACGCGCGCTCGAGTTCGTCCTCGGCGGCGAGGACTTCGAAGTACGTGCGCGCCGCACGCAGGATCGTCGATTGCCGTGCATCGGCCCACTCGACGGCGCCACGTGCGGTGATCCAGTCCGCCTGCTGGTAGTTGCGCCATCGGGTCCAGTCGAACAGCGGCTGCGAGAGATTGACGGTCCACCCGTTCTGCCAGTAGCTCGTGGCCGGCGCGTCGCCCGCATCGATGCGGTTGTGGCCGCGCCCCCAGCCGCCGTCGATGCGCGGCAGCAGTGCGGCGCGCGCCTGGGGCACGGCCTGCTTCGCGGCTTCGTAGCCTGCGCGGGCCTGCGCCAGGTCCGCGTCGTGGGCGGTGGCCTGCTCCACCACCGTCATCAGGTCGACCGCGTGCGCCATGCCCGCGTGCACGAAGCAGCCGAGCAGGACGCCGATGCCGCGCCTATGCATGGCTGGGGACAATGCTGCCGGTATCGACATGGCCGTCCACCGTCTCGCGCTCGAGCCGTCCCCCGGTCAACCGGTAGCGGTGGTCGAAGCACGACGCGAGGAACATGTCGTGCGTGATGACGACCACGGTGCGGTCCAGGCTGCGCAGCAATGCGGCGATGCGGCGAACGGTCGCGGGATCGAGGTTGGAGGTCGGTTCGTCCAGCAGCAGCAGTTCCCGCTTCTGGTACAGCGCCCGCGCCAGCAGCAGGCGCTGCCGCTGGCCCGCCGAGACGTTGGCCATCGTCTCGCTGACGATGGTTCGCGTGCGCATCGGCAGCTTCATGATGTCGTCGAGCAGGCCGACCGCGTCGAGCAGTGCATGGATGCGCGCCTCGTCCGGGTTGCCCTCGAACAGGCAGATGTTGTCGGTGATCGAGCCGTGCAGGATCATGTCGCCCTGGCGCATGTGCACGGCATGGCGACGGATCTCGTCGACCGCGAGATTCGACCAGGCGATGCCGTTGAGCGTGATCTGCCCTTCCTGCAGCGGCTCAGCGGCCGCGAGCAGCTTGAAGAGCGTCGACTTGCCGCTGCCCGAAGGCCCGGTGATGACGATCTTGTCGCCCTTGCGGATGTCGAGGCTCGCGCCTCGCAGCACGGGTTGGTCGGACACGCCGTAGCGGAAGCCCAGGTCGCGCATCTCGATCCCGCCGAAGTCGCGCACCTCGACGGTCTTGTGGGTGTCGCCCAGCGATGTGTAGCGTTCGGGCTCGCACTTGACGATGTCGTCGACCCGGCCCACCGGCACGCTCAGCATGAAGTAGGCGAAGGCCGCATTGATGGAACGCGCGAGCCGTTCCGACAGCACGGTCTTGTAGATCAGGAACGAATAGAACACCCCCACCGAAATGGTGCCGCCCAGCATCAGTTGCGCCGCCAGCCAGGTGATGAGGATCATGTCCCCGTAGTCGAGCAGCTTCAGGATGCCGTCGCGGAAGCTGGCGAGCCGGCTGCTCTGCAGCACCGAGGCCATGAAGGCCGTGTACTTCGTCATGAAGATGGAGGTACGGCGCGTCTCGCCCTGCGACAGCTTGATCAGCGACGCGGCGCGGATCGTTTCGATCAGCGCGTCGTCGCAGCGCGCCGAGTTTTCCATGACGAGCGCGTGCGTGTCGCGCATGCGGACGAACAAGGCAAATGAGACGGCGACATACAGCATGAAGACGAGCAGCGCCACCGCGGTCAAAAGCCAGCTCTGGATCAGCATCAGCATGAGGGCCAGCGCAGCCACCGTCAGGTCGATCCACAGCGAGATCCTCACGCGCGTCGCGTAGTTGTTGATCTCGTCCTGCGCCCTGACGCGCGCGAACAGGTCGCCGACGTTGCGCTTCTCGAACCATGGGATCGGATTGCGCAGCAGGTGGCCGAGCAGGCCTTCGGTGACCTTGATCTGCGCCAGCCCATGCAGCAGTTCGACCAGATAGGACTGCACGTACTGGCTCAGCGCCCCGATCGCGAAGATGCTCGCGAAGGTCAGGACGAGCACGTTCAGCAGGTTCAGGTTGTCGGTCGCCACGACGTGGTCGAGCACCAGATTGCCGAGATAGGGCATCGCCAGGATCGCGAACTGGCTGCCGAGCGCCACGAACAGCACCTTGGCGATCCGGCCGCGAAGCTCCGGATTGCAGGCGCGGACCCGGGCCAGGGCCGCGGGCACGCCGGACCTGGCGCGGATGCGGGGCATCTCGGGCGTCGGCGCGCACTCGATCAGGTAGCCCGACACGTTGGTCGCGAAGGTGTCCATCGCCACCCGTCGACGGCCCGTGGCCGGATCGATGATGTGCACGTACCCCCGGCGGCATTTCTCGAAGACGACGAAGTGCGCGCCGCCGTAGTGGATGATCGACCCCGGCGCGATGCCCGTCAGGTCCGCCGGGTCGAATCGATAGGCCTGCACGGCGAGGCCGAAGTCGACCGCCATGTCGTGAAGGTCCATGAGCGACAACCCGTTCGCCGAGATCGGCCGGTAGGCGGACAGCTCGCGCACTTCCGTGGCCCGCCCGAGGTGCGACAGCACCATCGCCAGGCAGGCATAGCCGCACTCCGCGACTTCGTTCTGGTAGATGGCCCGCACGGTCAGCCCCTCAAAACGCGAAACAGGGGCGCGAACACCCATTCGGCGATGGTCCGGCGCTCGACGACGATGCTGGCGGTGGCCCGCATGCCCGACAGGATCATGAACTTCCGCCGCTCGAAATTGAAGGTATCGCCCTCCAGCGTCGCCCAGGCGATGTAGTCGTCGCCGTCGGTGCCGACTCCCGGCATGCGCGGACCCGAAGCTGCGGCGGGCGACTGCACGGTCGTGCCCGAGATCGAATCGATGCGCGCGGCATAGCTGCCGAAGCGCTCGTAGGGGAAGGCATCGAACTTGAGCCTGACGGTCTGCCCCTCGTGCACGAAGCCGCGACGCCGGGACGGAATCCGCAGCGCGGCGCGCAGCGGCCCGCCCTCCGCCGTCCTGATGACCAGCGCGACATCGCCGTCCTCCAACGTGCGCCCGGGCACGAGGTTGGAAAAGGTCACGACGCCGGCCTTGGGAGCGGAAATCGTCATGCGCTGGCGCGATTCTTCAAAGCGGACATCGAGGTCCTGCACGTCGCGCGCATGCTGCGACTCGAGCGCTTCGATCTGCACCTCCAGTTCGGTCTGGGTGCTCCGCGACGCCGCCAGTTCGCCTAGCAGTTGCTGGCGCCGGGCCGCGCCCTGTGCCAGCACCACCTTGCTCTGGCGCATCTCGCTGCGTGCCTGTTCGATCCGGTCGGCGGGCAGGTAATCCGAGACCGAATTCAGCGGGGACAACTTTTTCTCCGCTTCGGCCACGAGGGCGCGGTTCTGTGCACCCTGCGCGTCAAGGGCCGCCATTTCGGCCTGCCGGCTCGCCTGGGTCAGGCGCGCGGCTTCGAGCCGGGCGGCCAGGCTGGTCCTGCGCTGTTCGTACTGGGTCCGCATGGTGCCGATCTGCGTGCTGCGCATCTGCTCGTCGAACTGCGGGCGCTGGCGCCCGTCGCTCGACAGGGTCAGGTTCTTGTCGAGCACGAACAGCGGCGTCCCGGCCGCCACCTTCGCGGAGGGCTGGACATGGATCGCGGACACGAGGCCGCTCAGCCCGCGGATCTTGACGTCCGAGGGCGAGACGATCTCCCCCTGCACGTCCTGCTTGAGTTCGATCTCGTGAACGAAGGCGAAAGCGACGGCGACCACGATGACGATAGATGCCGTGTAGGAGACCCATCGCCAGGACACGTCCTGAAAGCGAGGGAGGTCGACTGGTTTCATGATTTCACTGGCCGCCGCCCGACAACGGGCCTCTCGGCTTTTCTGGGTGGGGAATCGCGCCGCGCGCCTGGGGGGCGCGGAGGCGATCGCTCTATCTGGAAGGTGCGAACGCGTACATGGACGGGTGCCCCGCCGGCAGCCAGTTCGCATAGTTGGCGGTCATCGCCATCTCGATGCAGTCGGCAAGGCGCTGCGGTGCTTCCGGTTCGGCCAGCGGGATAGGGTCGAACAGATCGCCCCTGAACCGTCCCCGCTCGAAGCGCAGGCAGAAAGGAAGCAGCACCGCGTCGAAAGGCGCTCCGAGGCGAAAGACGCCGTTATGGATGCGCGCCGGGCGCCCGAACATGGAGACGCCGACCGTCTGCGTCGGGTAGCGATGCATCATGAACGGCGGCACGTCGGCAAAGAGAACGATGACGCCGTGGCGCTTCAATGCTCGTGCGACACGCAATCCCAGGCCGTTGCGATCCTCGTCGCCGAATGTGTAGAGCACCTTGACCCCAGGTATTTGCGCGGCGTCGTCACCGTACATATTCCTGGGAACCCCGGAAACGACTGCGATCGATTCAATTTCCAGCAATGCGCGCAACTTGTCGATGACATAGATATTCGCGTATTGAGAAACGTAATGAAACGGCGAAACAATCACAGGACGCCCGTCGCGTTCCTTTTTTAATCGCGAAATCTCTTGCGCAAGGGCAGCGGAAATTTCTTGTAGATCAGGCCATTTTTCATTTGCCGACCTTTCTCTGCCGAAATAAATACGCCGATCAATGAGGCTTTCCCGAAATGCCATTGAGCTTGCGCCTCGAGCCTGCCGTATTGAAAGCCCCAGCACCTCTCGCCCGATTTCGACCCGCGCATTTCCGCTGGCCCGGACTCGGCTACTGAAAAGACTCGCGATCCGCCACGCCGCCGGCACCATTCGCCCGAAGAGTCCCAAGGGGATTCGCCCCACAAGTGCGCCTGCGCAGCGATGGCGCATGAGTCTCAGCCGCTGGCGCCAGCGCGCGATTCCTGCTTTCATGAAAAACGGACCTTGCGGTCCGTATTCCTGTTTAAGGCGTCGGCGTCGGCGTGGGGGTCGGCGTCGGCGTGGGGGTTGGCGTCGTGGTCGGGGGGCAGGACGCCGGCTTGCAGCACTTGGCGGTGCCACCTGCGATCATTGAATTCGCCAACGCTTCGCGATCGATTTTTTGCATTTGAATGCTCCCTGGATGTAAAAAAAGCGCCCTCAATTGAGGGCGGCCGAAGTCTACATCGCGGAAAGCAACGATCCGTAACGGACCGACGTTATTCATTGATTTTCAGATTAATCCCATGCAAGCAATTGGACATCAAAGCTTGATGCCGGCGCCCTTCACCGTCGGCGCGAGCACGGCGACCTGCTCCTTCACGATGGCTTCGAAGCGCGCCGTGCTCTCCGGCTTGGCGACGATGGCCAACTCGATGAGCTTCTTCTGCACCTCGGGCATGACCAGCACTTCATTGCAGACGGTGTTGAGCTTCGCCACGATGTCCGGCGGCAGCTTGGCCGGGCCGCTGAGGCCGAAGAAGTTCTCCAGCACCAGCTTGGGCTGGCCGACTTCGACGATGGTCGGCACGTCCGGCATCAGCGGCGAGCGCGTGCTGCCCGTCACGGCGAGCGGCACAAGCTGGCCGCCCTTGAAGAAAGGCACGTAGGCCGTGATGACGTCGATCCCGACCGGAATCACGTTGGCGATCAGGTCGGTCGTCATCGGCGCGCCGCCGCGGTAGGGAACGTGCACAAGGTTGGCGCCCGTGACCTTGCGGATCAGCTCGCCATGGACGTGGCCGATCGAGCCAGGGCCGCCGGAGCCGAAGTCCAGCCGTCCGTCCTTGCGCGCCTTTGCATCGAGTTCGGCATAGGTGGTGAGGCCCGACGGCTTGCTCGCCATGATCACCAGCGGCGCCGAACCGAGCGCGGCGATGTGCGTGAAGGCCGTGACCGGGTCGTAGGGCTGCTTCTCCAGCGTGAACGGCCCCAGCGCGATCGGCGTGGTGTTCGACAGCATGAGGGTGTAGCCGTCCGGCGCGGACGCCGCGACCAGCCCGCCGCCGATGGTGCCGCCCGCGCCCGGCTTGTTGTCGACCACGACCGCCTGGCCGAGCTTCTTGGTGAGTTGCTCGCCCATCACGCGCGCGAGGATGTCGCTGGAGCCGCCCGCCGGAAAGGTCACGATGATCTTGATCGGCTTGTCCGGCCACTGCGCAAAGGCCGGCAGTGCGAGCGAAGCGGCACCGGCGGCGAGCAACTGGAGTGCGCCGCGGCGCGTGGGGTGGGGGGTGGTGGTCATGCCTGTCCTTGAGCAAAAGCGATGCCTGCACTGTAGGAACGCCGGCATGGCACGCCAATCGCTAGCGCCGTATCAGCGGCATAGCAAACGGCCGCCCCGGAGCCCGCTGGCGACTGTCGCCGGTGCGCCGGGGCACCAAAGCTGTGCGGCGACAGCCCATGTCACGCTCCAACGACCCTTTCGATACCTACCTGTTGCGTGTGTTCAGCATGCTGATGAGCGAGCGCAGCGTCTCGCGCGCGGCCACGCGGCTGAACCAGTCGCAGCCTGCCGTCAGCACTGCGCTCAAGCGGCTGCGGGAAGTGTTCGACGACCCGCTGCTCATCAAGGACAAGCAGCGCATGGTCCCGACCGAGCGGGCGCTGCAACTGGAGGCGTCGGTGCGCGTGGTGCTCGGCGAGATCGACGCGCTGCTGTCGCCCGGTGACGTCTTCGACCCCGCGACGACGCGCCAGACCTTCCGCATCGGCTCGCCCGACTATCTCGCGCCGCCGCTGATGGCCGCTGTCGTCCACTACATGCGCACGACCGCGCCCGGCGCGCGCCTCTTCCTGCAGCCGCTCGGCCCGGACTACGACTTCGATGCCGCGCTCGCCGAAGGCGAACTCGACGTGGTCATCGGCAACTGGCCGCAGCCGCCCGAACACCTTCGCACCACGCTCCTGCTGGAGGACGAGGTCGTCTGCCTGGTCGACCGCGACCATCCGGGCGCGAACGGCCTCATGGTCAACGACTACCTGGACGGCTCCCACGTCGTGCCGCAGCTCTACAGCACGCTGCAGCGCGGGGTGGTCGAAACGCATCTCGCGACCCAGCGGCTGTCGCGGGCGCCGACCGTCACGGTGCCCTACTTCTCGATGGCGCCGCACCTGCTGCCGGGCACCGACCTGATCTTCACGACCAGCCGCCACTTCGCCCAGCACTTCGCGGCGATGCTGCCGCTGGCGGTGGTGCCGTCGCCCATCGACTTTCCGCCAATGCGCTTCTACCAGCTCTGGCACGGACGCAACCAGCAGGCGCCGGCGCACATCTGGTTCCGCTCGCTGCTGTCGGCGGTCATGCGCACGGCGGGCGCGACGCGCCATCTGCGGGTGACGGCGCCAGTCGCCCGGGACATCCGCCAGTACGCCTGAGGCGCGCCGCCGGGGTCGCGGCGATTTCCATGCGCCGGCAAGGGCTTTGAATCACAATGCCCTTCTCCCAAGCCCGGCCGTTGCCCCCATGTCCGACGCTCCTCCTCGTCCGCTGCTGAATCCCGAGCACATCGCGATGATCGACAAGGGCGTGTCGACCATCGTCGCGTCGCGCAATGCCGCCCTGCGGCCCAGCCTGATGCGCGCCATGGGGGTCCGCATCGCGCCGGATGGCACGGAGATCACGGTCTTCCTCGCGCGTGGCCAGGGGCGACAGCTCCTGCAGGACATCGCGGCCACCGGCCAGATCGCCGTCGTTTTCAGCGAGCCGCTGAGCCACCGCACCGTTCAGGTGAAGGCACGCAAGGCTGAACTCCGCGCGGCCGGTGAAGAGGATCTGCCGGCCCTGCGACGCTATCTCGCGTCGATGGAATACGAGCTGGACCTCGTCGGCTGCGACGCGCCTTTCGTGCGCACGATCTTCGCGTTCCGCCTCGAGAACCTGGTGGCCGTCAGCTTCCACCCCAGCGAAGCCTTCGACCAGACGCCCGGCCCCAAGGCAGGCAGCGCGCTGCCCGCGTCGGCAACCGCATGATTCCGGCCGCCCCGCCCGTCTCGCTGCACCAGATCCGCGCCTGCTTCGAAGGCGCGATCCCGGCCATCATGTGCACCTGCGCCGCTGACGGAACGCCCAACGTCGCCTACATCTCGCAGGTCAACTACGTGGACGAGCGGCACGTCGCGCTGTCGTTCCAGTTCTTCAACAAGACGCGGCAGAACATCCTTGCCAACCCATACAGCAGCGTGCTGCTGATCGATCCGGCGAGCGCGGCCTACTACCGACTGCACCTGCGCTACCTGCGCACGGAAACGAGCGGCCCGCTGTTCGAGAGCATGAAGGCGCAACTGGCCGGCATCGCCTCCTACTCGGGCATGGCGGGCGTCTTCCGCCTCCTCGGTTCGGATGTGTACGAGGTCGAGGCCGTCGAGAGCGTCGAGGGCGAGCGTCTTCCCCCGCAACCTCCGCGCCTGGGCCTGCTCGCCGGCGTGCGGCGCTCGGCCGAACGGCTCGCGGCATGCGGCGCGACCGACGAACTCCTCCAGACCACGCTCGCGGTCCTGAACGACCACCTCGACGTGCACCACGCCATGGTGCTGATGCTGGATTCAGCGACGCAACGCCTCTACACGGTGGCGAGCTGCGGGTATGCGACATCGGGTGTCGGCTCGGAGATCGAAATCGGACACGGCGTCATCGGCGTGGCCGCGCGCGAACGAACCCCGGTGCGCATCAGCCACATGACCAATGCAGCCAGCTACAGCCATGCGGTGCGCAGCAGCATGCGGGAGACGGAGCCCGGCCTCGTGCTCGACACCGAGATCTGCTTCCCGGGCCTGCCGGAGCCGCACAGCCAGCTGGCCGTGCCGATCGTCTCCAGCGGACGACTGCTGGGCGCGCTGTTCGTGGAGAGCCCGCACGACATGCGCTTCGGCTTCGAGGACGAGGATGCGCTGGTCGCCATCGCCGGCCATCTGGGGGCAGCGCTGGAGCTCCTGCGCACCGGTGACGAACCCGCGGCGTCCGCGGAAGAGCCGGTCGCGGCCGGTGCGCCGTCGGCCACGGGCGCGCCGGTGCCGGTGCGCCATTACCTCGCCAACAACAGCGTCTTCATCGGCGACAGCTACCTGATCAAGGGCGTGGCGGGCGCCATCCTCGGGAAGCTGCTGCGCGAATACTCGGACCAGGGCCGCAGCGAGTTCACCAACCGCGAGCTACGCCTGGACCCCGCCATCCGCCTTCCCGATCTCGCGGACAACCTCGAGGCACGGCTGGTGCTGCTGCAGCGCCGGCTGGTCGAGAACTGTCCGCACATCCGCATCGAGAAGACGGGACGCGGCCGCTTCCGGCTGCGGATGGAGCGGCCGGTCGCACTCACCGAGATCACGGGCTGAGCTGGAGGCTCGCGCTGAGCTTGGCCCACTCGCGTTCGGTCAGGTGCGGGCGCACCACGTCGAGCGCCGCCGCGAAGGCCGGCGCCGGTGCATGGGCACGCATGTCGCCCAGCATCGCCGCACGCTCCGTCGGGTTCATGAAGGGCACCATCCAGCGCACCACGAACATCATCTCGTGCGGCGGGATCGAGGCGACCAGCGCGTTGTGGATCCCGATCAATTCGGCATCGGTGTAGCGCGCCCACAGCACCGCGTTGTGCGCCGTCTCCTCGACGTGCATGTGCTCGAAGTTGTGGGCGATGAACAGCGACAGCGCGCGGTACAGCGCCAGGGCGCCCGCCGCCCGCGCCTCGGGTTCGCATTGCAGCAGCGCCGTGGTCTGGTTCGCCAGCGCGGTGATCGCCTGGACGTGCTCTTCATGCTCGTGCGCGATCTGGCCGCTGGCGCCGGGCGCGCGGGCTTCCATCGCGGTGTGCACGAAGTCGTTCTCGTGCTGCAGGTGCGAGCGGCAGAAGTCCAACAGTTCCAGCACGCGCTGCGTGACCTGGGCAAGCTCGAGTGCGTCGTCGACGTCCATGCGTCCGACGACCAGCAGGTTGTCGGCCATCAGCGCGCGCAGCGCCTTGTGGATGCCGACGTACATATCGACGCGGGGCGCTGCGGCCTCCGCGACCTGGCGCATTTCGCGCTGATCGATGTTCATTGCGGGTGTCCTCATTGCGGTCCAGCGGAAAGCGCACCGTGCACCCTCCTGCTGTGAATGAAGTCTAGGAAACCACCCCTTCGCCCGCCGCTAAGAATTGCTTAAGCAATCCCTCACCAAACCTTAAATTCAGGCACAACACGGCTGGCCTCCACTCCTTTGAGGAGGCGCATGAGGGCCCGCGCTACGATATCGCCTGATTTTTTGGGGCGGATTTCGATGTTTGGCTTGTTCAAGTCAAGACGGCCGGCGCCGGGGCGCGGCTTGTATCTGGTCAACGTGAAGGTAGGGAGAGGCTCGAACGGCCGCATGCCGAAGACGCTGGCGGGCGCCTACGTGTCGGCCTACGTGACGGCGGACAACGACGAATCGGCCACGAGGCTGGCCGTCACCCGCCTCACTGCACAGGGTTTCGAGTTCCTGGACACACAGGGCCCCATCTCCCGCATCGACCTTCGCCAGTGGCCTGCGCACGTCGCACAGTCGTGGCCCGAATTCATCGACCAGTTGCCCAAGCAGAACGAGATCGCAGAAGGACTGCAAGGAGAGATGGTTTTCTTCGGCCCGTTCGTGGGCTACGAGCGCTGAACGACGATCGATATCGACGGCTAGCGCCGGCGCGCAATCTTCCGCTCGCGACGGGTCCGGCGCTCGAGCAAGGCGTTGCCGATCGTGAGCACCGCAAGAACTGCCAGTTGCCGGCCCAGAATCCGGGTCGCCCTCGTAATGCGCTGATCCACCTCGCTCTGCACCGCTGCGGTCCGCGCAATGGCTGAATAGTCCGGAAGCGGCTCTGGAATGGGCTCCGGCGGTGCCTTGGCCGCGAGGGTGGCGTCCATCGCCTTCGAAGCCGCCAACGATCCGTGCGAGTCGGCATAGGCCTTGGTGAACTCCGCGCCCAGCAGGAAGATCTGCGCGGCGTAATAGACCCACGCGATGAGCACCACCAACGAACCTGCGGCGGCAAACGGCCCGCCCAGCCCGCTCTTGCCCAGGTAGAGCCCGATCAGCAGCTTGCCGACCTCGAAAAGGACGGCCGTGACGAAGGCACCCGTCCAGACGTCGTGCCAGGCGATGTCCGCGGTGGGCATCAGCTTGAAGATCATGGCGAACAACAGCGTGAAGACACCGATCGAGATGACCTCGTTGACGCCCTGCAGCAGAAGCTCGGAGCCGGGGAGCAAGCCGCCGACCCACCCGCCGAGCGCGGCGACGCCGGCGCTCACGATGAAAGAGGCCATGAGCAGGAACGCAAGGCCCAGGATGAGCCCGAACGACAGGACACGCGCCCGGACGACGGCCCACACGCCCGTTGGTTTCTTCTGCTCGGGCACATGCCAGATGCGGTCCAGCGCACTCTGCAGCTCGGCAAAGACCGTGGTCGCGCCGATCAGCAGCACGGCGACGCTGATCGAACCGGCGATGAAGCCCCTGCCCGGTTCGCTGGCGCTGCGCAGGAGCGCTTCGACCGCAGCGGCGCCCTCTTGCCCGACCAGGCCGGCGATTTGCGCGACGACCTGCCCCTGAGCGGCCTCATGGCCGAAGACCCTGCCTGCGATGGCAATGACGATGACGAGCAGGGGCGCCATCGAGAAGATGGTGTAGTAGGAAATGGCCGCACCCATGCTGGGTGCGTAGTCCTCGACCCAGGCCATGACCGAGGTCCGGCAAAGAGCGAGGAATTCCTTCGGCATGGCGCCCTTCCCCTACATGGCACCGTCTCAGACGCGAGGCGGATCCGTGTCGCGCACGGGATGGCGATGCTTCGCCAGCGCGCCGATGAACGCGTCGATCGTCGCCTGCAGGTCGGCGCCCTCGTGCCGCAGCAGGCCCGGATCAGGCTCGCCCGAAGGCAGCGTTGGCGGCACCTTGGCGGCATCGAGCAGGGCGCCGGACGCACCCAGCGCCAGGATGGTCTTGCAGTGGCGGAATTGATCCTTGACGAATTCCTCCGTGTGCCCGTCGGCGGCCAGCGTTTCGACACCCTTCTTTCCGTCCGGCAGCACGAGTGCGTCGAACAGGAAGCCCGGCTCGTTTTCCATCGAAGCGTCGGCTTCCATCTGCTGGCCGGACGCGGTGGTGAAAGGCCCGATGCGCGGGCCGACCAGCCGTCCGACGGCGCCGGCATCGAGCAGCGCCTTCTGGATCGCGGCCAGCGCATCGCCGTCGACCCCGTCCGCGACCAGGAGCGCCACCTTGCGCGTGCGCACCGACCCGTCGCCCGGCCGTGCCATCAATGAAAGAGCGGGTGAACTCATCACCTCCGGCGGCGTCGGCACCGCCAGCGCCTTCGGCAAGCCGTTCGGCAGCTTCATGCCCAGGCCGTCGGCCACCTTCTGCGCGAGATCCGGTGACGCGTTGAGCAGGCTTGCGACCACTCGCTCGCGGACGGCCGGAACCGTGCACTTCGACAACTCGAAGCGGAAGGCCGCTGCGATGTGCGCCTGCTCCACGGGCGTCTGGCTTTCGAAGAACAGCGTGGCCTGCGTGTAGTGGTCGGCGAACTTCTCCGGCTTGCCGCGCACCTTGTCCTGCTCGACCTTCTGCGGGAAGGTCATGAAGCCGGCCTGCGCGCCCGCCTGGAAGGGGCAGCCACCTGCGAGCGAATTTGGCTCGTACGACACCCGTCCGCGATGGATGGCCTGGCGGTGCATGCCGTCGCGCTGGTTGTTGTGGACTTGCGCGACCGGCGAATTGATCGGAAGCTCATGGAAATTCGGCCCGCCCAGGCGCGTGATCTGCGTGTCGACATACGAATGGATGCGCCCCGCCAGCAACGGGTCGTTGCTGAAGTCGATGCCCGGCACGACGTGCGCCGTGCAGAAGGCGACCTGCTCGGTTTCGGCGAAGAAGTTGTCCGGATTGCGGTTGAGCACCATGCGGCCGACGGGCGTCAGCGGCACCAGTTCCTCGGGCACGAGCTTGGTGGCATCGAGCACGTCGAAGCTGAAGGCCTCGGCCTGCGCTTCGGTGAAGACCTGTACGGCAAGCTCCCACTCCGGAAACTCGCCCGCTTCGATGGCTTCCCACAGATCGCGCCGGTGGTAGTCGGGGTCGGCGCCGGAGATCTTTACCGCCTCGTCCCACACGAGCGAATGCGTACCGAGCACCGGACTCCAGTGGAATTTGCAGAAGACCGACTCGCCAGCCTCGTTGACCAGGCGGAAGGTGTGCACGCCAAAGCCCTGCATCATCCGATAGCTGCGGGGGATGGCGCGGTCCGACATCTGCCACATCAGCATGTGCGTCGATTCGGGCATCAGGCCGACGAAGTCCCAGAAGGTATCGTGCGCGCTGGCCGCCTGCGGCATCTGGTGATGCGGCTCGGGCTTCACCGCGTGCACGAGGTCGGGGAACTTGATCGCATCCTGGATGAAGAAGACCGGCATGTTGTTGCCGACCAGGTCCCAGTTGCCTTCGTCGGTGTAGAACTTGACCGCGAAGCCGCGCACGTCGCGCGCCGTGTCCTTCGAGCCGCGCTCGCCCGCCACGGTCGAGAAGCGAACGAAGACCGGTGTGATCTTGCCCGCCTCACGCAGCGGCGCGGCCTTGGTGAACTGCGGAATGCCTTCGTAGCATTCGAAGAAGCCATGTGCGCCCGAACCGCGCGCGTGCACGATGCGCTCGGGAATCCGCTCGTGGTCGAAGTGCGTGATCTTCTCGCGCAGGATGAAGTCCTCGAGCAGCGCGGGTCCGCGCAGCCCGGCCTTCAGCGAGTTCTGGTTGTCGGCGATCGGCACGCCCTGGTTGGTCGTCAATTGCTGGCCGGCGGAATCGACGCGGACGCGGTCGAGCGGCTCGATGGTTGCGTTGACGCCGGGTACCGCCAGGCTGCCGACCTTGGCCGAGCTGATCTCTTCCGACAAGGTACTGCCGGTCGCCACGGGAGACGACGGACTCACCGAAGCACCCACGGGCGGGTTCAGCGCGTTGTCATGCCCGTGCTCCAGCGCCTTGTTGGCGTTGGCAGGCATCTGCGCAACCATTTCCTGCACCTGTGCCGCCTTTTGAGATGCGGCGTCCAGCGCTTCGCCGGCTGGCAAGTTCGCCGCACCGCTGTCGGTGTTGCGCGCGGCGGCCGCGGCGGCGGTCTTCTTGGACGATTTCTCGTTTTGCTTGGATGTGGACATGGGGCCTTTGTGACGTACGTTCGGTGGATTCCGGTGGATGTCAGGAAGCTAGGCGGCACGCTCCGCGACGTTGGTCAGCGTTCACACGCGAACCCTGTCAGTGACTCTCCATAGTTCCTCTACTTATGTCCTGGGACATTGACAAGCGCTTCGATGTGGCGCGCGAATGAGAGAACCACGCTCATCCGCCGCATGCCCTTTACCCCGGCGGGGCATCGGATCAAGTCGCCTAGGGGCGCCGCCTACGTGCAAGCCTGACGAGACCGCACAAGCCCGGAAGAAGGAAAGGGATAGACCGCAGGAAGTCCGAAGCGACTCCCGCCTCTCCGACTCTCCAATTCAATCGAACCCCGGGATCTCAATGAAAGCACTCGTCTATCACGGCAGCAAGGACGTTCGCGTCGACACGGTCAAGGACCCGGTTCTGCAGGCACCCGACGACATCATTCTTCGCGTGACCGCCACGGCCATCTGCGGCTCCGATCTCCATCTCTATCGGGGCAAGGTGCCCACGCTGCTGCCGGGCGACATCCTGGGCCATGAGTTCATGGGCGAGGTCGTCGAGGCGGGATCCGGTGTGACCGACCTCAGCGTCGGCGACCGCGTGGTGGTTCCTTTCGTGATCGCCTGCGGCTCCTGCTACTTCTGCAACACCCGGCTCTTCGCCGCGTGCGAGACCACCAATCCGGACCAGGGAACCATCCTCAACCCCAAGGGGATCCGGCCGGGCGCGGCGCTATTCGGTTTCTCGCACTCCTATGGCGGAGTCCCGGGCGGCCAGGCGGAACTCGTGCGGGTGCCCAAGGCCAATACCGGCCCGATCAGGATTCCGGATGGCCTCGCGGACGAACAGGTGCTGTTTCTCAGCGACATCCTGCCGACCGGCTACCAGGCCGTGCTAAATGCCGAGGTCACGAAGGGCTCGACCGTGGCGATCTTCGGCGCCGGTCCCGTCGGGATGATGGCCGCTGCCTGCGCGCGGATGCTCGGTGCGGAGGACATCATCATGGTCGACCACCACGCCTATCGCCTCGAATTCGCGCGGCGCACCTTCGGCGTCATCCCCATCAATTTCGACAACGTCGACGCCGCCGAAATCATCATCGAATCGACGCATCGGCGTGGGGTCGACGCGGTCATCGATGCGGTAGGTTTCGAAGCCAAGGGCAGCACGGTGGAAACCGCGCTGAA
Source organism: Variovorax glacialis (assembly GCF_051216375.1). Lineage (NCBI taxonomy): Bacteria > Pseudomonadati > Pseudomonadota > Betaproteobacteria > Burkholderiales > Comamonadaceae > Variovorax > Variovorax glacialis. The sequence continues at coordinate 37,922 of NZ_JBPJZT010000007.1, read as the reverse complement.
CATGCTCAAGCTGGAGACCAGCAGCGGCAAGGCGCTTCGCCAGTGCATCGCGACCGTTCGTCGTGGCGGCATCATCAGCGTGCCGGGCGTCTACACCGGCTTCCTGCACGGCTTCCTGTTCGGCGATGTCTTCGAGAAGGGTCTCACGATCAAGAGCGGCCAGACGCACGTCCAGCGCTTCATGCCGGAGCTTCTGACGCATATCGCCGAAGGCCGCCTGAAGCCCGAAGTCATCGTGAGCCATCGGATGCCGCTGTCCGAAGCCACGCGCGGCTACAAGGTGTTCGACCAGAAGGAAGAGGATTGCCGCAAGGTGGTCCTGACGCCCTAGGAAAGCGTCTTCCGCTCGCTCAGGCGCGCTTGTCGCGGTCGGGCTTCGGCCAGAACACCGGGATGCCCTCGCGCGCGCAAAGGGCGCGCGCTTCGAGTTCGGTCAACTCGCGGACCGACATGCCGCTGGCTGGTCCGCGCGCGGGCGGCTCGGCCAGAGGCATCGGCTGGCTGACTTCAGGCAACTCGGGGTCGACACGCTCGGGCAGTCGACGTCGTGGAAACAGGCGCATGGCCCAAGTGTGGAACGTCCGGCTCCATCGGGGGCATGACGTTTCATCGCGTTACCTGAACCGTTGAAACCATCCGACGCCGACCTCGTAGCCGCGGCAAGCCGCGATCGCAGCCGCACCGCTGACCACGAGCATCGCGGCGGTATGAACACCGACGGCGCCGAGCGCGAGCATCAGCGAATCGGAAACCGGCAGCTCCCTGCCAGCCGCATCGCCCATGCAGAGGGGGATCAGCGCAGGCACCAGCATCAGGCCGGCGCCATGGGCGGTGGACATCATGAAGGACCAGAGGGCCAGCCCGGCATGCCCTGCGGGTGCGCGCATGACCTTCGGCGTTCGGCGACACAGGTGGGCGAAGACGGCGACCACACCCAATCCCCCCGCAAGCGATTGAAGCACCAGGCGGTCCATCGACAGGCCCAACGCCACGGCACCGGCCACCAGCGCGACCGATGCGCCATGCCCGATCGCGATCGGCGCCATCGCCCGGAGCGCCTGCTTCCGATCGCGGTCGCGCACGCCCCATGCCGCCGCGAACACCCAGCCGCTGGCCGGGTTCAGCCCGTGGAGCGCGCCTACGCCTGCAACGACGAGCCACGGCCAGAGGCTTGCCATGACATGTGCGCCGGGTCGGCGTTTCGCCGGTCAGACGTGCGCGCCGCAGCAGGCATGGGCCGCCGTCTTGGCGGGCGCCTGCGCCTCGTACCGGTCATGGTGGCGCACCCAGTCCATGGTGTCGAAGGGGTTGCGCTCGTCGCGGCCCTTCGGCGTGAGGTCCACCAGCCGGTAGGTGCCCATCATCACTTCCACGCCGCGTCCGTAGCTGGAGTACGTGCGGAAGACTTCGCCCGCGTCATTCCTGTAGAACACGCTGACGCCCGGCGCCTCCTCGTGCGGGAAGGGCTGCATGTCGAAGTTGTAGCAGACCTCGTCCCGCGCGAGTTCGTCCTGCGTGAAGCTCACCCCGAAATCGTGATTGAACCCGGTGCCGTACGAGGACACCCACTTGAACTTCCAGCCCATGCGTTCGCGAAAGCGCTCGATCTCGGCCAACGGTGCGCGCGAGACGACCAGCATCGTGATGTCGCGATGTTCCAGATGGAGCCTCATGCCGTCGATGTGGTCGGCCATGTACGAGCAGCTCTTGCAGCCCTCTTCCCAGCCCGGCCCGAGCATGAAGTGCTGCACCACCAACTGGCGCCGGCCCTCGAACAGGTCGGCGAGCGAGCGCCGGCCCTCTGGCGTGTCGAACGCGTAGGCCTCGTCGATGCGTACCCAAGGCAGCGCACGGCGCTCGCTGGCGATCTGATCCTGCAGGCGCGTCAGTTCCTTTTCGCGCGCCAGCAGCGCCTTGCGCTCTGTGATCCATTGCGCCATCGACACGACGGGATGGTTGGTTGTGCCTGCTTCGGCCATGGCGGTGTTCATGAGGTGCTCCTTGACGATGGAAAAGGGATGCGCCGCGTCGATCACGACCGGGCCGCTCTCGGGCGCCGCACGGCGCGGACCTTGCCGCTCTCGCCGCCGCCGCAGTAGAAGAGGTCCGCTCCGTCGGATTCGAGGCCGCTGACGCCGATGCCGGGCGGCATCTGCAAGCGCTCGATCACGGCGCCGCTCTCCGGGTCGACCCGGCGAAGTTCGCTCTCGTCGGCCTCCCAGGTCGCATGCCACAGCTCGCCGTCGACCCAGGTCACGCCGGTGACGAAGCGGTTCGACTCGATGGTGCGGGTGATCCTGCCGCTTTCGGGGTCGATCTGGTGGATCTTGCGATCGCGGAACTGCCCCACCCAGAGGCTGCCCTCGGCCCAGGTGAGTCCCGAGTCACGCCCGTGTCCGGGTGCCGGGATCGACGACAGCACCTTGCCGGTGGCCGGGTCGATCTTGTCGATGCGCGCTTCGGCGATCTGATAGAAGTACCTGCCGTCGAAGGCCGTGCCGGCGTCGCAGGCACAGGCGAGCGTGTCCGTGGGTTCGCCGTTCGCGGGGTCGATGGCGAGCAGCCGGCCGCCGGTGGCGGCCCAGACGCGGCGGCCGTCGTGGGTCACGCCGTGGATGTTCGGGGCACCGTCGAAGGGACCGTACTCGCGCACGATCTCGGCCGCATGCACCGCGGCCTGGGGCCTGTCCTTGGTCTTGGTCGTGGTTGTCATCACTGCTCCTTGCTGGTGGTGCGGCTCGGATCGGCGCCGTGAGACAACTTTATTCAATCGGCAGCGCGGCGGGGAGTAACAAGATCGTCGTGAATCCCGCCAGCGGTGGCGCCAGCCAGCGGCGCGCCCTCGCCTGGCCGATCGAGCGCACGCGTCCGGCCGCCTCGAGTTCGGCCAGGGCGCGCTGCACGGTGCGCTGGCTGTCGCCCAAAGCGAGCGCGAGCGCCGATGTCGACCACGCCGCGCCGTCGGAGAGCAGCGCGACCAGCGACGCCTGCTCGCCGTCGATGGGAGGAGCGACCACGACGACATCGCGCTCGCCCAGCGGGCGGAGGGCGAAACCCCGCGCAGTGGCCTCGACGTCCGCCAGCGACTTGACGAGCGCGCGAAGCCGGCCGATCTCGACCCGCAGGCGCGCCCGATGCGTCTCGTCGGGGTGCCGGGTGCGGAAGGTGGTGGCGATCAGGGCCTCGCGGTCCACGTCGCCGGGCCAGGCCTCGGCCAGCCTGCGTGCCAATGCAAACAGCACCGGCCTGCGCGCCAGCGGCAACCAGGCGCTGCCGGCGCGCACCCCGTGACGACAGGCATCGACCACCAGCGCGCCCGAGGCCAGGAGCGACGCGAACTCGTCGAGGTGCAGCACCTGTTCCTTGCCCGCGGCCAGCCGCCGCGCCGCCGGACGCTCGAAGGCGGCGCGCGCCTCGGCCACCTCGGCCAGCAGCGCCGGCACGCGCGCCCGCTCTGCCGCCTGCTGCGCGCGGAGGAGCGCTTCATGCGCCGCGCCGGTGCGCAAGGAGCGCAGCGCCAGCTCGGCCGCAGCCAGTTCGGCGATGGCGACCAGCGCGGGCGACAGGCCCTGCGTGTCGATGCGCTCCAGCGCGGCTTCGGCTTCGTCGAGGCGGCCCAGCAGCAGGAGTCGGCGCGCCGCGATCAATCGCGCCTGCAGCGCGTTCGCGCGATCCGCGTGCGCCTCCAGCGTTGCCGATGCGGCGGCCAGCGAACGCGGCGAGCCGCCCAGGTCGCGCATGGCCAGCGCCACTTCCGCCTCGGCCACGACGCAACGCGCGCGCGACAGCTCCTCATGGGCGCCGAAGCCGCTGGCAGCGCGCCGCAGGAGTTCACGGGCACGCGGATGTTCGCCCAGCTGGGCCATGGCGATGCCGCGCAGGGCCAGTGCCGGCGGGTCTTCACGCAGGGCGACGCGCTTGAGGGCGCCGAGCGCGTCACCCGCGGCAAGGGCGCGCGCAGAGGCGGCGATCAGTGAATCCATGGCCACAGACTACCCGAGCGCGAGCACGGCGCGCCGCACTTGCAGAATCGTTGAAGATGTTTGCACGATCCTCCGCCCGACCGGTTGGAGGCGAGACAAGCGGCGTCGAGATGCCTAAGCTTGAGTCCATGTTGACCTCCACCACCGGCGCACTGCGCAACGATCGTCCCGTCGACCAGCTCCAGACCACCATGATGCGGGCCGAGCTCGCCGCGATGATAGACCGCATCACCGTCACCGACGGCGCCCACGAGACCGCGATTCCGCGCTTCATGCTGGCGCGCGCTTCGCACATGCAGCACCCGGTTCACGCCATGCATGAGCCCGCCTTCTGCGTGCTGGCGCAGGGCAGCAAGCGCGTCCTGCTCAACGACGAGGTCTACATCTACGACAGCAACCAGTACCTGGTGGTGTCGCAGAACCTCCCCGTGTCAGGCCAGGTGATCGACGCATCGCCGGAAGCGCCGTACCTTGGATTGCGGCTGGCGTTCGACGTGAAGGACATCGCGGCGCTCGCGCTCGACCTCCGGCTGGGCGAAGCCTCGCCGAAAGCGCCTTCGCAACGCGGCATCTTCACGGGTGAACTGTCCACCACGCTGCTAGAACCCGTACTGCGACTGATCAGGCTGCTGGACACCCCCGAGGACGTGCCGGCCCTGGCGCCCTTGATCACCCGCGAGATCCTCTACCGCCTGCTGAGGTCGGACGATGGCTGGCGCCTGGCGCAGATGGCCGTGGTGGACAGCCACAGCCAGCGCATCGCGCAGGCGATCAGCATGCTGTCGCAGCGCTTCCAGGAGCCATTGCGGGTCGAGGACCTGGCGGACGAGGTGCACATGAGCGTGTCGTCGCTGCATCAGCACTTCAAGGCCGTCACGGCGATGAGCCCGCTGCAGTTCCAGAAGCAGCTCCGGCTGCAGGAGTCGCGGCGCATCATGATCAGCGAGCACGTCGACGCCGCCACCGCGGGACACCGCGTGGGCTACGAGAGCCAGTCGCAGTTCAACCGCGAGTACAGCCGCTTTTTCGGCCTGCCTCCGGCGCGCGACGTGAAGCGCCTGCGCGAACTCCAGCTGGGTCGCGTGAACAACTGAAGACGCAGGACGGCGCGCTGCCGTGCGCAGCGCCGCTGGTCGCCAACCCCGATCGCAATGTAAGCGGTGCCGCCCGACGGCGCACCGCAGGGGACGTTCGTCCCTTCGATGAGTTTTACGGAAAGGTCCACCATGAAGATCCATCTGAAACTGAATGGCAAGGTGATCCCGGCCACGTTGGCGAACAACCGGACCGCGCGGGAGTTCGTTGCCATGCTGCCGCTGACGATCACGATGCACGATCTCTTCAAGCGGGAGAAATTCGGCCCCCTGCCCCAGGCCATATCGGGCAAGGGCACGCGCACGCAGGCCTACGAGATCGGCGACCTCGTCTGCTGGGGCCCCGGGCCCGACCTGACCGTCTTCTATGGCCATGACGGACGGTCGGTGAGCGGCGGCATCCACGTCCTGGGCAAGCTCGACTTCGGGGCCGAGGAATTCGGCGGCCCCGATCCCGTCGAAGTGCGCATCGAAGTGCCCGCCCGGGACATCCGGCCGACATGCCGGCACACTCGCCAGGTCGCGCGGTCCGGCAGCCGACCGTGCGAGGGTTCCGTGAGCGGTTACGCTCGCGGGTGACCGGCGTGCCGCTTCCGGCACGCTGCCTGGAGATCATCGAATGAACGACGCGTCCCCCTACACGCCGCCCACTGTCTGGTCCTGGAACAAGGACAACGGCGGCCGCTTCGCGAACATCAACCGGCCGATCGCCGGCGCCACCCACGACAAGGACCTGCCGGTGGAACGCCATCCCTTCCAGCTGTATTCGCTGGCCACGCCGAACGGCGTCAAGGTCACGGTGATGCTGGAAGAACTGCTGGCGCTCGGCCATCGCGGCGCGGAGTACGACGCCTGGCTGGTCCGCATCAACGAGGGCGAGCAGTTCGGCAGCGGCTTCGTCGCGATCAATCCGAACTCCAAGATCCCGGCCCTGTGGGACCGCAGCGGGCCGACGCCGGTGCGCGTGTTCGAGTCCGGCGCGATCCTGATTCACCTGGCGGAGAAGTTCGGCGCGTTCCTTCCCGCGGGTGGCGCGGCGCGCGCCGAATGCCTTTCATGGCTTTTCTGGCAGATGGGCAGCGCACCCTTCCTCGGCGGCGGTTTCGGCCACTTCTATGCCTACGCCCCGACGAAGATCGAATACGCCATCGACCGCTACGCGATGGAGGTCAAGCGCCAGCTCGACGTGCTGGACCGCCACCTCGCGGACAGGCCCTACCTGGCCGGAGACGCCTACACGATCGCGGACATGGCCGTCTGGCCCTGGTACGGCACGCTCGTCAAGGGACAGCTGTACGAGGCGGGCGAGTTCCTGCAGGTGCAGGAATACCGCCACGTCCTGCGCTGGACGGACGAGATCGCCAAACGACCGGCCGTGCAGCGGGGCCGCATGGTCAACCGCACCTGGGGGCAGCCGTCGAGCCAGTTGCACGAGCGCCATGACGCCGCGGACTTCGACACGCAGACGCAGGACAAGCTGGCCCCGGCGGACTGACACGCTACAGACTTCGACAGGAGACGACGATGGTCACCCTCTACGACTGCGCCACCGCGCCAAGCCCACGCCGCGCCCGCATCCTGCTGGCCGAGAAAGGCGTCGCTCATGAAACGGTCCAGGTGGACCTGAGGACCGGCGAACAACTGAGCGAGGCGTTCCGGAAGGTGAATCCGCAATGCACCGTGCCGGTCCTGCACACCGACGAAGGCCTGCTGCTGACGGACAACGCCGCGATCACCGCCTACCTGGAAGCCCGCTATCCGGAGCCGCCCCTGCTGGGCAATTCGCCGCAGGAGAAGGCGGAGATCGCAAGCTGGAACTGGCGCGTCGAGTTCGAAGGACTGCTGCCCATCGCCGAGGCCTTGCGCAACAGCACACCCTCCCTGGCCAATCGGGCCCTGCCGGGCCCGGTGGACTACGCGCAGATCCCCGAACTCGCGCAGCGCGGCCTGGCACGCTTGCAGAAGTTCTTCGTCACGCTCGACGAGCGTCTGGCCGGACGCGACTTCATCGCCGCGGATCGATTCAGCATTGCCGACATCACCGCGGTGGTGGCGGTCGACTTCGCGCGGGTGGTGAAGGTCAAGCCGGGAGAGCAGCACCCGCACCTGCAACGCTGGCGACTCGCGATGGCGCAGCGACCGGCGATGTCGCTCTAGCCACCCGCGACGGGCCGTCAATCCCAGCGGACACGAATGCCCACGGTGCCCTGAACTGACGAGCGCACGCGCGCGTTGCCCGAGACGTCGAACACACGCCCGACTTCGCCATAGAGACTGGTGCTCGGGTTCAGCGCCAGCGTCATGCCCGCGGCGACCTCGGCCGATGTGTAGCCGGTGCGTGTGGGGACCTCGGTGACCGCCGCCGGCGAGACGAAGCGCGCGACGTCGGTGCCGGAGCCGGCGAAGTACAGGTTGAGGCGTCCGTAGGGCTGCAGGCGTCCCACGCTCGTCATCATGTCGCCCTTGACGCGCACGCCGAGTCGACCGAACCAGCCGGCGTCGATCTGCTGCTGAACCAGCGCGCCGCCTAGCTGCAGGTCATCGAAGCTGCTCTTCTGGTAGCCCAGCTGCGCTTGCGGTTCGATGGTCCAGCCCTCGGCGATGGCGAAGGGCTGCCCCGCTTCGACCGAGGCCGTGAGGCTGCTGCCCTTGCCCGAAACCTGAGGGTTGCCGTCGGGGCGCAGGTCGTAGCGGTGGCTGCCGCCCTGCAGCACGATGTCGGCATAGCGCCCGTACCTGTCGGTCCAGGTTGCGTAACCGCCCAGGTAGCGCGACTGCAGTCGGTTGGAGCCGACGTGCCCGATCTCTCCATGCGCGTTGCCTGAGACGTCCACGCCGCCCTGCAGAAGGCCGGCGTACAGCCCGGCGCGCCACGACGGGTCGGACCAGAGGTCCATGCCGGCCTGAAATCCGCTCAGCGAGCCGTTGCTCCCGGCCTGTGCGATGCCTTGCTGGCGGACGTCCACGTCGGTGTAGACGGCACGGCCCCACGCGCGCCGATCGAGCTGGTTGGGGGTGGCGCCGGTCGCTTCTCTCGTCACGTCGTCATCACCCATCCTGCGATGCAGGTTGCCGAGCATGGCCGCGTCGCCCTGGCGTGACTGGGAAGAGAGCGCAGCAACCATCGGGACCTCGGCGCGGTAGGTAGGAACGACCACGGGGGGCGGTGGTGGTGGCGCCACTTCGCCCACGGGCGGTGGCGGCGCCGGCGGAGCAACCACATCCGTGGTCGACCGCAGATACCAGTTCTCGCCAGCCCCACTGGCGTCCGCAGCGTAGAGACGGTATTCGTAGGCGCCTGCGTCGATATGGGGCGCCTCCCTCACTCTGCCTCCCTTGGCGGCACCGGCAACGGTCACGCCGCCTGCGAGCACGAAGGCGTCCTTGGTGGTCTGCGCGGTCGTAGTGGCGCCGTTGCGCGCGCTGATCACCTCGATGCCGTTGCCGCTCGTGAGTGCGCCCAGGCCAGCAAGGTTGGTGACCTGCAGGTTCGTGGTGCCGCTGGCGCTGGCACCCGGCCCATCGAGCACGAGACGGTCGCTCGCGCTGGCGCTGTCACCGAGGGCAGTGCCCAGACGCAGCGTGCCGCCACGTCCGACGTAGGCGCCGGTGACGGTCAGGGAGCTGCCCGGTGTCGCGCTGAGCAGGTTGACGGTGCCGGCGTTGTCGAGCGATGCCACTGTCTGGTTGAATCCCCCGGTGTCGAGCGTCGCGCCGCTTGCCACGGTGTGGGCCGAGTTGGCGCTGAAGGCGTTGGCGGCGCCGGCTTTGAAGGTGCCTGCCGCGACGTTGGTGGCGCCGCTGTAGGTGTTCGCTCCGTTGAGCGTGGTGGTGCCGGGGCCGGCCTGGGTCAGTGAACCGCTGCCGCTGATCACACCGCCCAGCGTAAGCGCATCGGAGCGGTTCACGACCAGGGCTGCATCGTTCCTGATGTCACCCGCGATGCTGCCGGTGGTGCCGCCATCCCCCAGCCGGAGCGTCCCTTCGCTGATCGTGGTGCCACCGGTGTAGGTGTTGTCGCCTGTCAGTGTCAGCGCAGCGCCGCCCGCCTTGACCAACCGGCCGGCGCCGCTGATGCCACCACTGAAGGCGGTGTCCGCGGTGTTGTTGGCGGTCAGCGCCGCGGTGCCCAGCGTCACGTTGCCGGCGCCAGCCAGGTTGTTGGCGATCTGGTCGAAGTTGTTCAGGTCGAGGGTGGCGCCGCTGGCGATGTTCACGGCGCTGCTGTTGGCGAACGCATTGGTGATCCCGCCCTGCAACGTGCCGGCGTTGATCTGGGTGGCCCCCGTGTAGGTGTTGGCGGCCGAAAGCACCAGGGTGCCGGCACCGTCCTTGGTCAACGTCCTGCCGTCCCACCCGGTGCTGGAAGATGCCTGGTCGGCCAGCGCCACATCGGCATTGAAGGTGCTGGCTGCATTCGCCAGCGTGAAGGTGCCGTTGCCCAGCGCCGATCCCGCCGTCCAGGTCATTCCCAAGCCCACGTTGTAGTCGAGCGAATCGGCGGACTTGCCCCCCGCCAGCGTGAGGTAGTCGACCGGGCTGACCGCACCGCCAAGAGTCACGGCGGCGAAGTCGTTGGTGATGCCGGCCGTCGTGTGGATGACGTTGGACAACGTACCGGGCAGTGCACTGGCGGTGTCAGGCACTCTGAGTCCGGTGACGTTGAGCGTGCCGTCCAGGCTCGCGCTGGTGGCGGAGATGACGGGCTGCGTGCTGCCCAATGCCACGTTGAGCGTGCTGCCCGCCGCCTGCGTGAGTGCACCACCGACGTTCAAGGTCGAGTCGGCAGCGATCTGGGTGATGGCACCGGTCGCGGTGGTGTAGCCGCCCGTGGTGGTGAAGGCGCCGGCCTGGGCGAGGTTCAAGGTGCCGGCCGCGACGCTCGCGCTGGCCACCGAAGAGCCGGTGCCCGTGAGCGTGGTCACGCCAGTACCGGCCTGCGTCAGCGAGCCGCTGCCGGTGATCGTGCCCGCGAAGGTGACGGCATCGGAGCGGTTGAACGCCAGGGTGCCGTTGTCGGTCACGTTGCCTGTGATCGATCCCGTCGTACCGCCATTGCCCAGCTGCAGTGTCCCAGCGGTGATGGTCGTGCCGCCGGTGTAGGTGTTGGCGGCCGTCAGCGTCGTCGCCCCGGCCCCCATCTGGTTGACCGCCCCGCTGCCACTGATCGACCCTGCGAAGGCAATGGCATCCGAACGGTTGAAGGCCAGCACGCCGTTGTCGGTGACATTGCCCGTGATGGAGCCGGTGGTGCCACCGCTACCCAACTGCAACGTGCCTGCGCCGATCGTCGTGCCTCCCGCGTAGGTGTTGTCGGCAGCGAGCACCAGCGTGCCGGCGCCGTTCTTGGTGAAGGCGCCGGTCCCGGCGACGGCACCGGTGGTGGTCAGCGTCGTGCCCGCATCGGTCTGGACGGTGCCATTGTTGCCGGTGATCGTGACACCGCGCGCCGTCGTGAAGCTCGCCGTGCTCTCCAGCGTGCCACCGTCGAGCGTCAGGCCACCAGCCGCAGCGCCGAGGTTCGCGTCCGCGCCGACGGAAACGGTGCCGCCGGAGATCGTCGTGCCACCGGTGTAGGTGTTGGCGGCAGACAGGACTGTCGTGCCGCCCATCTGGTGGACCGAGCCGCTGCCGCTGATCGTGCCAGCGAAGGCAACGGTGTCGGAGCGGTTGAAGGCCAGGACGCCGTTGTCGGTGACATTGCCCGTGATCGAGCCGGCCGTGCCGCCGCTGCCCAACTGCAAGGTGCCGGCGGTGATGGTCGTGCCGCCTGCGTAGGTGTTGTCCGCAGTCAGCGTGGTGGTGCCACCGCCCCTTTGCTCGACCGCCCCGCTTCCGCTGATGGCGCCCGTAAAGATGACGGCATCGGAGCGGTTGAAGGCCAGGATGCCGTCGTCGGTCACATTGCCCGTGATGGAGCCGGTGGTGCCACCCTCACCGATTTGCAGCGTGCCAGCGCTGATCGCCGTGCCGCCGGCGTAGGTGTTGTCGCCCGTGAGGGTCAGTGCCCCGGTGCCTGTCTTGATCACGTTGCCGGCGCCACCGATACCGCCGCTGAATGTCGTGTCGGCTGTGTTGTTGGCCGTCAGCTCTGCTGAGCCCAGGACCACGCTGCCTGCGCCTGCAAGGTTGTTGGCCGTCTGATTGAAGTTTTTCAGATCCAGGGTGGCGCCGCTCGCCAAGTCCACTGCGCCGCTGCTGGCGAACGCGTCGGCGATGCCGGCTTGCAGCGTGCCGGCGTTGACGAGGGTCTGGCCCGTGTAGGTGTTGGCGGCCGAGAGCACCAGCGTGCCGGCGCCATTCTTCGTCAGCGCCGCGCCGTCCCATCCGGTCGCGGCGACCGCTGTCTGGTTACTCAACACCACGTCGACGTTGAAGGTGTCGGCCGGGGCCGCGATGGTGAAGACGCCATTGCCCGGCGTCCTTGCTGCCTGCCAGGTCAGTCCGAAGCCCACGTTGTAGTCGAGCGAATCGGCGGACTTGCTGCCCTCCAGGGTCAGGTAGTCGACCGGGCTGGCCGCTCCGCCGAGCGTCACGGTGGCAAAGTCGTTGGCGATACCGCCCGTCGTGTGGATGAAGTTGAACTGCGTGCCGGCCAGTGCGCTGGCACTGCTCGGCACGCTCGCACTGAAGCCGGTGACGTTGAGCGTGCCGTCCAGGCTTGCGTTGGTCGCGGAGATGACGGGGTGCGTGCTACCCAGTGCCACGTTGAGCGTGCTGCCAGCGGCCTGCGTGAGCGCGCTGCCCGCTCCGCCGAGCGCGCCATTGCTGCCGATTTGCAATGTGCCGCCCGCAATGGTCCACGGCGTCGAGCTCGCTGTGGTTCCTGTCAGCTGCCAGGTGCTGGCACCGGTCTTCTGGAAGCTGCTGAAGCCCAGATAGGCCAAGCCGATCTGCGAGACACTGAAAATCGTCGACACTGACGCGCCCGTCGGATCGCTGGAAAGATCGGTGGTGTTGCCGCCCAGAATCAGCGTGTTCGTGCTGCCGCCGGAACCGACCACGTTGCCGGTGATGTTCCACCCTGGAAGCAGGGTCAGACTGTTGACGCCGCCGGTGAAGGAGATCGCGTTTGCGCGCACGGTGCCATTGCCGTTCATGCCACCCGCGATCGTTCCCGAGTTGAGGATTTGCACGTTCGTGCCCTGGACGCCAGCGCCACCGACAGCGATGGCGCCCGGCGCCCCGGCATTGGCATTGAGGCCCGTGGCGCCGCCGTTGCCGCCTTGAATGACGCCGCTGTTGCTGACCGCGAGCGAGGTGCCGGTGATTCCCGCGCCTCCAGTCCCGCCGCTCCGTCCATGGGTGGCCTGGGCGCCATTGCCGCCGTTGCCGCCATTGCCGCCCTGGATCGTGAATGCGTTCGTCAGGTCGACGGCGTTGATCACCAGGCCTGAGCCGCCACCGCCACCGAAGCCTGCACCTCCCGGGCCCAACGCATTGCCGCCATTGCCTCCGGTGCCACCGGTGATGCTTGCCCTGGTGCTGGTGCTGCCGCCACCGACGATCACCGCGCCCGCTCCGGCGCCGCCGCCGCTGCCGCCATCCGCGCCGCTCGCCGAAGCCGACAAGGCACTGCCGCCATTCCCGCCGTTGCCGCCGATGATCGGACTGCTCACACCGTCCAGGGTGATGCCGTTGAAGCCGTCGCCACCGCCGCCGCCGCCGCTGGCTCCCAGGCCGGCCGTACATGTATCGCAAACCGCATCGCCGGCATCGCCGCCATTGCCCCCGATGGGATTCGCGGCTGAGCCGACAGAGCCTCCGGCTCCGGGGGTGCCAGGCGTTCCGCCTGTCGAATTGCTGCCAAGGCTGCCGGCGCCGCCGTTGCCGCTCGATCCGTTCGCCCCGGCCGCTACGTTGCCGTTCCCCGTGCCGCCAACGCCACCGGTACCGCCGCCACCCCCCGGGGCACCGTACGCTCCGTTGCCACCCAGCGCCGCGGCGTTGCTCCCGCCAAGGCCATCGGCCAACGCGGTGTGAGCGAAAAGCAGGACCGCTGCCCCCACCGCCGCGGCACAACTAGCGCCTTGCGGACCTGGCCTTGTCCTTTTCGCGGACTCCGAGGCAACCACCATTCGACCTTGGTGCGCGCTCCAGACGATGCTGAAAATCTTGTTCATGATTGCTCTCTCCTCCCCAGTGGAGCCGCTCTGACTGCCTTCGGCTTCTGGCACGACGACTTCTGCAGAACCTTTGGACCAACGAACGCCCGTGGTTCTATTTGCAGACCAGGGAAGAAACAAGCCGATCGGTTTGGTTGCGCCGGCATGCAGCGGCAGCGCATGGCAATACACGCCCAGCGCGACCTTGTTGGGCACAACGTCGACCGTGATTTCCCTCTGAGACGCGCACCTTCGAGGAATGAACCCACTTCAATGCGGCCGAAAAATCAAGCGCATCGCACAGGCGCTGAACCGACCTGGGACAGGTGAACCGCGAAGCGAAAAGCGAACCTAGGCAATGCCGCCTAAAAGTTTTGGCCGCCTTGCCCCGCGCCCATCCGCGTACTAAGCTGAAGCGGGGCGGGCCCTCACCCGCCCGGGAGCGTCGCCATGTATGAACGCATCCTCGTTGCCACCGATGGCTCCGACCTGTCCGAACTGGCCGTGACCAGCGCCATCGACCTGGCCCTTCTGACCCAGGCGGAGCTGATCGTCGTCAAGGTGGTCCACCACTATCCCGCCAGCTACTTCGAAGGTTCGATGCTTCTTAGCCAGATGGAAGTGACGCGCCTGCGCGAACAGGCCGGCACGGAAGCGCAGCGCGTGGTCGATGCCGTCAAGGCCACCGCGGAAGCGAAAGGCGTGAAGAGCACGCGGGCGATCGTGATGCAATCGGAGCTCGTGTCCGAAGCCATCATTGAAGCCGCGCGCGTGCACAAGTGCGACCTGATCGTGATGGCCTCGCACGGGCGCCGCGGCATCAAGCGCCTGCTGATGGGGAGCGAGACGCTCCACGTGCTGACGCACTCGCACACGCCGGTGCTGGTGCTTCGATAGCGCTCAGCGCGTCGTCGTCCCGTCGCGCTCGCGGTCTTCGCGCTTGACGGCGAGATAGGTCGCGAGGTCGACTTCGTGCAGTTGCGTCGGGTACTTCTCGATGGACTGGAACCAGCTGTTGAGGCGCTTGTCGGCCCGCTCCGGCGGCGGCACTGAAAAGCCGTCGAGATAGGCCTCGAGCGTCAGGAAGTAGCGCATCGCATTGCGCTCAACCAGTCCGCGCAGGCTGCGGATGTACTCCGGACCGCCGTCGGCCGTCTTGCCGACCACCGTGAAACCCACCTTGTCGCTGCCGAAGGTCGCGAGGTAGGCCATTGTCGCGAGGCGCGCGACCATGTTGTGGTCGTAGGCGTAGGCGAAGTGCAGGAAGGTCTGTCGCTCGCCGAGCGGTACGGCTTCGAGCAGCACGCGGTACTGGCTGGTGCCCATCGGGCCCGAGTCGGCGGAAAGGTCCACCAGCAGGTAGTCGCGCGTGGCGCTCGCGACGCGGTGGACGAAGGTGAGTTCGAAGGCCTGGTCGATCGGCTTGTCGTAGCGCGGCACGACGCTGAGGGTGAGCCTCTCGCCATTCGGCCCCTGTGCGGCGCGGCAGCGGCGGTTGTTGATGTGGAGGATCAGCATCTCGCACCATTGCGACGATCGCTCGAGTGCGCGGCGCACGTCCTCGATGGAGTGATTGACGACCGCGTAGACGTCACCCTGCAAACCCCCATCGGTTTCGGTGGAGTCCAGCACGACGGGACGACGCAGGGGGCTGTTGGCAAGCTGGTCGCCGAGCTTGCGATGCAGTTCCCGCATGGCCGGCGCCGATCCGGCTTCGAGCGTCGCGGCGTGTGCACCCGGCGCCATCGTGCCGAGCCACATCCACACGCCGATGCAGCACCCACGCGACAACGCGACCAGCAGCTTTTTCATGCCGACACGATACACCGCGAGGATTGCGCTTCCTCGCGGCGACGGCCCGTCTCAGCGGCTCTTGCGGATTGCCTTGCCGGCCGAAGGCCGGGTGCGCGCGGCCCCGGTTTCGCGCGGCGGAAGGCCCGTGTGCTGCGTGAGGATGCGGCCCTTCGCTGGCTTCACCGGCGTGAGCGCGACGGTGGTCGAGTTCTTTCGGCGCGCGCTCTGGTAGCTGCCGTCGGTCAGCGGCTGCCAGGTCGGGATCAGGTGGTGCTTGCCGTTGCCGATCAGGTCGGCGCGGCCCATGGCCTTGAGCGCGTCGCGCAGCAGCGGCCAGTTGTTGGCGTCGTGGTAGCGCAGGAAGGCCTTGTGCAGGCGGCGGCGCTTGTCGCCGCGCACGATGTCCACCGTCTCGCTCTCGCGCGTGATCTTGCGCAGCGGGTTCTTGTTGGTGTGGTACATCGTCGTGGCCGTGGCCATCGGCGACGGATAGAAAGTCTGGACCTGGTCGGCGCGGAAGCCGTTCTTCTTGAGCCAGATCGCGAGGTTCATCATGTCCTCGTCGCTGGTGCCCGGATGCGCGGCGATGAAGTACGGGATCAGGTACTGCTTCTTGCCGGCCTCGGCGCTGAACTTCTCGAACATCTGCTTGAACTTGTCATAGCTGCCGATGCCCGGCTTCATCATCTTGGTCAGCGGGCCCTGCTCGGTGTGCTCGGGCGCGATCTTGAGATAGCCGCCGACGTGGTGCTGCACCAGCTCCTTGACGTACTCGGGCGACTGCACGGCCAGGTCGTAGCGCAGGCCGGAGCCGATCAGGATCTTCTTGATGCCCTTGAGCGCGCGCGCACGGCGGTAGATCTTGATGAGCGGATCGTGGTTCGTGTTCAGGTTCGGGCAAATGCCCGGGTACACGCAGCTCGGCTTGCGGCAGGCCTGTTCGATCTCCGGCGACTTGCAGCCGATGCGGTACATGTTGGCCGTCGGGCCGCCCAGGTCGGAGATGGTGCCGGTGAAGCCCTTCACGCTGTCGCGGATCGCCTCGACCTCCTTGATGATCGATTCTTCCGAGCGGCTCTGGATGATGCGGCCCTCGTGCTCGGTGATGGAGCAGAAGGTGCAGCCACCGAAGCAGCCGCGCATGATGTTCACGCTGAAGCGGATCATCTCCCACGCGGGGATCTTGGTCGCGCCGTCGTGGCTGCCGTTCTCGTCGGCGTAGCCCGGATGCGGGCTGCGCGCATACGGCAGGTCGAACACGTGGTCCATCTCGGCCGTGGTCAGCGGGATCGGCGGCGGGTTGATCCAGACGTCGCGGGCGGTGGTGCCCTCGCCGTGCGCCTGCACCAGCGCGCGTGCATTGCCGGGGTTGGTCTCCAGGTGGAGCACGCGGTTGGCATGGGCATACAGCACCGGGTCGGCGCGCACCTGCTCGTACGACGGCAGGCGGATCACCGAACGGTCGCGCGGCGGCACCCTGATGCGCTCGCGAATTTGCAGCGCCGGATTGGGGACGAACTTCAGCGGCTTGATCGCGGGGTTGGCCGAGCCGGCGGCCTCGGCCGCTTCTGCGACGGCCTGCGCCTCGTCTTCCTTGGCGCAGGTCGCGCCGTTGGCCTTCGCCTGGTCCGACACCATCAGGTAGGGATTGACGTGGGCCTCGACACGGCCTGGCTCGTCGACGCTGGTCGAATTGATCTCGAACCAGCCCTCCGGCGTCTCGCGCCGCACGAAGGCAGTGCCGCGCACGTCTGTGATCTGATGCACCGGCTCCTTGGCCGCAAGCCGGTGCGCGATCTCGACGATGGCGCGCTCGGCGTTGCCGTAGAGCAGCAGGTCGCATTTGGCGTCCACCACAATCGACCGGCGGACCTTGTCCTGCCAGTAGTCGTAATGCGCGATGCGGCGCAGCGAGCCTTCGATGCCACCGAGCACGATGGGCACGTCGCTCCAGGCTTCCTTGCATCGCTGCGAGTAGACGATGGCCGCGCGGTCCGGCCGCCGGCCGCCGACGTCGCCGGGGGTGTAGGCATCGTCGCTGCGGATCTTCCGATCCGCGGTGTAGCGGTTGATCATCGAATCCATGTTGCCGGCGGTCACGCCGAAGAACAGGTTCGGCTTGCCCAGCACCTTGAAGGGGTCGGCGCTCTGCCAGTCGGGCTGAGAGATGATGCCGACGCGGAAGCCCTGGGCCTCCAGCATGCGGCCGATCACGGCCATGCCGAAGCTGGGATGGTCGACGTAGGCGTCGCCGGTGACGACGATGATGTCGCAGCTGTCCCAGCCGAGCGCGTCCATTTCCGCCTTCGAGGTCGGAAGGAATTTGGCCGTGCCGAAACGGGCCGCCCAGTACTTGCGGTAGCTGGTCAGCGGCTTGGCGGCACGCGCGAAAAAGGAGACGTCGACGGGGGCATTCATCGGGGATGGGACGGCATGGGTGCCGCGCAGGCCTGCGGGCCGGGTGGGCCCGTTGTGGGCAACCTCCGATTTTAGGGTTTTATGCAGCCACAGGGGTGCCTACGTGGGCATCACCCCAACTTCTCGTAAGCGAAGCGTCCGTGAAGCCAATTCACAGATGATGTGCGGGTGCGGTTCTTTCCATGTCCTAGGGCAAACAGCACCATTGTCCTCACACGAGGCCTTTGCATTGAACGGCCTTTCTCAATCACCGACATGGAGACAAACATGGAAGAACGCACCGAACTTCAGGAAGCCCTGCTCGACAGCCTGCAACGCGTGGTCGACAAGGAAATCGCGCCGCTGGCCCAACAGATGGACGAGACGGAAACCTTCCCGAAGCACCTGATCTCGGTCTTCGGCGAATTGGGTCTCATGCAGGCCAGGGTGCCGGAGGAATACGGCGGCCCCGGCCTCGACCTCACGACGACCTGCATGGCCAAGGAACTGGTGGCCCGGGTCTCGATGACCGGCGCGCAGCTCATCAACCAGAACACCATCTCCTTCGTCCTGCCCCTGCTTCATTTCGGCTCCGAGGAGCAGCGCCGCAAATGGCTGCCGCTCGTGGCCAAGGGCGGGGTCGTGAGTTCGGTCGCGATCACCGAGCCCCATGCCGGCTCCGACGTCGGCGCGATGCGGACCAGCGCGGTTCGCGACGGTGACCACTATGTGGTCAACGGCCAGAAGTGCTTCATCACCATGGCGCCGCTGGCCGACTACATCACGCTGTTCGCCAAGACCGGCGACACCGCCAGGCGCGGCGTGGACAACATCAGCTGCTTCATCGTCGACATGAAATCGCCGGGCATCACGCTCGGAAAGGGCGAGAAGATGATGGGCCAGCGCGGCACGCCGCATGCCGACATCTACTTCGACAACGTGCGGGTGCCGGTGGAGAACCGCATGGGCGAAGAAGGCAAGGGCTTCCTCTCGTGCATGCACATCCTCGACCTCAACCGCCCGACGGTGGCGGCCAGCGCCGTGGGCGTCGCGCAGGGGGCCTTCGACATCGCGGTCGCCTACGCCAAGGAGCGCAAGGCCTTCGGCAGGGCGATCGGCGAATTCCAGGGCCTGCAGTTCATGCTGGCCGACATGCACATCCAGATCGAGGCGGCGCGCGCCCTGCTCTACAAGTGCACGCGTGCCATCGACGCCGGTCACACCGAGCGACTCACGGAGATGGCCTCGATGGTCAAGTGCTTCTGCACCGACACCGCGATGAAGGTCACGACCGACGCGGTGCAGGTCCTGGGCGGCCACGGCTACGTGCGCGGCAACCATGTGGAACGCATGATGCGCGATGCCAAAGTCCTGCAGATCTACGAGGGTACCAACCAGATCCAGCGCATGGTGATCGCCCGCCGGGCACTCGGTTTCCGCTGAGTTGCCCCATGCCCGCCATTTCTCCGAGCGCCCAGGGCGCACTCTCCGGCGTGCGCGTGCTCGACTTCACCTTCGTGATGTCGGGGCCGTACTGCACGCGGCTGATGGCCGACCTCGGCGCAGACGTCATCAAGATCGAATCGAAGGCGGGCGACCTCACGCGCAGCCGCCCTCCGCTGCGGGACGGTCGCAGCAGCTACTACGCCTCGCTGAACTGCGGCAAGCGCAGCATCGTGCTCGACCTCAAGAGTCCCGAGGCGCGCGACATCGTCCATGAACTCGTCAAGGAAGCCGACGTGGTGGTGGAGAACTTTCGCCCTGGCGTCATGAAGCGGCTGGGGCTCGGCTACGAGACCTTGAGCGAGATCAATCCGCGCCTGGTCTACTGCTCGATCTCAGGCTTTGGTCAGGGCAAGTCCGGCGACGGCAAGGGGGCGTATGCACCGACCCTGCACGCGCTCTCTGGCTTCGACAGCGCCCTCCGCTCCTACCAGGACGACGACAGCCGGCCGCCCAACACCGGCATCTTCGTGGCCGATGTGCTGGGCGGCTCGCTCGCGTTCGGCGGCATCCAGGCGGCGCTGGTGCAGCGCCAGCGCACCGGCAAGGGGGATTACGTCGACCTGTCGCTGCTCGATTCGATGATCAGCCTGCTGGTGTGCGAGGTGGGCGAGGCCCAGTTCCCCGAGCAGCCGATCCACTTCGTCTACAAGCCGACGCCGGCGCGCGACGGCCACCTGGTCGTGGCGCCCACCACGCAGGACAACTTCGTGGCGCTGTGCGAGGCCACGGGCCACCACGAGTGGCTCGAAGATCCGCGTTTCGCCACCGGTCGCGGGCGCCAGCAGAACTGGGACGAATTCCTGGCCGAGTTGGCGAAGTGGGCCATGCAGCACAGTGCCGAAGAGTGCGAGCGCATCCTCGACGCGCACCACGTTCCTTGTTCGCGCTATCTCGACATCAAGGAAACGATGGCGCTGCCGACGGTTCGGGAGCGCGGAACGATGTGCGAGATGGACGACGGCGCAGGCACCTTCGTCGTCGCGGGCACGCCGTTCCGGATGACCCACGGCAACGCGGGTCCGCGCGCGCACATTCCCGCGCTCGGCGCCGACGGACCGGCGATTCTCGAACAACTGCTGCACACGAACGCCGCAGGCATCGCCCGGCTGAAAGAAACAGGCGTGCTGGGCGGCTGACAGACGCCGGATCGGCAGGACGAAGCAAACCAGAAGAACGGGGCGGAAGCGCCCTCGGAGACACCTTGATGAAATCCCTCGAACGCATGCTGGCCCTGCTCGTCGCAGCCACCCTCCCCTTCGCCGCCCAGGCCGCGTACCCCGACAAACCGATTCGCCTCGTCGTGCCCTATGCAGCGGGCGGGCCCACCGATGCGATGGCGCGCATCCTGCAGGAGCCGCTTCAGAAGGCGCTCGGCGGCGCGACGGTGATTGTCGACAACGTGCCCGGCGTCGGCGGCGCACTGGGCGCGCAACAGGTACTGCGCGCACCGGCGGACGGCTACGCGCTTTTCCTCGGCAACAACGGACCGAGCGCGGTCACGCCGCTGTTGCAGAAGAATGCAGGATTCGATCCGGTCAAGGACTTCGCGCCGGTCTCGATGGTCGCGAAGTCGACGATGGTGCTAGCGGTCGGCGCGGCCGTGCCGGCGAGCAACATGAAGTCCTTCCTCGACTGGGCGAAGAAAAGCGGCGGCAGCGCCAACTACGCCAGCGCGGGCATCGGCTCGCTCGGCCACCTGGGCACCGAACTCCTGCTCAAGCAGGCGGGACTCAAGATGACCCACGTGCCCTACAAGGGCCAGGCGCCGACGCTCAATGCGCTGCTCGGCGGCGAGGTGCAGGTGCTGCTGACCACGCCGACCGAGGCCATGCGCGGCCAGATTGCGACCGGCAGGATCAAGCTCGTGGGCGTGACCTCCGAGGCCCCCTCTCCCCACGACCCGAATGCCGACGTGATCGCCCGGTCCGTTCCCGGCTTCACGCTCTATTCGTGGTTCGCGATCCTGGTCAAGGCCGGAACACCGCCGGAGATCATCGAGCAGCTGCACAAGGCCATCGTGACGGCCGTCGCATCGGAGGACGTGCGCAAGCGCTTCGATTCGCTCGGCGTCGACGCCGAGAGCAGCGCGCCGGCCAAGGTGATGGACTATGTGAAGCAGGACGTGTCGCGCTGGAGCACCATCATTCGCGAACAGAACATCCAGCCCGAATGAAACACGGCTTGCCCGATCCGCTTCACGCACTGACAACGCGACGGATGCCGCCGTCCTGCCAACGTCGCCCTTTCAGGACCTGCCAATGAGCTTCCCCGAATACACCAGTCTTCTCTGCGAACGCCGCGGCGGCATCGCCATCCTTACGTTAAACCGGCCCGAGCGCATGAATGCGATCGGCGGCACGCTGAAGCAGGACATCGCGGCGGCCATGGCCCATGCCGAACTCGATGACGAAGTGAGGGTCATCGTGCTGACCGGTGCCGGCGCGGCCTTCTGCGCAGGCGGCGACGTCAAGGAAATGGCCGAGTCCCGCGCCAGCGGTGCGGGTCGCAGCCTGCAGGAAAAGATCCGCCCCGCTCGCGACGCGATGCTGCTCGCGATCCATGAAGCGGGCAAGCCGGTCATCGCCGCCATCAACGGCGCGGCGGCGGGCGCCGGCATGAACATGGCGCTGGCCGCCGACATCCGCATCGCCTCGACCAGCGCACGATTTGCGCAGGCCTTCGTGAAGCGCGGGCTTCCGCCGGACACGGGCGCCACCTACCTGCTGCCCCGCGTCGTCGGCATGGCCAAGGCCTGCGAGCTCGCCTTCACGGGTGACACGATCGAAGCCGACGAGGCGCTGCGTCTCGGGATCGTCTCGCGCGTCGTGCCGCCCGATCGGCTGATGCCGACCGTCCTCGAACTGGCCGGGCGGATCGCCGCGGGCCCGCCGGTCGCGATTCGCCTGGCGAAGCAGTCGCTCCATCGCGGCGAACACGGCGACCTGCGCGATGCACTCGCCCGCGAGGCGGCCGCCTTCAACATCTGCTTCGACACCGAAGACGCCGCCGAGGGCGTCACCGCGTTCTTCGAGAAGCGCCCCCCCGAATTCAAGGGCCGCTGACCCGCCGCATCGCCAGGCCCCAGGCCCCGACCCACTAGGCCCGAAATTTCTCGTCGACGAAATCGAGGAAGGCCCGCACCCGCAGGCTCTGATTGCGCTTGCTCGCATAGACGACGTAGAGCGGCTCTTCGGCATCGACCTGGAGCCCTTCGAGCACGCGCACCAGGCGACCGGATTCGATGTCCGGTCCGATATGGATGTCGGACAGGCGCACGATGCCGAGCCCGTTGACCGCGAAGGTGCGTAACAGCTCCGCGGAATTGCTGCCGATGTTGCCCTTGACATCGAGCGTGATGTGCTCGTCCCCGCTGCGCAGCGGCCATCCGCTGCGGAAAGACCCGGCCAGGAAGTTCAGGCAGTTGTGGGGCGCGAGGTCTTCGAGGGTCAGCGGGATGCCGGCCTGGGCCAGGTACTTGGGGGCTGCGCACATGCTCCACCGCGTGGTGGCGATGCGTCGCGCCACGAGCGATGAATCGGGGATGCTGCCGCTCTGGAAGGACACATCGATCTGGTTCTCGAACAGGTCGATCGGCGCCGCCGTCAGCACGAACTCGACTCGCATCTTCGGATGCCGCTCGAGAAACTCCGGGATCAGCGGTGAAATCTGGTACTGGGCCAGCAGCAGCGGACTGTTGATGCGCAGCACGCCCGCCGCCTCCAGGCGCGACTGCCCGAGGCCGCTCTCGGCCTCCTCCAGCGCGTCGATCACGCGGTGCGCGCCTTCGAGGAACCGCTCACCCTCGCGCGTGAGCTTGAGCACGCGCGAGGTGCGGTGGAACAGGCGAACGCCGAGCCGGTCTTCCATGCGCTGGATCAGCTTGCTGACGGTCGACGGATTGCAGTCGAGGCTGCGCGCCGCCGCGGAAAAGCTGGTCTCCTCAGTGACCCGAAGGAAAACGTCCAGCTCCCGGATGCGATCGTTCATGAGCCGGGAGTATCCATCGTCAATCCGTCTTGATCCACACCGCTTTCGTCTGCAGATATTCCTCCATGTGCTGCGTACCGGATTCGCGGCCATAGCCGCTCATCTTGTAGCCGCCGAAGGGCACGGCCGGGTCCATCACCTGGTAGCAGTTGACCCAGACCGAGCCGGCCCGCAGGCCCTTGGCGACGCGGTGCACCTTGCTCACGTCGCGCGTCCACACGCCGCTCGCCAGGCCGTAGTCGGTGTCGTTGGCGCGCCGGAGCATGTCGTCGATGTCGTCGAAGGGCAGCGCCGAGATCACGGGGCCGAAGATTTCCTCGCGGGCGATCTTCATCTCGTCCCTGACGCCGGTGAAGACGGTCGGCTCCACGAAGTAGCCGTTGGAGAGCCCGTCGCCTTGAAGCCGCTTGCCACCCGCCAGCGCCGTGGCGCCCTCTTCCTTGCCGGCGGCGAGATAGCCGCAGACCCGGTCGAGTTGCTCCTTCGAGACCAGCGGGCCGAGTTGCGTGTCGGCGTCGAGCGGATTGCCCACGCGCAGGGTCCGCGCGAATTCGGCCAGCTTGTGCACGAATTCGTCATGGACCTTGCGCTCGACGAACAGCCGTGTGCCGGCGCTGCAGATCTGGCCCGAATTGCCGAACACGGCCATCGCCGCGCCGGGCACGGCCGCATCGAGGTCCGCATCGGCGAACACGATGTTGGGCGACTTGCCGCCCAGTTCGAGCGAGACGCGCTTGATGTTGCCGGCCGAGGCGCGAATGATCTTCTGGCCCACCTCGGTCGAGCCGGTGAACGCGATCTTGTCGACGCCGGGGTGCGCGGCGAGTGCCGCGCCGGCCGCACCCAGTCCGGTGACGACATTGACCACGCCCGGTGGAATGCCCGCTTCGGCGCACAGTTCGGCCAGGCGCAGTGGCGACAGCGGCGCCTGCTCGGCGGGCTTGAGCACGATGGTGCAGCCCGAGGCGAGCACCGGACAGAGCTTCCAGATGGCCAGGCCGATCGGCCCGTTCCACGGATTGATCGCGCCGACCACGCCGACCGGTTCCTTGAGCGTGTAGCTGAAGACTTCGCCCGGGGCGGAGTTCTCGATCGTCTCGCCGTGCGTCGAGGTCGCCAGTCCCGCATAGAAGCGCAGCAGGCCCACCGCGCGGCGCCGGCCCAGCGTGGTGCGCGAGATCGGCCCCCCCATGTCGAGCGTGTCGAGCATCGCCAGCTCGTCGTAGTGCTGCTCCACGAGGTCCGCGAGCCGGAGCATCACCTGCTGCCGGTCGAAGGGCTTGAACTTGCTCCACGGGCCGGCGAAGGCCCGGCGCGCGGCGGCGACGGCCAGCGCGACATCCTGCTCGTCACCTTCGGCCACTTCGGCCAGTACCTCGCCGGTGCTGGGATTGAGCGTCTTGAAGGTGCGCCCCGAGACCGACGCTGCATGCTTGCCGTCGATGAACATTCGCTTGATGTTGCCGTCGAGAAAGGCCGGCATCGGGAGGGTGCTTGGCTGCTGCATGGTCGTGTGCCTCGTCGTAAACGTTGAAGGGTTCGCCGGGGGTCAGTCCACCTCGGCAGGCGTGCCGTGTCGGACTTCGAGGCGATCGGCAGTGAAAGGTGTCGCGCGCGGCGCCCGCCGTTTCTCGCCGCGCAGGAAGGCGGCCGCACGCTCGCCGATCATGGTCGCCGGCGCACTGGTGTTGCCGCCCACGATGTTAGGCATGATCGAAGCGTCCGCGACGCGCAGGCCCCGGATGCCATGGACGCGCAACTCGGCATCCACGACGGCCATCGGATCACTGGCCGGACCCATCTTGCAAGTGCCCACAGGGTGATAGGCCGTATTGACTTGAGCGCGCAACGCGGCTTCGAGATCGGCATCGTCCTGCACGGCGGCCCCCGGCTCGATCTCGCCACCCGAGAACTGCGCCAGGGCCGAAGCGCCGAAGATGCGTCGCGCCTCGCGCACCCCGCGCACCAGCGTCGCCATGTCGGCCGGGTCTTCCAGGAAATTCGGATGCATCACCGGCTTGGCCGCCGGATCGGCCGAGGCCAGTTCCAGGTGCCCGCGCGAGACAGGCCGCAGCAACTGCACGAGCACCATGAAACCGTGCTCCCGGGGAATGACGCGCGCGTTGCCCTTCAGGCCGACCAGGAAGGTCATCTGCACGTCGGGACGATCGAGCCCGGGCAGCGTGCGCACGAAGCCGCCGGCCTCGGCCGCATTGGAAGACAGCATGCCCGTGCGGTTGAAGAGGTAGCGCAGCGGGCTGAGCGCCACGCGCGACCATGAACTGGGCGATAGCGCATACGACTCGCCGCTCGGATTGCGGTGCGAGACATAGACGGTCGGATGATCCTGCAGGTTGTGGCCCACGCCGGGCAGGGCGAGCTTCAGGGGAATGTTCATGTCCCGCAGGTGCGCTTCGGGACCGATGCCCGAGAGCATCAGCAACTGCGGCGAGTTCACCGCGCCACCGCACAACACGATCTCGTTCGTCGCACTCAGCAGCCGTTGCTGACCGTCCTGCACGATGCGCACGCCGACCGCACGGTCGCCCTCCAGTTCGATCTTTTCCACCAGCGTGTCGGCAAACACCGTGAGGTTGGGCCGACCCAGCACCGGATGCAGGAAGGCGCGTGAATTGCTCAACCGCACGCCTTCGCGCTGGTTGAGTTCGTAGATGCCATAGCCGTCCTGCACGGCGCCGTTGAAGTCGTCGCTGCGGCGATGGCCGGCTTCGACCGCGGCATCGACGAAAGCGCGGGAGAGCACGTTCGGCGACTTGGGGAGGCTGACATCCAGTTCGCCGCCCGTGCCGTGGTACGCCGAGCCGCCCGCATGGCGCTTCTCGTGCTGGCGGAACACCGGCAGCACGTCGTCGTAGCCCCAGCCCGGATTGCCAAGCGCTTTCCACTCGTCGTAGTCCTCGCGGTGACCGCGGATGTACACCGAGCCGTTCACCGAACTGCAGCCGCCGAACAGCTTGCCGCGCGGGCAGCCGATGGTGCGGTGGTTGACGGCCTCGCCACCGGCGAAGCTGTGCTGCCAGTTGTAGCGCGCATGCGGCAGCAGGAAGATGTTGCCCACCGGCAGCGCGGTCTTGAGGTTGACCGGAAAGCGCCGGTCCGAAGGGCCCGCCTCGATCAAGGCGACGCGGACGGCCGGGTCCGCCGACAGCCGGTTCG
Source organism: Variovorax glacialis (assembly GCF_051216375.1). Lineage (NCBI taxonomy): Bacteria > Pseudomonadati > Pseudomonadota > Betaproteobacteria > Burkholderiales > Comamonadaceae > Variovorax > Variovorax glacialis. The sequence continues at coordinate 11,879 of NZ_JBPJZT010000007.1, read as the reverse complement.
CGATGACGCAACCTGCCGATCCGGCACCGATCACGATGTAGTCGAACGCTTCTGGCGAACGGTTCATGCGGTCTGTCTCCTGCTCATGGGATGCGTTCCGTTCCGTGCGGCATCGCTTCTTCTCGATAGAGCCAGCATCGCGTCAAGTCATCCGCGCAACAAGGCGGCATGCGGCACATCATCTGTGAATCGCGATCACAGACTTCGCGTCACAACGCGATGCGCCCGTGCGGATGGGTGCTGCTCACGCCGCCATCGACCGCGTAGCACTGGCCGGTCACGAAAGAGCTGTCGTCGCTTGCGAGGAAGGCTGCCATTGCCGCGATCTCCTCCGGATGGCCGGCGCGCTTCATCGGCGTCATGTGGCCGATGCGCGCCTCGACGCCGCGCTCGCGCGCCTGCTCGAACACCTTGCGTGTCATCTTCGTCTCCACCAGCCCGGGAAGGATCGCGTTGACGCGCACGCCCGTGCCGCTGAACGCATTGGCCGCGCATTGCGCCAGGCTGTTCACGGCCGCCTTGCTCGCGCTGTACTGGATCGAGCCCGCGTTGGCGCGCAGCGAGGCCGCCGACGAGGTGAGGATGATCGACCCGCTGCCCTGCTCCGTCATGAACCGGCCGGCATGCTTCACCGCGAGGAAGGCGCTGATGGTGTTGACCCGCCACACGTCGTTCCATTCGTCCACGCTCTGCGCCAGCAGCGGCGTGTTGGTGCCGGGCGTGCCCGCATTCGCGAAGAACACGTCGAGCCCGCCGAATTCGGCGATGCAACGCGCAACGACGGCCTCGACGTCGCCCTCCTCGGTCGCGTCGGCCACCATCGCGATGGCACGGCCGCCGGCCGCGCGGACCAGTGCAGCGGTTTCCTCGGTGTTGTCGGCACTGCGTCCGATGGCGAGCACCGAGCCGCCCTCCTGTGCAAAGCGGATCGCGCTGGCGCGCCCGATGCCGCTGCCCGCGCCGGTGATCACGCAGCGCTTGTCGGCCAGTCTGTCCATGCTGTGTCTCCTTGGGAATCGGCTTCGATGGTTTCAGCGCGTCGCGATCGTCCAGCCGCCATCGACCGCCAGTTGCGCGCCCTGGACGTAGCGCGCATCGTCGCTCGCCAAAAAAGCGGCGACGGACGCGATCTCCTCGGGCTCCCCGAAACGGCCGAGCGGCATCGCGGCCAGCCGGGCATTCACCGTCGCATCGTCGAACTTGCCGATCGACGCCGGCGTGGCGATCATTCCCGGAAGAATCGCGTTCACACGGATGCCGTGCGGACTCAACTCCACGGCGGCCGCACGGGTCAGGCCGAGCACGCCGGCCTTCATCGCGGCGTAGGCGATGGAATGAGGCAGCGATTGCACCGCCGACGAGGAACTGAGATTGACGACCGCGCCCGATCCGCGGCGCTTCATCTGGGGCACGGCCGCCTGAAGCGTCCAGATCAGCGCCTTGAGCCCGACGTCGAAGGTGTTCGCGGCACTGTCCTCGTCGACCTCCTCGAGCGGCTGGAAGCGCGCCCACACGGCGTTGTTGACGAGCACGCCGACCGGGGCGCCGAAGTCCCGCTCGACTGCCTCGAAGGCGGCAGCGACCGCATCGCGACGGCCCACGTCGGCCACATAGCCGCGCGCGTCGATGCCGCGTGCCACGAGCCCCGAGACCGCGCCGTCGAGGCGCACGGCGCCGACATCCAGGCAGGCCACGCGGCCGCCCTCGGCACCGAAGCGCTCGGCGATGGCAAGCCCGATGCCGCGCGCCGCCCCGGTGACGAGACAGACCACGCCCGCGAGGCGGTGTGGCACAACGGTGTGCGTCTCCGAGGGTCCTGGCATCGCAAGTCTCCTTGTGGATCGAAAGACCGTCGATCTCTCCGGTCAGTGTTTTCCATATGTCGTACGCTATCGCACTATCCACATACTAACGTTAATTCTGGAAGGATGCATCGATGAAAGCCGCCGTACTGCAACAGCGGGGCCGTGACGGCCTCTTCGTGCGTGAAGCGCCCATGCCGATACGCCGCGACGGCGAAGTGCTGCTGCGTGTCCACGCCGCGGGCCTGAACCGCGTCGACCTCTACATGCGCGACAACGGCAGCGGCATCACGCATGACTTGCCGCAGACGCTGGGGGTCGAGGCGGCCGGCGTGGTGGTCGAGGCCGATGCCGACAGCGGGCTCGCGGCGGGACAGAAAGCCGTCGTCTTTTCCAACGCCTTCTGCGGAACCTGTCGCTACTGCCTGGCCGGTGACCAGCCGTTGTGCCTGCGCGCGAACATCATGGGCGAGCACCGCGACGGCGGCTTCGCCGAGTACGTCGCGATGCCGGCGCGCTGCGTGCTGCCGCTGCCCGAGCACGTCGACCTCGTCGAGGCCGGTGCCCTCCTCGCCGCTTACCTGACGGCGTGGCGCATGCTGTTCGGCAAGCGCGCGCTCCGGCCCGGAGAGACCGTGCTGGTCGTCGGCGTGGGCGGTGGCGTCGCCGTGGCCTGCCTGCAGCTGGCCGTGCAAGCGGGAGCGCGGGTGCTGGTGACTTCATCGAGCGACGAGAAGATCGAGCGCGCCCTGGCCCTCGGCGCGGCGGCCGGAGTCAACTACCGGCGCGAGAAGGTCGCGAAGCGCATCCTGGCGCTCACCCACGGCGAAGGCGTCGACATGGTGATCGACAGCGTCGGCGAGGCGAGCTGGGACGATTCGCTGAGATCGCTACGGCGCGGCGGCCGACTGGTCACCTGTGGGGCGACCACCGGCTCCAACCCGTCGGCCGACCTGCAGCGGCTCTTCATCCGGCAGCTCGAGGTGTACGGCTCGACCGGCGGCAGCATCGAGGAATGCCGCCAGCTGCTCGCACTCTTCGGGGCCGGCAGCATCAGGCCCGTGATCGACCGGCGCTACACGCTCGACGAGCTGCCCGCCGCATTCGATCGCCTCGCGAACGGCGAGCAGTTCGGAAAGATCGTGATCACGATGGGCGCAGAGGCGTAGCCGGGACGTTGCGCTCGAGGAACGAGATCAGGCTGCGCGCAAAGGCATCGTTGCGGTCGCCCGCGATCATGTGGGCCGCGCCGTCGATGTTGACGTACTCGCAGCGCGGATACAGGCTCAGGAAGTCCTCGGCACCCTGCTCGCTCAGCACGTCGGAAAGGCCGCCACGGATCAGCAGTGCCGGCAGCGACAGGCTGCGCGCCGCGGCGGACATCCGCTGTTCCATCCGCTGCAGGTCGGCCTTGCCGGACATGAATTTCGGATCCCAGTGCCAGCGGTAGCGGCCTTCGGGCGTCAGCCTCACGTTCTTTCGGAGGCCGTGGAGGCTCGCAGGGCGCGAACGCTGCGGCTGATAGAGGGCAATGGCATCGGCAACTTCCTGCAGCGATGCAAAGCCTTCGGGTTTCTGCGTCATGAAGGCGCGGATCCTGTCGACGCCCTCGACTTCGAGCCGCGGTGCCATGTCCACGAGGATCAGCGCACTCGCATCGATCCGTCCCTCGCCAGCCGCCACGAGGCTGGTGCCGCCGCCCATCGACGCGCCGACCAGCGCGGCACGGCCACCGCCGAGCGCATCGACCACGAGGCGCAGGTCGGACACCATCGCATCCTGCGAATAGTCGCCCTGCGGCGACCATTCCGAATCGCCATGACCCCGGGCGTCGAAGGCTACCGCGTGATAGCCGCGCCGGCCGAGCGACTTGCCGGCGTTCTTCCACGCATGACGCGTCTGGCCACCGCCGTGCAGCAGGACCACGAGCGGGCCCGCGGGATCACCCCAGGCATCGCCGGCCAGCCGCACGCCGTCGGGCGCTGTCCATTGGAGCGTGGGCGGCGGGAGTTCATCGCGCGGGCTCATGACGGGATTCCAGGTATGTCGTACACGTGCATACGGTTATTATGCGCAATATGTCGACCAAGCAACTGCTCCTCGTGCGCCACGGGCGTCCCGACGAAGGCCATGCCTCGAACCCCGGCGACCCGCCGCTGCACGCGGTCGGACACGCACAGGCGCGCGCGGTGGCCGTCAGGCGGCTCTGCCTCGAACCGATCGACCGCATCGTGAGCAGCCCGCAGCAGCGCGCGCTCGACACGGCGGCGCCGCTGGCGCGGCACCTGGGGATCGAGATCGAGGTGATCCCGGGGCTGGCCGAATGCGACCTGCACACGACGCGTTACCGATCGCCGGAGACCATCCGTCGGGAGGAACCGCATCGCTGGGCCGAGTTTCTCGCCTCGCCGCCGCGCTTCCTGGGCGTCGACCCCGACGCGTTCAGGCAGACCGTGTTCGATGCCTTCGCGCAGTTGCTTGCGGATTCGCGCGGCACCACGATCGCGGTGTTCTCCCACGGCATGCCGATCAAGACGCTGGTCTCCCATGCGCTGCGCACGCCAGGCACGGACCTCTTTTCGATCGACCACTGTTCGGTGACACGCGCGGTGGGCACCTCGCTCGAGGACGTGCGCGTGCGCACGCTCAACGAATCCACGCCCTGATCAGGCGCAAGCCCTAACGCGCCCCGAAAGCGCCCTGGGCCTCCAGCGCCGCCACCTCGCCGGCCCCGAAGCCCCAGGATGACAGGACCGCCGCAGGGTTCTCGCTGGCGGCGCACGGAAGCGTCGGCACATCGGGCACGGTGCGGCTGAACCGCGGCGCCGGCGCGGGCTGCATCACGCCTTCGACTTCGACGAAAGTTCCGCGCGCGCGATTGTGTGGATGCGCGACCGCCTCGGCAAGGGTCAGCACCGGTGCGAAGCACACGTCGCTGCCTTCCATGATCGCGCACCATTCCGCGCGGGTCTTTTCACGAAACACCGCCGCCAACCGCTCGCGGAAGGCAGGCCAACTGCTCCGGTCGAGTTGATCCGGCAGCGCTTGTCCGGCCAGCCCCGTGAGGCGCAGCAGTTCCGCGTAGAACTGCGGTTCCGCCGAAGCAATGCTGATGTAGCGGCCGTCGGCCGTCTCGTAGATGCCGTACCAGGGTGCGGTCTCGCCGTCGAGCGAGTTCTCGCCGCGCCGGTCGCTCCATGTGCCATCGGCCAGCATCGCATACATGTAGGTCATCAGTGACGCCGCACCATCGACCATCGCGGCGTCGACGACCTGGCCTTTCCCGGACTGCCGAGCCTCCAGCAACGCACAGACGATGCCGAACGCCAGGTACATGCCGCCGCCCCCGAAGTCGCCGACCAGGTTCAGCGGGACGACCGGCGGTCCGTCCTTGGGGCCGATCGAGTTCAGGGCGCCGGTGAGTGCGACGTAGTTGATGTCATGGCCTGCCGCCTTGGCGAGCGGGCCGTCCTGGCCCCAGCCGGTCATGCGGCCGTAGACGAGCTTCGGATTCAGTGCGAGCGCGGCTTCCGGGCCCAGCCCGAGACGCTCCATCGTTCCCGGCCGGAATCCCTCGATGAACGCATCGGCATCGGCGAGCAGGCGACGCAGCGCATCGAGGCCGGCCGGTGTCTTGAGGTCGAGCGCGATGGCGGACCGGCTGCGATTGAGCAGTTCGATATGCGGGTGCCCCGGCGGATGCGCCTGGCCGGGCCGTTCGATGCGCAACACCTCGGCGCCCATGTCGGCCAGCATCATGGCCGCGAAGGGCCCGGGGGCCAGGCCTGCCATTTCGACGACCTTGATTCCTTGGAGTGGTCCCATTGCTGTTTACGTCCTATGTCGGTTGCTAGTTCGAGGCGGGCGCGCCATATCGCTCGCGCAATTGGCGCTTGAGCACCTTGCCGATGTCGCTGCGTGGCAGGCTGTCGACGACACGCACCGCGGACAGCCGCTGCGGCTTGCCCAGAAGCTCGTTGGTCCAGGCCTGAAGTTGCTCCGCTGACGTCGTCAGGCCCTCGCGCAATACAACGCACGCCACCGGTGTCTCGCCCCAGCGCTCGGAAGGCACGCCGAACACGGCGACGTCCGCAATATCCGGATGCGTGCGCATCACCGCTTCGACATCGCTCGGATAGACGTTGAAGCCGCCCGAGATGATCATGTCCTTCCGGCGGTCGAGCAGGACGAGAAAGCCATCCTCGTCGAAGCGGCCGACGTCACCGCTGCGGATGAAGCGTCGTCCTTCGGCATCGAACCATTCGACCTCGGCCGTCTTCGCCGGAAGGTTGTGATAGCCGACCATCATCGTGCCCGAGCGGCCGACGATCTCGCCGATGGATCCCGGCGGGAGCTCGCGGCCGTCCTCGTCGATCACGCGCATGTCGTGGCCCGGCGCGGGCCTGCCGACGGTGTGCAGCTTGTCGGGCCGCTCGTGCGCGGGGAGCGAACACACGCCGCCGCCCTCCGTCATGCCGTAGTACTCGGTCAGGCCGCCCGGCCATCGCGCCAGCACGTCGGCCTTCAGCCCCGGCGGAAACGGCGCGCTCCCGCAGGACTTCATGCGGAATGACGACAGGTCGAACTGGTCGAACTGCGGATGCGCCATGATCCGCTGGAACTGGACGGGCACCATCATGCTGTGCGTGACACGGTGCTGCTCGGCCAGCCTCAGGTACGCGCCGGCATCGAATTTCTTCATGAGCACGACCTTCGCACCGAGCGACAACGCCGGCAGGAAGCTCGACAGCGTCATGTTCGAATAGAGCGGGATCGAGACGAGCACCGACGAATCCGCGCCGTAGCCCAGGCTCGTGAACAGCCTGACATGCGCCCATCGGTACGAGTAAGGCACCGCGATGCCCTTGGGCGTGCCCGTGGTGCCCGACGAATAGATGATGTTGAAGGTCCAGTCCGGCTGCACCTCCACCGCCTGCGGCAACGAGCCGACGGGTGCGAGCCATGCCGACAGGGGCTCGCCGGCCGGCGAATCGTCGAGGCTGATCCGGCGTGCGGCGATGCGGCCCCGCACGCCCTCGAGCGATTCCGCTACCGCCGCGTCATGAAAGAAGAAGCGCGCGCCTGCGTCGGCCACCATCGCGGCCAGGCCGGCCGGCGTGGTGTCGGGCGCCAGCGGCGCGACGGCCAGCCCCGCCCGCAGGCTGCCGAGAAAGACGGTGGCGTATTCGATGGATGTGGAAGCACAGACCGCGACGACCTCGCGCGGCTGCACGCCATCGCGCTGGAGGGCCGTGGCCACCCGGTCCATCATCGCGTCGAGCGTGCCGTAGTCCACCACGCGGTCGTCGAGCACAAGCGCAGGGTCGCGCGGACGCTGCCCGGCGTGCGCCCGGATCAATACCGGCAGCGTGCCGAAGTCCTGCGCCAGCAAGTCAGCCAGGCGCATCGTGCGTCCTCGCCGCTCGGCGCGGCCTACATCTTGATCTTGCATTCGGGGCTGACCGCGGGTGCGATCTGCGCGGTCGGCTCGATCGAGCGCATTGCGATCTCGCCCTTGCCGTCGCCGGCCTTGACCGCCTGCACCACGACGAGCGGACGCAACAGCTGGTGGTCGGCCGCACGCATCTCGACTTCGCCGACCACGGTGTTCGCCTTCAGGCCTTCGAGCGCCGCACGCACCGCCGGCACCTCGGTCGACTTCGCCTTCAGGATGGCCTGGTGCACGAGGTCGAAAGACAGGTAGGCATCGACGTCGATGTAGGTCGGCTTGCGCTTGTAGCGCTCCTCGAAGGCCTTCACGAAGGCCGCATTGCGCTCGCCCGGCATGGTCCAGAAGTAACTCTGCGCGGACCACAGGCCGACGCTCGCGTCGCCGTGCGCGCCGATCAGGATCTCGTTGACCATCGAGGCGGACACCACGGTCTTGTACTTCTCGAACAGCTTGAACGGCTGCTGCTGCTTGATGAGCGCGATGCCGCCCGATGACGGGTAGTACATCAGCAGGCCCTCGGCCGGCTTGTCGAGCAGCTGCGCGATGTAGCTGCCGAGGTCGGACGCCGTGATCGGCGCGAACAGGGTCTTGTTCACCTTGCCGCCGCTTTCCTGCATCGCGGCAGTGAAGCGCTTGGCGGTGTCGTGCCCGACCGCGATGTCGGCCATCAGCAGGTCCCAGGTCTTGACGCCGCTCGCCTTGCTCTGCTCGCGCAGGCTGTTGACCTGCATGCCGTCGGTGATGCCGATGCGGAAGTAGTTCTGGCCGCAGTTCTTGCCCGTGAGGTCGTCCGAGGCCGCGGTCGCGTCGATGAACAGCGCGTTGAGGCCCGACATCTTGGATGCGATGGCGAGCGACGTGCCCGACGGGTTCAGGCCCGTGAAGAACGAAACGCCCTGCTGCTCCACCAGGCGGTTGGCCGCCGCGATCGCGGTGGCGGGCGTGCCGGCGTGGTTCTGCGTGATGAGTTCGTACTTGCGCCCGAGCGCGCCGCCCTGGGCGTTGAGCCGCTCTACGGCGAATGCCGCACCGTCGTTCACGAACGCCCCGCTGACCGCGAACGGTCCGGTGTCGATGTTCACGACGCCGAGCTTGATGGTTTCCTGCGCCAGGGCGGCGCCCTGGAAAACTGCCGCAGTGACCAGGACGGCGAGCAAATTGCGGATCATGGAGATCTCCTGCTGTGTTGAAGTCAGAAAGCCAGCGCAGCGCGGTGCTGCTCGGTATCGATGTCGGCAGTGCGTCCGCGGTCGATGATCTCGCCCTTGGCCATGACCACGAAGCGCTGGCTGACGCGGCGCACGAGGTTCAGGTGCTGCTCGACCATCAGCACGCCGGTGCCGGCGGCGCGGATCTTGTTGAAGATGTCGGCCAGCTCGTCGACCAGGACGGGCGAGAGGCCTTCGGACGGCTCGTCGAGCAGCAGCACGCGCGGATTGCCGAGCAATGCCCGCCCCACCGCCAGCATCTGCTGCTGGCCGCCGCTGAGCTCCGTGCCCATCTTGTCGCGCCGCTCCCGAAGGACCGGGAAGAGCTTGTAGACCGAATCCATGGTCCAGTGGCCCTTGCGCCTGCACGCCGCGCCGAGTTGGAGGTTGTCGCCGACGGTCAGGTGCGGCAGGATCATCCGGCCCTGCGGCGACAGCGTGACGCCTTGCATGGCGGCCCGGTAGGCGGGCAGCTTCTGCAACGCGACACCGCCGACCTCGATGGTCCCGCCGCTCACGGTCGTACCGCCGAAGAAGGACAGCAGCAGCGTGGACTTGCCGGCACCGTTTTTGCCGACCACCGCCACGGCCTCGCCCTCCTCGACCTGCAGGTCGACCTCGCGCAGCACCACCGACTTGCCGTAGCCGGCACGCAAGCCCTTGACATCGATGAAGCTCATGCGGCGGTCCCCAGATAGGCGGCAATGACTTTCGGGTCGCCGCGCACCTGCGCCGGCGAGCCGTGCGCCAGCAGCCGGCCAAGGTCGAGCGCGGTGATCGAATCGCAGAAGCGGAAAACGGCATCGACGTCGTGTTCGACCACCAGTGCCGAGACATTGCGCTTGCGCACCACCGTGGCCAGGTGCTCGAACAGCGTGACGGTCTCGCTGGTGGACAGGCCGGCCGCAGGCTCGTCGAGCAGCATCAGCGTCGGCTGGCCGACCAGGGCCAGTGCGATGTCCACGCGCCGCTGGTCCCCGTAGGCGATGCTGTCGGCCATCTCGTCGTACACGCCGCCGAGTTCCAGCGTGTCGACGATGCCCGCGAGGTCCTTCTCGCCGAGCTGTGACGCCACGAGCTCCAGTTGTTCGCCGACGCGAATCCCCGGAAAGATGCTGGTGCGCTGGAACGAGCGCGACATGCCCAGCCGGCGCCGCTGCACCACCGAATGGTGCGTGATGTCCTGCCCGTTGACGAAGACGCGCCCTCGCGTGGGCTTGCGCCGCCCGGTGATGGCGTCCATCAAGGTCGACTTGCCGGCGCCGTTCGGCCCGATCACGCCATGCAGCACGCCGCGCTGTGCGACTTCGAGGTTGATGCCTTCCAGCGCCTTGACGCTGCCGTAGGCCACGCTCAGGTCTTCAACGCGCAGCATCGCGGCCTCCCGGATTCGCCGCGGCGCTCTTGCTGAAGACCCTGGCGAGGTGATTGCGAATGAAGCCCATGATGCCTTGCGGGAACGCCACGATGACCAGCACCACCGCGAGGCCGGTGAGCAGTTCCAGATGCCCGGTGGCACCGAACTGATCCTGTCCGATGACGTAGAGCAGCGCCCCGAGCACCGGCCCGGCCACGGTGCCGACGCCGCCGATCAGCGTCGAGACAAGCGCATGGCCACCCGTGACGAAGTCCAGCAGTTCGGGCGATGCGAAGGCGGTGTTCAGGCCCGTGAGCAGGCCCGACACCGCCGCAATGAAGCCCGACACCGTGAAGGCGAGCACGCGCGGCCCGTAGGTGTTGAAGCCCGAGAAGCGCATGCGCTCCTCGTTGGCTCGAATGGCGCGCAACACGCGGCCGGTCCGCGAACGCCCCACCGCCCAGGCCAGCAGCATCACGCCACACAGCGCGAGCCAGGCCACCGGCCAGAAAAGCTCGGGCCGCGCGAGTTGCGCCTGCGTCAGGCCGAAGAAGCTGCCCGAGAAGTTCAACGCCAGCCCGTCGTCGCCGCCGGTCACCGGGCGGAAGTCGGTGATCATCACCATCGAGCGCAGCATCTGCGCCAACGCCAGGGTCAGCATCGCGAAGGGCAGCGGCCGGGCGCGCATGACGAGCGCGCCGATCAAGGCCGACAGTGCCGTCGAGGCGAGCAGCGTGAAGAAGACGGCCGTCATCACGCTCCAGCCGAACTGGGTGACCGCGATGGCGAACAGGTAGGTCGCACCACCGGTGAAGGCGGCGGCGCCGAACATCATGAGTCCGCTCTGATGCGCCAGGAAGCCGATCGCCACGGCCGCGATGCCGAGCACGATCGCGTTGATCAGAAGTCCCAGGTAGAACGAACTCTTGACCACTTGCGGCATGAACAGGCCGAGCACAACGATCGCGATCACGACCAACGCCGGCTTGGCGAGGCCGGGCACCTTGGCGCGGGCGCCGGGCGAAGCCGCTGTCGCGACCCCGCTGAAATCTTGCGCGATGGCCATCAGGCAACCCTTCCCCGGCCGAGCCCCTGGGGCCGCCACAACAGGACGAAGAACAGCAGCAGGTACGGTGCCATGACGGCCAGCGTCGGCGACACCAGCGTGCCGATCACCTGGATCAGGCCGTAGATCACGGCCGCTGCAATGGCGCCGCCGATGCTGCCCAGGCCGCCGATCACGACGACGATCAGGCAGCTGATGAGGATGCCGCCGCCCATCGCGGGATCGACCGACAGGTACGGCCCGGCCAGCACGCCCGCCAATCCGGCGAAGCCCGTGCCCAGGCACACGACGAGAAGGCTCAGGCGATCGGTGTTGACGCCCATCATCCGGGCCACCATCGGCTGCTGGCTCACGGCCCGCACGTGCATGCCCGATCGCGTGTACTTGAGCCACACCGCCAGCGCCACGCAGGTGCCGAATCCGACGCCGATGAGGAAGATCCGGTAGGCGGGATAGCGTTGCCCGAACAGGTCGATCGATCCGGCCAGCACCGATGGCGCATCCAGTTGCAGCGGTGAAGTGCCCCAGATCTTGATCACGATCTGGCTGAGCACCAGCGCCAGGCCGAAGGTGACGAGCGCCACGTCCATGTGCGAACGATGCTGCAGGGGCCGGATCACCGCGTACTCGAAAGCGACCCCCAGCAGCGCCAGCAGCAGCGGCACGATCACGAGCGCCGCCCAGAAGCTGAAGAGTCCCGAGAAGGTATAGCCCAGGTACGCGCCGAGCATGAACAGCGCGCCGTGGCCGAAGTTCATCACGTCCCGCAGGCCGAAGATCAGCGCCAGGCCGCTGGCCAGGATCGTCAGCAGCGAGGCCAGCGCGAGCGCATTGGCGAGCTGCGCGATGTTGAAGATGTGCGAGAAGTCCATGACGGCTTATATGGATGCCTCCCGGGTTGCAAGAAGAAGTCGTGTCGTGCTGTGAAGAAGTCGGCTGCGTCCTTATATCCGGCCTTGATTGCGCGGCTTGTCTGGTTTCCCAACTTGCCGCC
>NZ_JBPJZT010000070.1:0-1038 GCF_051216375.1 Variovorax glacialis | reverse complement strand
CGCTGGCGCGTGCCGGGACTTCCAAAGGCGCGAGGATCGAGCCCATCGCCGTCGCAGGGGAAGAGTGCAGGGAGCGCAGCATCTTGATCGTGAAGGCGCCGGCGGGCTCGATCATTCCATTCCCAGCGACAACGAAGGCGCCGTTGAAATGCTGGCCGGCCGCGATGTTTCGGGTCGACTCGGTTCCGACCAGTTTGGCGCCCGTGAGCATGGCGACCACAGGTGCATCGAGTGCGTGGTCGAAGTGGGAGTGCGCCACCAGGATCGCCTGCACGTGCAACTTGGTGACGCCGCTTGCATCCAACACTTTCTCGATTAGGGCGGCATCCGGGGCGATGCGTCCAAAGAGGATCTGCAGGTAACCCGGGCGGGTGATGAAGCCGTCCGTGATGACGGCTTGCGTCCGGTCAGACAGCACGATGGTGGTCGTCCCAAAGAACGTGGCGTGCAGGCTCGGTTCATCGTCCGCACGCGATGAATTCGCTTCGAGGTAGCTATACCCGGCGAGGGCCGGGTGCGTGAGGGTGCCTCCGCAGACGCCAATGCCGGGCGCGAGGGCAGCTGATGCTAACAGCGAGGTGCGCAAGAGACGTCGAACAGCGGCCCAGGTCATGAGCATTCTCCGAAGGCTGCGAATCGACCTCCGTCCGCGGTCACCGCGCAACGTAGCAGGTGCTCGTGATAGTCGGGTCCTCGAGGGGAGGGCGCGCGTGGCATCGGACATTCGAGGTCTAGCCCCGGCGTTTGCGGAGCCGAGCTTCTATGGGGCATCCTGAATGCCCGAATACCCATGTGCCCCCCTTCACGTCGGCGCCTGAGGAATGCGGACTTGGTACTCCTCGTCCGCCAACAGCTGCTCTATATTGGGACTTGACCTTCGCGCGAAGCTCTGCTGCTCGCTGAAGTGATCACTAGCGCCGCAAATGCCTCCCCATCAAGCATTGCCCCTTCCGCAATCCAGGAATCAAGTTCCGCCTTGTTGCATGCGGCTCCAAGTGCGGACCGCACCTTGTCATGCACGCCGTTCATCACGCGAAT